>NZ_JBVISA010000039.1:0-75758 GCF_055575755.1 Kitasatospora sp. NPDC034035 | reverse complement strand
TGCCCACGACTTTCCCGAGAAGGACGCCCAGAAGGCGGTCCCGTACGGGATCTACGACCTTGCCGCCGATGCCGGCTGGGTGTCGGTGGGCTGCGACGGGGACACCGCCGCGTTTGCGGTCGCCACCTTGCGCCGGTGGTGGCACGGCGAGGGACGGCACCGCTACCCCGGCGCGACCCGGCTGCTGATCACCGCAGATGCCGGCGGTTCCAACGGCTACCGTGTGCGGGCCTGGAAGAAGGAACTGGCCGACTTCGCCCACGCGGCTGGACTGGAGGTGACGGTCTGTCATTTTCCGCCTGGAACTTCGAAATGGAACAAGATAGAGCACCGCCTCTTCTCCAAGATCAGCAGCAACTGGCGCGGACGCCCGCTGACCAGCCACGAGGTCATCGTCAACACCATCGGCGCGACCACCACTCGCACCGGGCTGACGGTGCACGCTGAACTCGACCCCGGCGCTTACCCGACCGGCGTCACGGTTTTGGACGAGGTCATGGCGGCCCTGCCGCTGACCGCGCACGACTGGCACGGGACGTGGAACTACACCCTGCGGCCCGAACCGCCGGCCCGGGTGCCGGTCCCGACCAGCGAAGACCGTACCCAGCCCGACGACCTGGCCCCCGGCTGGCTGCACCATCCCACCCTCACCGGCATGGACACCGGAGCGTTCGCCGACCTGCTGGCCGAGGTCGAGCAGTACCTCCTCGACCACCCGCCGATCAGCCTGCACCACAAGCGCGCCCGGCACCGCACCCTGCGGCGCGGGCCCCTCTCGCTGTCCGACCGACTGCTGGTCACCGTCATCCGCCACCGCTGGAAGACCCAGATCCGGGTCCTCACCTCTCTGCTCGGCTCGCCAGCGGCCGCCGTCGGCGACGCCCTGCACGAGATGACCCCCATCCTGGAGGCCCTCGACCGCCGCGCCCGCCCGGCACCGATCACCGCACCCACCGCGGCAGACCTCGCCGACCTCGTCGGGCGAACCCACACCAAGAACGCCAAGTAATTAATCGGCGGCTCCCTGGGTCCGAGCGCGGGGTGCCTTCCCTGCTCCCTCACTTCGACAGGGCCGCGCGGAGGAACCGGAGGATCTCCGCCTGGGCGGCCTCGGCCTGAGGTTCGACGCCGGGCAGGGTGAGGAACGCGTGCTTCGCGCCAGGGTATTCGGAGAGCCGTACGGGAGTCCCGGCCGCGCGCAGCCGCTCGGCGTAGCGGCGGCCGTGGTCGGCGAGGGCGTCCTGGGTGGGCAGCACCACGAGTGCCGGGGCGAGGCCGCTCAGGTCGTCCGCGTGCAGCGGCGAGAGTGCGCGGGCGTCGGTTCCCGGCGGGGCGGCGAGCCGCTGGAAGAGCCGCAGTAGCGGCAGGGCCCGGGTCGGGCTGTAGGCGTACTCGGCCATCGAGGCGTGGTCGAACATCGCCTCAGTCACGTCGCCTACGGGGTTGACCAGCACCTGCGCCGCGAGTTCCAGGCCGGCTTCCCGGGCGCGGATGGCCGTCAGGGCGCTGATCAGCGCGCCGCAGCTCTCGCCGAAGACGGCCGTGCGCGCCGGGTCGACGCCCCACTGCGCGGCGTGCCGCAGCACGTGGTCGAGCACGTCCCAGCCGTCGTCGGCGGCGTCCGTGAGCGGGCTGTCCGGGGCGAGGAGGCGGTGCTCGACCGAGACGACGAGCGCGGGCAGTCGGGTGGCGAGGTGGCTGTTGGTCCAGTCGCACTGCACCGCCGTGCCCACGAAGCCGCCTCCGTGGACATGGACCACGAGTGGCAGGTCGGTTCGGGCGGCGGCTTCGCCGTCGCCCGGCGGCGCCGGCCGGTAGACCCGGACCGGGAGGTCGCGTCCGGGCAGCGCGATCCGTCGCCAGTCGATGGCGGCGGCGGGGTCCGGCTCTCCGAGGATCGCCCGCGCCGCGTTGGAGGCCCGGAAGCGGTTCTCCGCGTCGCGGTAGGCGAGTAGTTCCTCGGTCGTGATCGCCGAGAAGTCCGGCTCCGGCGGCCGCGCGGCGGTAGTGGTCTCGCTCATGTGTCCTTCTCCCCCTCTGAGTTGTCCTCATTATGCACGCACCGCGTGCAACGCCAAGTGCATAGACTAGGCTGAGTCCTGACGAGAGGGGCGAGATGACTGGCCGAAGGCGATGGTCGACCGAGGAGATCCTGGATACGGCGACGGAACTCCTGCGCACGGGCGACGCCGAGTCGTTCAGCGTGCGCAAGCTCGCCGCCGTGCTCGGGACCGACTCCTCCAGCCTCTACCGCCACTTCCGCAACAAGACCGAACTGCTGCGCGCGGTCGCCGACCGGATCCTGCTCGCCGCCATGGACGGCCACCGCCCCGAGTGCGACTGGAAGCAGCGCATCACCGCCCTTGGCCTGCGCCTGCGCGAGGCCTTCGGCGAGCAACCCCAACTCGCCACGGTCTGGGGACGCTACGGGTCCGGCGGCACCGGATCCCGGCTGGTCATGGAAGAACTGCTGCAGGCCCTGCGCACGTCCGGCCTGCCCGACCAGGAGATCCCGGCGCGCTACCACCGCATCGTGACCCTCCTCGCCGCGCTGATCTCCTCCGAGGCCGGCATCAGCACCATCACCCCCGAGGAGTACGAACAGGGCATGGAGCAGTTCCGCGTCGCGGTGCTCGGCGCCGACCCCGAACGCTTCCCCGCCCTGGCCCACTTCGCCCGCGACGTCCGCCCCCTCGGCGCGGACCGCCGCGCCGCGTTCGAGGAGATCCTCGCCGCCCAACTCGCCCACGTCGAGGCCCGGATCCCCTGACGTGCCGGATCACGAGTTCGGTGCGGTCGGAAGAGGAGGGCCGCCCCTTCCTCGGATCGCCGACGTACTCGGGCCGCCGACATACTCGGGCCGCCGAACTTACCCGGATCGCCGACGCGCGAGATGGACGATGATGTCGGCGGCGATCTCGACCGTCTCGGGCAGGACCCGCGTGATCGCGTCGTACGTCTGTTGCCGCCTCGATCGCGGCAGTTGGAGGTACGCCGAGACGGTCGACAGGTAGCCGACGTAGTCAGGAGCGCTCATCGTCAAGCGCCGATTGATGACGGCCTGCTGGACGTCGAGGAACAACGGAGACCGCTGCAGCTCCGTACCCGGCCACTGCATTTCCTCATCCGGAGCAGTCCCGTCGGGAGACGGAACCTCGTCGCTCTCCAGGAACGGCGCCCGTGCCGCACGCACAGACTCCTCGACAGCCGGATCGGCCGGCTGAACCGGGCCACCGAACGAGGCAAACACACCGTCCGGTTCCAGTAGCGCGGCCACTCTTGGCCACCGGCCCTCCGGGCGTGTCCAATGCAGGGCTGCCGCCGCATAGACCAACCCATGGGTTTCGCCCGGCCGCAGGTCCTCCAACGCGGCCCGCACGGTCGTCACGTTCGCGGGCACGGCCTTGTTCAGCTCGGCGAGCATGGCGGCGTCGGGCTCCGTCGCCGTGACCGTGACCCCATGCTCGGTGAACAGGCGGGTTGCCTTGCCTGTCCCCGCACCGATCTCCAGGGCGGTCCGAACCGGCCGGCCCGCGTACGCCATCACCACGTCGAAGAGCTCTGCGGGATACCCCGGCCGGAACCTTTCGTAGGCTTCCGCGATTGCGCCGAAGCTCAGTGCACGAGCAGACATGCCGAGCATCCTGGCACGACCGGGGCAGAGAGCGTCTGGCAGTACTCCGTGGTTTCGACGGCGGCAAACTGATCAACGGCCGCGAACGGCACAGCGTGGTCGACACGCTCGGCCTGCTGCCCGTGACCCGCCGGCCCGTTCAGGCGCGGGCGGTTGTCAGCGGCGCGGGCCCTGGGTCGGCGGAGCCGGTCAGGGCCCGCCGAGTCGCCAGGGCCAGCAGCACCAGGCCGATCGAGGCGGCCAGGGCGAGGGCTCGTTCCGCGTAGCCGGCGCCGTCGTGTCCGTGCAGTCCGATGAAGGCGATCACCCCGATGAACATCACCGAGCTGAAGGCCAGCGCGAAGCCGGAGTACCCCTGCCAGGCCGGGACGGCGCGGAACCGGGCGGCCAGGACGGACGGCGTGATCACCATGACCGGGAAGCTGAGGAACGAGATCGCCAGGTGCCCGGTCGCGTGCCAGGAGGCCGAACCGAGGCTCTGTACGCACCCGGGATCGGCCGCCCGGCAGTCCAGCCGGAAGAACAGGTCCCAGACGTTGTCCAGCCCCAGCGGGGTGGCGGCCACCAACCACGCGGCCACCGGCCGCCTCCCGCCGCCGGAGGCCAGCGCCGGGCCCAGCGCGAACAGGGCGAACGCGATGGTCAGCAGGCCCGCGACGCCCTGCGCCGTGAGCACGAACCAGGGATGACCGGCCGTCAGCGCACCCAGGTCACTGATGCCCTCCGCAGACACCCGGTAGTGCCGGCCTTCCGCGAGACTGCCCACCAACCACGAGACGGTGAAAAGGAGTTGGGCGACGATGGCACCCCAGACCAGTGCCCCGCGCGTCCTGCTCATCCGCCGGCCCCCTACCGTCGATGTCAACCACTGCGCTACTCGTACGGTTGTGTCAGTTCGGGGCGTCCCTCGCGCCGCCGACGACGACAGACTCGGCGAGAACACGGGCCACGAGCCGCAGCCCACCGGGTCCGCACCCCGGACACGTCCTACGGGTTCGGGTTCTACAGGTAGTGCCCCTGGTTCGCCGCTTCCATCCCCAGCGCCACGGGCGCGGCGAGTTCGGCGAGTTCGTGGGCCCCGGAGACAGCGGACGCCGGCACCTCCCGCTCGGCAGCGTGCGACGGCGTCGCGAGGCCGAACGCGGCACCCGCCACGACGACACTCGTGACAGCCAGCCTCGCGAACCCGCCAGTCACATCCGGCATGTGCTACCTCCCCGTTCATCACCCGCCCTGGTAGCGGAAGTTGACCCGCCCAGGCAACCACCGCCGGACACGGGACACAACCCTCCCGACCGCACCGCCCGGGGGGACGGGCCCCGGCCGCCCCGTGATCGACTTCGACGGCGGGCTGCTGACCTGCTAATATTCTTCTCGTCGCGAGGGAGATGATTCCTCGCCAGGCGTCAGCGGTGCTACCAGAGCACGCCCTACTTTCAGTAGGGAGAGTCCGTGCAACCCGGGCCTGGCGCTCCACTGTCGGACGAGGTCCGGTACCCACACGGGTACCGGACCTCGCTCGCGTTCACAAGCCGTTCACGGGCCGGACGAAACGGATGTGCCACCTTCGCGCGTTGGGTCGGCACGGTGATGATGGCAGGTCCGCTCTTCACGGCAGTGCTGGTAATCGCGCCCTTCACGCCGGCCTCGGAGTTGCACGCCTTCCTCCATGCCAACAAGCGCGTGCAAATCGAGCAACGGCGGCTGACGGCGACGCGCCGGATGGCCCCGTGACCGACCTCGGCTCCCACCACGCCCGCGGTGCCCACCACCCCCGCAGCGCATGACGACGGACTCCGACGTGGTGCGGTGGGGGCGCGACACGTGCTCGTGTCGTTCACGAGGCTCTCCGCCTCAAGGAGCGCAGTCTGCCGGCGGGAACGCCGGGGCCGTCAGCGGGTGACGGTCACCACCAGCGCGCTGAGCGGCCCCTCGACCGGGCCGGTGCCGAAGCGGTCGGCGATCGCCGCCGTGACCGTCCGGGTCACCTCGTCCAGGCTGTGCCCGCCCCGGGCCTCGATCTCGCCGCGCAGCGGGGTGCCCTGGCACAGGGCCGTCGCCACGTCCTTCGCCGAGTCGGCGCGGCCCCGTTCGGTGACGGTCTCGATCTGCGGGACGCTGGTGAAGCCGCCGTCCGCCAGGTCCCGCGCGATCGCGGATGCGTCGTGGTATCCGTACGGGATGCGGCTCAGGAAGTCCGGCGGGTCGGCGGGGAAGAGCTCGGCGGCGGTCGCCTCGGTCACCGCGAGGAAGTCGTTCGCCGCGATGTCGTTCCACACGCTGAACGACAGGACACCGCCGGGCCGCAGCACCCGGACGGCCTCGCCGAAGGCGCGCGGGCGGTCGGGGAAGAACATGGCCCCGAACTGGCAGACCACGGCGTCGCAGGAGCCGTCCGGGAACGGCAGTGCCATGGCGTCCGCCGCGGCCCAGCGCACCGGGCGGGCGAGCGGCACGGCCTGCGCGCGGTCGAGCATCGGCCGGCTGAGGTCGGTCGCGGTGATCGAGGTGTCCCTCGGCAGGACGGCGGCCAGCTCGCGGGTGAGCGCGCCGGTGCCGGCGGCGGTCTCGAGCACGTCCCGGGGGTGGCGCTGCGCCAGGCGCAGTGCCAGGTCGCGGGCGTAGGGGCGGAAGAGCAGCGGCACGAGGTACCGCTCGTAGACGTCGGGGACCGCGCCCTCGAAGGCCATGCCGTCGTACCTTCCGTCGCATGCGGCGGGACCGGTGGCCCACCGCCGGGCCCGTGCGCGGCACCCGGTGGTGCGAGTCTGGCACGCCCGGCGCGCCCGTCCCGGCCACGGCACACCGGCGGTGCCGGGCGCCGGGCCGCCGGGCCGCCGGGCCGCCGGGGCGGCCTGCTGCACGACGCCTCCCCCGCCACGGTCCCGGTGAAAAGCCTTGAGGGCGTCTCCCGTGCTCTCTAGGATCGTGGGGCGGGGGCACCCCGGCGGGGTGGGACGAGCGCGGTGGGACGAGCGTGGGGGGTGGCAGTGACGGCTACTCAGCGATCACTGATCGTCGACGGCACCCTGAAGTTCTTCGCCTTCGTGTTCGGTTCGGGGGCGTTCGTCTTCAGTACCCTGGCCGGCTCCAACACCGACCGTCAGCTGGAGTTCATCCTCTACGGCATCGCCACGACCGCGCTGACGCTGCTGGTCGGATCGGTGGAGGCCCGGCGGGCGCGCACGGTGCACGGACAGATCGAGGCGCTGGCGCGGGAGACGTCCCGCGGTCTGAACGAGTTGGTGACGGCGGTCGCCCCGGGCACCACGTTCACCGCCAACATCAGCGGCCTCCTGGCCGCTTCGGAGGATCCGAGCGCCGAGCGCGGGCGACTCGACCAGGCTGTCGCAGCGGCCGCCGCCAGGATCCACCACTCCTGTCGAGGCGTCTACTACTCGTGGAATCCGGTGACCACGACCTTCACCTGCCGCGGACGCTCCCTTGACTCGGCCTCGCCGGTGGAACGGATCGGTCCCGGTGACTTCGGGATCGGCGCCCTGCGCAAGGTCGTCGCCACCGGTCGGGTGTTCCGCCGGACCGCCACGAAGTCCTACTTCCGGGGCAACGTCCCCGGAACCCCCGCGGACGACGCAGTGGTGATCGTCCGGGTGCAGGCAGGGACCGTACCGCTCGGCGTGCTCGCGGTGGACGCGAAGACGGACTCCTGGAGCGATGTCTTCCACGACCCCGACCGGCAGGAGTTCAGCGACCAGAACGTACGGCAGCTGCTGATGCTGGCCGATCTGCTCGCCGGCGGGCTGGCCGGCTGAACCCGACACCGCAACGGGCCGGGCGCAGCGCCCCCAGGAGGAGGAGCGAATGAGCAGCGGGTACAACGCGGCACCCGACGGCCCGCGGCGCCGCGGCTTCCGCAGGCGGGCGGTCCGGGCGGAACGGGGCTGGGAGGAGGGCGACATCGAACCCTACTTCTTCGACCCCGGCGAGTTCACCGGCGGCGCCGAGGGCGACGCCGCTGCGCAGATCGAGGAGATCCACCGCAGCTCGCCCGGCAGCCGGCTGGGGCTCTCGTACGCCATCCTCGGCTCGGCCGCCCTCGGCCTGTTGCTCTGGTTGTACTCCCGTACCGTGTGGGCCTTCGCACCTGCCGGGTTGGCCGTCCTGGCTGTCGTCGTGCTGGTCTGGTTCGAGGTGACGGACCGGGCCGAACGGTCCCGGCGCCGGATCGCGCGGACGGGCCGCACCGGATGGGAGTCGGCTCCGGGCGAGGGCGAGTTCCGGGAGCGGTGAGGCCCACGGACCCCGACCCCGCCCAACAGTGGCCCGGTGCCTAGCTGCTGTAGACGCCGACCTCGTGCAACGAGTAGCCCCACTGGGTGCCGCGCTGCACCCCGTGGATGCGGACGTGGCGGGCCGGGACGCCGGCGAACCGTGCGGTGTCCAGGCCGCCGTCGCCGGTGGTGGTGGACCACACCGGCTGCCAGTTGCTTCCGTCGGTGGAGACCTCGATCCGGTACGCCCGCGCGTAGGCGCGTTCCCAGTCCAGCGTGACGCGCCCGACGAGGTTGGTGGACCCGAGGTCGACCTGGAGCCACTGGTCGTCGCTCCACTCGCTGGCCCAGCGGGTACCCGGGTCGCCGTCCACCGCCCGGCCGGGCGCGTAGCTGACGAACGGGTTCCACCACTCGGTGGTGCTGGCCGTGGCCGGGCGGCCCGCGGCCAGGTTCACCGTGGCCCGGTGCCGCTCCGAGGCCCCCCAGGTGGTGAGGTAGGACTCGGCTCCGTGGAAGAGGTCGTCCACCACGCCCTGGCCGCCGACCTGCCGGATGTCCTCCAACCAGTCCGGTACCAGGCCGTAGTGCGCGGCGCCGTCCGTGTTGATGTCCCAGGTGCGCGCGCCGGTGGTCTGGCGGTCGATGAGGGACCCGCCGTCCGCGCTGCGGAACGGGTAGCGCACCGGGTTCGCGGTGTCCGCCCCGCGCGGGCCGGGCCAGCCGCCGACGCCGTTCATGTCGGTGCCGTAGCCGTACCCCACGTGGTACTTGGCGCGCAGCGCGTCGGTGCGCTTGGCCTCCGCGCTGAACGCCTCGGCGCCGTTCATGTACTGGGCGACGAAGCCGCCGAGCTGGTAGACCCGCTCGATCCAGTCGAGGTCCATCCAGCTGTGCGAGGAGAGCACGCCCGGGTAGGACTCGGACTCCAGGATGTCGAAGGACCGCCCGGCCGCTTTGACGCTCATGTGGTCGACCTCGAGCATCATCTTGCGTTTCATCAGCCCGCGCACCGCGTACTCGCCGAGGTCGGTCAGTCCGCGGCTGTTGCACTGCGCGTCGCCGGCGTAGGCCGGCACCGCCACCCCCGCCGGGAGCTGCTTCTGCGCCTCGGGCGCCGGGGCGAGGCCGATCGGGTTGTCGTGCTGCGGCCCGGCGCACTTCTCGGTCTTCCAGAAGGTGCCGGTCGAGAGGAACTGGCCGACGTTGATGGCCGTCCCGAGCGCACCCTCGTCGAAACGCACCCCGCAGAGCGCGTTGTCGAACTTGTGGCAGAGGAACATGCTGCGCACGCCCAGCCCGTACAGCTCGTCCAGGCCGCGGTCGATGTCGGCCTTTCCGCACTGGGCGACGTCGAGGATCTGCTTGCAGCCGAACGGCTCGGAGGTCTCCACACCGAGGACGACGGCCAGCTTGCCCTGCTCGATCACCTCGCGGGCCTGCGTGCTGTCGGTGACGATCCGGAACCAGCCCTTGCCCGGCCCGCCGTACATCGTGTCGACGTACGCCTGCAGCTCGTACGTCTTCTGCGCCTGGAGCCGGATGGAGGTCATCTCGTCGCAGCTGCGGTCCTTGAAGAAGTAGACCGAGCAGATCACCCCGTTGGTGACCAGGTCGTTGACGAGGACCCGCTGGCCGCCGCGCCAGGCGCGTTCGATCCAGGCGTAGTAGTTCTGCTGGTGGGTCAGCGAGTCGTGGGCCGGCCAGTCCTTGAAGGTCGGCCAGCCGACCGGGTCGTGCTTGCCGTCGCCGCCCTTGGTGACGAAGTCGAAGATGGCGAGCGAGCCGTCGGGGTAGTGCTCGGGGCAGTCCTTCAGCGCGTCCGCGATCCCGGCTGCGGAGAAGGACTTGCCGCAGATGAGTCGGCCGCCGAAGGCCTCGTTGGCCATGATGTGGTCGTGCGCGTCGACGAAGCCCCGGACCTTGCCCTGGGCGTCGGTCCCGCGGAACGGCTCGCCCGTGACGTCGATCTGCGAGTCGGGCACGGGCCGTGCGGTCGGGGTCCACCAGCCCGTCCCACCCGTCCCGTCGGTCTCGCCGGTCCCGGCGCCCCCGCCCGGCGCCGCGGGCGCCGGAGCGGCGAGCATCATGGCGGCCAATGTGAGGAGTGCGGCCAGAAGTGCGACGAATCCGCGCCTGCTGCTGCGGAGTTGGTGCATGGTCACCACCCGGGTCCGAGGTGAGGGGGTGGCGCGGCCGGGCACCGGGCACCGTCCGGGACGCGCGGACCGACCCGTCCGGGCCGGTTGTCATGGACCGCGCACTCGGTGTGACGAGGATCGCCGTTGTTGGACTGGGAGTCAATAGCCGTGCGTGGGCCGGGCGTCGGCCCTCCGTGGCGAGGGATGCGGGTGCGGGGCTTCGCAAAAGGAGCTTGAGGCCGCCGGCACGCGTGCTGTACTGGGCACATGGGGGTTGACGACGGGCGGATGCGGCTGCAACTGACGAGCCACCCGATTGCCGGTCCAGGATCAGGCCTCGGACCCGACCTCGGATCGGGACCAGGATCCGGCCTCGGATCGGGGCTCGGCCGGATCCTGAGCACCGGTCCCATGCTCCGGAACACGTTCGTCCTCCCGCCCGACAGCCAGGTGGGCTATCTGTACGCGAACCGCGCCGATCTCCTCCGCCTCGGCGCCCTGTTCCGCGTCGCCGCGACGAGCCCGCACAGCGCGATCCACATCCCGGTCCCGCCGGCCGACCGACTGGTGACCTCCCTCGGCGGCGGCGACGCCCGGCCGCGGCCCGTGCTCCTGGCCCGTGAGGACACGGGACTGCGGCCTTCCGACTGGCCGGGTCTGCGGCACGGGATGCGCCGCGCCTCGGCGCCCTTGACGGTGACCGCCCCGGCGGCACGGTCGCACGATCGGCCCGACGACGTCCGTCGCCGAGCCGATCGCCACCCCGCCCGCTTCGCCGAGCACGCCGCGACGATCATCATCACCGCCCGCGCCGAACTCCTGTTCTGGATCGGCGACTGGCTCACCGCCGTCGGCGACCAAGTCGCCCAGGACAGCCACGTCCATCGGCACGGCGAGAGCTTCCTCGGCGACATGGTCGGATTCTTCGACCCCCATGGCACGAACCGGCCCATGCACGCGTTCTGCGTCGTCGCCGTCGAACCGATCTTCCACAAGGCCCGCTGGCGCAAGCAGCGAACGCCCGTCGGCTGACCCGGGACGACGAAGGGCGGATCCCGGGAGAGCGGCCGGGGCGCGTCCTCGGATCCGAGCGATCCGAGGACGCGCCCCGCGTCGGTTGCACCGTCACCGCGACCGCAGGTCCAGGACGAGGTCGCGCGGCAGGCCGTGGGTGTCGTGGAGGTAGTGGAGGTCGTCCTCGGTCAGCGGGCCGCGGAAGCGGGGGCGGGAGAGCACCCGGCGGCCGCGTTCCAGGAGGCGGTCGAACCGGAGTTCCTCGTCGAGCAGCACCCGGCGCACGGACTCCGGGTCCACGTCCTGGCGGAAGCGGTCCAGGGTGTGCCGGACCAACTCGAGCGGCAGGTCGCCGAGTCCGCGCCGCGGGTCGTCCCGGCGGAGCACCGTGAGCACCCGGCGTACCAGACGGCGCAGCACGTAGCCGCGGCCGGTGTTGGACGGGCGGACGCCGTCGCCGATGACGACGATGCCCGAGCGCAGGTGGTCGCAGACCAGCCGCAGTGACGGTTCGTCCAGCTGCCACAGGGGCGGGACGAGGCGGCGCCAGGGGTCGAAGACGTCGCACTCGAAGACCGACGTCCGGCCCTGCAGCAGCGAGGAGAGCCGTTCCAGGCCGAGTCCGGTGTCGACGTTGCGTTGGGGCAGCGGGACGAGTGTGCCGTCGTCGAGGCGCCGGTGGCGCATCATCACGTGGTTCCACACCTCCACCCAGCGGTCGTCCCGGGTGGGTGTCGACTGCGGCGGGGTGTCGCCGGTCCACAGGAAGATCTCCGAGTCCGGGCCGCACGGGCCGGTCGGCCCGTTGGACCACCAGTTGTCCTCGACGGTGAGTTCGACCGGCACGCCGCGGTCCTGCCACAGCTCCAGCGAGCCGGTGTCCGGGCCGACCCGGTCGTCGCCGCCGAAGACGGTGACATGGAGCCGGCCGGGGTCGATGCCGAGCCCGTCGGTGAGCAGCCCGTAGCCCCAGTCGAGGCTCTGCGGGCCCTCGTAGTCGCCGAGGGACCAGGTGCCGAGCATCTCGAAGACGGTCAGGTGGGTGCGGTCGCCGACCTCGTCGAGGTCCGTGGTGCGCAGGCAGCGCTGGACGTTGACCAGCCGCCTGCCGAGCGGGTGCGGGCGCCCCTCCAGGTAGGGCGTGAGGGGGTGCATGCCGGAGGTGGTGAACAGCACCGGGTCTCCGGGCGGGGGCAGCAGGGTCGAGCCGGTGATCCGGCGGTGGCCGCGCTCCTCGAAGTACTCGATGAAGGTGCGGACGAGCTGGTCGGTGTTCACGGGGTGGCTCCTTGGCGTGAGTCGCGTGAGTCGCGTGTGTCAGGGGACGACGCACCGGACAACAGGTCCACGCGATCATCGGAACCGAGGAGGAAACACCTCGAAGCCACCACCGGCGGACCGTTTCCGGTCGCCGTGGGGAGGGGTACGTCAGGCGGCGGCAACCGGCGAGCTGGTCGCTCGCGCGGTGGCGGTGATCGGGCCGGTGACGTTCATGGCAGCGAGGGTAACGCGGCCGGCGCCCCGGGGCACCCGATTTTCCGCCCGGACGGCCCGACGGGCTGCCCGAGCGGGTTCCGTGGGCCGTTCGCGGCAATGTGGCCCGCTCCCGCTTGCGCCTTCCGCCGGGCCACCCGCACCCCGCTGGACAATCGGCCCGGTCGAGGCACGGAACGTGTCCGAGCGGCATCGAGGGGATCAACCGATGGAAAGAACCGGACACCCGGGTCGTAGGACGCTGATTGCCGGCGGCCTCGCGGGCGCCGCGGCCGCGCTCACGGGGTGCGCGGCGACGAGGGCGGCCTCGTCCTCGACCAGTGCTTCGCCGCAGGCACGGCCCACCACGCCCGCCGCGGCGTTCACGAGGCTGATGGACGGCAACAAGCGCTGGGTGAGCGGAGACCTCCACCACCCCGACCGGGATCCGAACCGGCGTCAGTTCGTCGCCCAGGAACAGGAGCCCTTCGGGGCGATCCTCTCGTGCATCGACTCGCGGGTGCCGCCCGAGCTCCTCTTCGACACCGGCCTGGGCGACCTCTACGTGATGCGCACGGGCGGGGAAGCGGTCGGCCCGGTGGTCACCGGATCCGTCGAGTACGGGCCCATGACGAGTGCCACCCCCCTCGTCGTGGTCCTCGGTCATCAGCGCTGCGGCGCCGTCAAGGCGGCGTACGAGTCCCTCCGTGACAACAAACCGCTGCCCGGCAACCTGCAGGCGATCGTCAAGGCCCTGCAGCCGGCGTACGAACAGGCGGCCCGGGAAGGCGGCGCCGACCCGGTCGAGACCATGGCCCGCGCCCAGGTCACGCTGACCGCGGCCGATCTGCGTTCCAACCAGGACCTGGCCCCACTCGTGGAGAAGGGCTCCCTCGCCGTGGTCGGCGCCTACTACTCGCTCGACACGGGCGCGGTGGAAGTCCTGTCCGGCACGCCCTGACCCGCCGGACGAGCCGTACGCGCCGGGGCGCCGTTCGCGCGGCCGGGGCGGCGTGGTGTCGTGCGGATGACGCAACGTCGGTGCGCGCGGCCTGTCGGGCGCAGCGTCATTTGACTGTTCCGCCGGCCTCTTCCCGGGCCCAGAGTGAGGTCCGGGGCGACGCCCGCCCGGAACGGGGGCGGAGCCGACGAGCAGGCGACGAGCCGACCGACAGGAAGAGTGCCCGCATGGCCAGGTCCGACATCAGTTTCGACAGCGCCGGCATCGAGATCGCCGCGCACCTGTACATCCCCGACGATCCGGCGCCCGGCCCGCTTGCGGCGCTGGTGGTCGGCCACCCGGGCACGGGGGTGAAGGAACAGACCTCCGGCGCGTACGCGCGGCGGATGGCCGAGCGCGGGTTCGTCACCCTCGCCTTCGACGCGGCCCACCAGGGCGAGTCGGGGGGGCTGCCTCGAGGGCTGGAGGACCCGGCCCAGCGTGTGGAGGACTTCAAGGCCGCGGTGTCGTACCTGGTCACCCGTGAGGAGGTCGCCGAAGGGCGGATCGGCCTGCTCGGCATCTGCGCGTCCGGCGGCTACTCGCTGGCCGCCACCGGCGGTGACCGCCGGGTCCGGGCGGTGGCCGCCGTGTGCACCGCCGATCCCTCCCGCCAGTTCCGGCTGGGGGCCGACGGCGGCCAGGACCCGGCGGTCTTCCGGGCCCTGCTGGACGCGGCCGCCCGGGCCCGCACCGCCGCCGCCCGCGGCCAGGACCCCGGCGTGATGACGATGTTCCCGCAGACGGCCGAGCAGGCGGGCGCGCTCGGCGGCGAGCACGGCGCCGAGGGCTTCGAGTACTACTGCACTTCGCGCGGCGAGCACGAGCGGTCCGCGAAGTTCCTGGCCTGGGAGAGCATCGACAGGCTGGCCTGTTACGACCCGTTCTTCGCCGTCCCGCTGATCGGCCCCCGCCCGATGCTGCAGATCGTCGGCGAGCGTGCCGTCACCTCCTGGATGGCTGTCGAGGCGCACCAACGGGCCACCGGACCCAAGGAGTTGTACCGGATCGAGGGCGCGAGCCACGTCGACCTCTACGACCGGGAGGAGTACATCGACCCGACCGTCGACAAGCTGGCCGAGTTCTTCACGGTCCACCTGGGTGCCGAAAGCTGACCGCGGGCGGCGGCGGGCGGCGGGGGCGGGGGCGGCACGGGGTCGTCGCGAAGGGGCTGGCGTACGAGCTGCCGGCCCCGCTCGCGGTGCTCGCCCGCAGTTCGCCCCTCCCCCTCGCCGCCGCCTCACGGTGTCGGCCGTGGCGCGGACCTACTGGGCGGCGACCCAGCCCGGGAGGGTCGGCAGCACCGTTTCGGCGACCCGGCGCAGAGCGGCGTCGTCGGGGGCCTGGCCGTCCTGCCGGAAGACGGTGAACTCGTAGGCCCGGCCGCCGGGGTCCTTGGGATCCCACGCGACGACGATGTTCCGCGTGACGGGGCCGTCCCCGCCGGACTTCCCGTTCGAGGGGAAGAGTTTCAGCGCGTGACCGGAGTAGGTCACCGCGGGGTGACCGAGAACGGTGGCCCGCTCGGCGTGGAACTGCTGGGTGTCGGCCATCGACCAGACCGAGGTCTGACTGTCCGAGACGCCGACGACACTGCGCTGCAGGCGCACCTCCGCCATCGCCACCCCGTTGGCGAAGGTCCCGGGCTGCGCGGTCGAGACGTGGTCGTCCGGCGTGCCGAGCAGGGTCGGCAGATCAGGGCGGTTGAGCGCGGCGCACAGCGCCTGGTACGCCGCCGCGGGGTCGTTGGGTCCGGGCCCGCTGCATGTCGCCGGCGTCCGGTTCTCCCTGAGGACGCCCAGCCCCCACAGGGCGGCCACGGTGCCGAAGGCCAGCACCGACGCAACCGCCGCGACCACCACGACGCGGTTCGTTCTGTCGTGGTCCTTGCCGGTTTCCATCTTGGGATCCCCCTCCCCGGAACGCTCGTCCTCGGCCACTCGGGGAGCCGTGAGCGGAGACGATCTTACGGTGCCGCGCTAGCGCCACGACCACGAGGTCCGCCGACACCCGACCCCCTGACCTGCGCGGTCATGGGTTCCCTGCCCTCGCCGCCGGAACCGGGGACAGTGCGGCCGGGGGCGGTGGGGCCGGGGCGGCGCGGCCGGGGCGGTGGGGCCTGGGCGCTGGAGTCCGCTCAGGGGGTCGTCGCGGGGACGAGGTGGTCGAGCCCCTGCGCGCTGGCCGTCGCGGCTTCGATCGAGCGCGGCAGCATGACGCTCTCGTAGGCGCGGACGGCGTCGTCGACGCCGGCTTCGGTCACGAGGGCGTGGGCGAGGTCGGAGCCGTCGAGCATGGCGAGGTTGGCGCCCAGCCCGACCGGGGGCATCAGGTGTGCGGCGTCGCCGAGCAGCGTGACGCCGGGAACGTGCTCCCAGGTGTGCGAGGCGGGCAGGACGAACAGGGGCCGGTTGACGTATCCGTTGTCGCTGTCGCGCAGGAGGTAGCGCAGGCTCTCGTCCCAGCCGTCGAACATCCCCAGCAGGTGGGTGCGTACGGCCTGCCGGTCGCCGAGGTCGACACCGGCGACCGCGTGCCAGTCCTGCGGCGCGCGCAGCGCGATGTAGGCGCGGATGTGGCCGTTGCTGTTGCGCTGGGCGACCAGGGTCCGGCCGGTTCCCTTGGCCAGCATCGATCCGTTGCCGACCATTCGCGCGAGGTCGCGGTGGCGGGTGTCGCAGTGGTCGAATCCGGTCTCGACGAAGGTGACGCCGGTGTAGCCGGGTGCGGCGTGCGACAGGGCCGGGCGTACGCGCGACCAGGCGCCGTCGGCGCCGACCACCAGGTCGAAGTCCTCGGCGGTGCCGTCGGCGAGGAGCAGTCGGCAGGTGCCGTCCGGCAGCGGGGTGACCCCACGGACGGCGCGGTCCCACCGCACGGTGCCCTCGGTGATCGAGTCCAGGAGCAGACCGCGCAGTTGGCCCCGGTCGATCTCGGGGCGGCCGCCGTCGGCGGAGGGCCCCTGCTGCGCGATGAGGGCGCCGGTGGCGAAGTCGAGGACGCGCCACTCGTCTCCCTCGGGGCGGGCAAGGGCGTGGAACCGGTCGAGGAGTCCCGCCGAGCGCAGGGCGGCCTGGCCGGTGTCGGGGTGCATGTCGAGGGTGCCGCCCTGGGGGCGGGCGTCGGCGGATGCCTCGCGTTCGAAGACGGTGACGGAGCGGCCGTGCTGCTGGAGGACTCGGGCGCAGGTGAGGCCGCCGAGGCCGGCGCCGACGATCGCGATGCGGGGGTCACGGGCAGAGTTCACGGGAGTGTCCTTCGGGAGGTGGATGAGTTGCCGGGAGCCCGGCACCACCAAGAAACCACACTCACTAAAAAAGCGCAATGACTAAACTTTTGCAGTGGATGCACCATGGGGTACGGTGGGCGAGTGACCGAACCGACCGAACCGACCGGGCGCCGCGAGCGCAAGAAGGCCCAGACCCGCCAGTCCCTGGCCGACGCCGCACTCGAGCTTTTCCTCGAACACGGCTACGACCAGGTCGGCGTCAAGGACATCGCCGACGCCGCCGACGTCTCGGTGACCACCCTGTTCAAGCACTTCTCCGGCAAGGAAGCCCTGGTCTTCGACCAGGACGACGACCTGGAAGCATCCCTCGTCGCCGCCGTACGCGAACGCCCCCCGGGCCGGTCCATCCCGCAGGCGCTGCGCGAGCACCTCCTGCTGAAGCAGACCCAGCTCTCCATCCACGCCGCGGACCCGCGATTCGCCGACTTCACCCGCCTGGTGGAGGACACCCCCGCACTGCGCGACTACGCCCACCGCATGTGGACCCGCCACGAAGCCGCCCTGACCCGGGCCATCGCCGAGGCCGTGGGCGCACCCGAGGACGACGTCAGCTGCGCCGCCCTGGCCCGCTTCGCCCTCGAGGCCCGCAGCCTCATCCTGCGCCACGCCGAACCGCGCCGAGCCGCCGACGAAGCCTTCGCACTCCTCGAACACGGCTGGGCAGCCTCCCACCCGGGCAACTGACCCGCTCCGCGAAGGCCCCGGCGGGCCCGGCTACGGCTACGGCTACGGCTACGGCTACGGCAATCGAAACCCGCCACTGACACCCGATCGGGGCCCGCAAGGCGGGGCCAACGTGCGCCGCCCGCTGCCGGTGTACCCTCACACTCAAGGTGAAACGGGGATCAGTCCCCGATTCGCGGCCAGGGGAGAGGAGTGCCATGAACGGGACGGCGCTGGTGCTGGGCGGCGGCGGACCGGTCGGCGGTGCGTGGCTGACCGGCGTACTCGCGGGCCTCGCCGACGGCGGAATCGACCTGACGGCCGCCGACACCGTCATCGGCACCTCGGCCGGAGCCGTCTTCGGCGCCCGCCTCGCGAGCGGCGAACCCGCCCGCGACCTGTACGAACGTCAACTGGCCGGCCTCGACCGGGTCGAGATGGGTGTCACCGCCGCACAGACCCTGCGCTTCCTGTGGGCGGCCCTCGCCACCCGCGACCCGGAACGCTCCGTCCGGCGCCTGGGCCACGCCGCCCTGACCGCGCGCACCACCCCCGCCCACGACCTCCACGACACCGTACGCACCCTGCTGCGCGACGCCACCGCCTGGCCCGCGCAGACGACGCTGCGCATCACCGCCGTGGACGCGGAGACCGGCAGCGTCGAAGCCTTCGACGCGGGCTCCGGCCTCGACCTCGCCGACGCGGTCGCCGCCAGCTGCGCCGTCCCGCTGGTCTGGCCGCCCACCACCGCCCTCGGGCGACGATGGATCGACGGCGGCACCCGCTCCACCGGCAACCTCCAACTGGCCGCCGGCCACCGGCAGGTGCTGGCCGTCTCGCCCGTGCCCACCGCTGTCGGGCCGCACCCCAGCGCCCAGCAGCAGACAATGGAACTGCGCGCCGCCGGCGCGCGCACCACCCTGATCACCCCTGACACCGACGCCCGCCGCGCCATGGGACGCGACCTGACCGCCAACGCCCGGCGCCCCGCCGCCGCCCGCGCCGGCCACCGGCAGGGCACGGCCCTCGCCGCCTCGCTCGCCCGCACCTGGCCGGCGCGGCGCACGACCGGGGAGTGAGCGGCGGGGCGGATAACGGCGACGCCAACCGATCGGGCCGCCGCCCCGCCCTGCGGCACCGACGGCTGGAGCGTCAGCCGACGCGCAGCGTGAGGACCGCGGTGTGCACGCGTCCGTCGGTCTGGAACTGCAGGAAGACCCGCCAGTTCCCGGGCCTGCCAAGCAGGGCGTAGAAGGTCAGCGTCGGCCCGCCGTGATCCCCGTTGACGCGGGTGATGGGGTGGAGGTGGGCCAGCGCCTGGTCCCCCTCGTGGAAGGCGCTGAGGTGGGCGTAGCTGTCGAGGTACGGCTGCAGGTCGGTGACCGGTCGGCCGTCCTCGCTGATCGTGACGGTGAGCGGGCCTGCCCGACCGGCCGTCAGGTCGCCCCGGACGGCGACGGTGTACCCGTCGACCGTGGTGCTGTCGGTGACGGCGGGCAGAGGCGCCGGGGCCGCGTCGCCGGGCACCGTCACGGTGCGGCTGAGGACGAATTCGCTGCCCTTGCGGGGGCCGGTGTTCGGTGTGAAGGAGGCGTACAGCCGCCAGTCGCCCGGTTCGAGGGCAGCCAGGTCGGCGGCCCAGGTGCCGTCGGCGGCCATCGTGGGGTGAAGGTGCTGGTAGCCGGTGAGGTCCGAGCGGATCGCATAGAAGTGCAGTTGCTTGCCCTGGACTTCGGCGAAGTCGGTGACCGGCTTTCCGTCCGGCCCGACGACGGTGAACGGATAGCTCACCGCCTGGCCGGCCGGGAGTCCGGTGGCCCGCGAGTCAAGGCGGTAGCCGTCGCTCTCGGCGGCGAGCCCCTCTCCGGCCGGCATGCCGGGCATCCCCGCTGCGCCGGTCACGCCGGGTGTCGCCGTCGTGCCGTGGTCCATACCCGGCATTCCGGAGTGCTCGGTGTGCGCGGAGTTCGCGGAGTTCGCGGAGTTCGCGGAGTTCGCGGAGTTCGCGGAGTTCGCGGAGTTCGCGGACGAGCTTCGCGCAGGCAGCACGAGCAGGGCGATCGAACCGACGGCCAGCACGAGCGAACAGGCCCAGAGGAAGCGGTGTCCCATCCAACGATTGCTCACTGCGAACCTTTCCTGCGCCCTTCGGCCGATCAGGCCGCGATGCCCAGGAGATCCGGAAGGCCCGGCATCGATAACGGAAAGTCGATGCCTTCGCGGGGGCGGCCTTCGCGGGGGCGGCCAGGGTGAAGAGTCCACCGGCAGCCGGGAGGTGTTCGGCCCCCCTTCAACCCGCTGGGCCTGTGCCCTGCCTACCGTCCCAGCTGGTCCGCCAGGGCCTCGATGGTGCGCCGCCTCGGGGTGAGAGCCGCGACCGCCGATCCGTCCGCGAAGTGCAGCCGGAACCGGGCCATCGCCTGCAGCCTCGGACGGCGTTCGATCCGCGTGACCAGGTGGCGCGGTACGTGCCACAACACCTCGCCGGCCTTCCGGATGTCGCGCGCCGAGACGAACGCGACGCGCCGGTCGGTGACCACGAGCAGCTTGTGGATCGCCGTACCGGCACCGGTCGGGAAGCCGTGCGCCAGGCTGCCCGTCTCCCCCGCGACCGCGCCGACCCTCGCCAGCCTGTTCCCGAGTTTCGCGCCCGCCCCGTCCCCCAGGCCCTTGGCCCCGGCCACCGGGTAGACGGTAGCCACGTCCAGCGTCCGCTCGCCCGCTTCCAAGAGCGGTTCCACGGCCTGGCGGTAACGGTTCACCAATTTGTCGGTCATTCGCTCAGGCTAGCGAAGATCACGAGCCGGCCGACCACCCGTACGGCGCTGCCCCGATCCCCGTGAAACGAACGGCTACCAGCGACTACGACCGGCTACCAGTGGCTGCGAGCAGCTACCAGCGGCTTACGACCGGCCCGTCGGGTTCCGGAACGCGCGGTCGGCGGGGCCCGGCACGAGGGGGGCGATGACGTGCTGGGTCGGGTTGGTGGTGTCGTCGGCGCCGTCGTCCGAGTTCACCGAGGTGGTGATCGAGCTCGTCGCCCAGGAGACCACGCCGAGGAGGATGAAGACGACGAGCAGGCCGCGTCCGGCGCCGCTCAGGACGAGCGGGCGGGTGGCCGACACCGGGCCGTCCGGCTCGCTGCCCGGCTCCTCGCCGAACAGGCGCTTGGGGTAGGCGGAGGAGAGCATCACGAAGTAGGCGGTGCAGCGCATCCGGTAGCGCAGGATCGCGGTCGTCGCCTCGTACAGCGGCTGCGGCATCCGGCCGAGGACCAGCACCACGAGCCAGATCACGAACGACACCATCCACCAGCCCGCGTACAGCAGGCCCTGCACGATCGCGGCGGGGATGACGAGGACGATGCGGAAGAGGACGGCGAGCCGGTTCAGCTCGCCCGGCCGCAGTCCGACCTGCACGGGGTGGTCGGGGGCGTCGAACCGGAACGGCGGGTAGCGGTCCACGGTGAGCATCAGGTAGGCGGCGAAGCGGGTCTCGTACGGAACGAACGCGGTGAGGTAGTCCACCGCGAAGCCGGGCAGCCGACCGAGCACCAGCGCGCCGAACCAGCCGATGACGGTGACGAAGAACGCCACCACCGACAGCAGCCACACCACCACGAACTGGGGGATCAGCAGCAGCACGCGCAGCAGCACCGTCCAACGGTTCTGTGCACCGGCCGCCGGCATGTCCAGCACCGGGAGCCACTCACGGCTGACGGGGGCGGGGGGTGCCTGCCACATCCGGGCCTCCACGGTCTCGGGACGACGGGGCCCGGAGGTCGGACGCGGCCGGGCGTCCTCCGAAGATCGCAGCACCCCGCCCGGCCCGCGCGCCACGCTGCGCCGGACGGGTCAGCGCTTCGCAACCTGCGGGGGCCGGGTCAGTCGGGCGAGCCCGACCAGATGACGTTCTTGCGCTGCAGCCCGGAGCCGTAGTTGAACTCGACGGTGAAGGGATCCGCCGCGCCGATCGGCAGGGCGTACGCGGACAGGCCGGTCGCCTCCTGGCCCGGCGACAGGGAGCCGGCGAGGACCTTCAGCCGGTTGCTCCCGTCGATCAGCGAGTAGACGAGGCCGCCCTTGGCGTCCCTGACGAACGGCATGCCCGATCCGTACAGGGAGAGCTCCTGGGATCCGGTGTTGACGACGGTGATCTTCACCTGGATGATCCTGGCGTTCTTGGGGGCCTCGAACACCGTCTCGCTCGGCACGTACGGCACCGGCACGGCCATCGTGACCTTCAGCCCGTCCCCGTACGTGTAGGACTGGCCGAACGACAGGCGCCGGGCCCGCTCGTCCGCGGCCGCCTTCTCCCGCTCGGCCTCGACCCTCTTCTGCTCGGCCTCGACCCGCTCCTTCTCCTTCGCCGCCCGTTCCTGGGCGGCCTGGATCGCGGCCTCGGCGCGAGCGCGTGCGGCATCCGCCTCCGCCCGCCGCTCCTCGTTGACCGCCTGCACCCGTACCACGACGAACGCCCCGGCACCGACCGAGACCAGCAGGCCGGTGACACCCAGGATCACGCCCGCGAGCGCATTCGCCCGGTTGGTCGCCACGCCCTTGCGCACGTGGCCCAGGCCGATGGCACCGAAGACCACGGCGAGCAGGGCCGGCAGCCAGGACAGCCAGAACAGGACGACGGCGAGGCCGAGGACCGTACCGACGATCCCGAGCACCATCGCCGCGGTGCCCAGGCCGTTGCGGGGCTGCGGCGCCGGCATCGGATACGGCGGCCAGTACGGCACACCCGGGGCCTGCCCGGGGGCAGCGGCAGGGGCCGGGACCTCTCCGGGGGCCGCGGCAGGTACGGCAGCAGTCGCGACGGCAGGCGTAGGCGTAGGCGTAGGCGCAGGGACCGTGGCCCCGCCCGGCGCCGGAGACTTGCCCTGACCCGGGTCCGGCGGCGCCCACGGGTTGCTGTCGGCCGACCCCTCGGCAGACTGCGGGCTGCTGTCGGCCGACCCCTCGGCAGACTGCGGGCTGTCGGGCGGGACGGAAACGGTCATACGGGATCCTTCGAGAACGTTCAGATGACGAGCGGCCGTCCAGCCCCGGGTCGAGGTCTTCCTGACGCCCCGGCGACGGCGGCCCCGGCCTCCCCGCGAGAGCGGTCACCAGCCCGGGCCGCACCCGCACGCCGGCACCCCCGGGACGGGACACCACCAGGGCCGGCGCGTGATCAACATACAGGCGCCCGGAAACGGCCCCCACACCGCGGTCCGCAGCCCGACCCAGGACCCGCAGGCGAGGTTCGTCGGCGCCCGACCGGTCAGGTAGCGCGGCGGTTGACCCCGTGGAAGCCGAGCCCGGTGAGCGCGGCGCCCGCGAGGAGGTAGAGCGCGGCGTGGTTCAGCGTGGTCGCGTCGAGCCGGATGAGGCGAACCAGCTACTCGTGACGACGCCGCCATGACGGCAGCGACGTCGTATCCATGCCATCCGCCCGCCGCCACTGAACGACGCTTCGCAATCCGCGCACGACTGACAGCGAAGCGTCATATCGGCGCGGCTTGCCACAGCGCCTGCCGATCACTCAGTTCAGCACCACGGGCGCGACAATCAGCGGCCGGCCATGGAAGGGATCCGATGGAGAAGGCCACGACCGAACGTACTGTGAACGGCGGTCCCTCGCTGCCCGGGGGCGGGATGCGGCGGGTTGCCCAGGCCCGGTCGGGTAGGCGGTCGGGCCTGGCTGAGTACCCGTACTCAGGCCGGGCGGCCGGGTCCGGCCGGAGCATGGGGGCATGCAACCAGCAGCGATACCGAGGATCGGCATCACCGCCGTCGGCTCCCATCTGCCGGCCCGCCGGCTCACCTCCGGGCAGCTCCAGGACGAGGTCACCGCGGGCGGCCGACTGGCCCTGCCGGAGCGGATGTTCGAGAAGGCGACCGGCATCCGCACCCGGCACTTCGCCGGCGACGACGAGTTCGCCTCCACCCTTGCCGTCGGCGCGGCGCGGCGCGCGCTCGCCGCTCGCGGGCTGCAGCCGCAAGACGTGGACCTGCTGCTGTTCGCCTCCGCCACCCGGGACGTGTGCGAGCCGGCCACCGCGCACATCGTGCAGGCCGAACTCGGCACGCGTGCGCACGCGTTGGACGTCAGCAACGCCTGCAACAGCTTCCTCAACGGGATCGACCTGGCCCGCGCGATGATCCTGGCCGGACGGGCCCGGCGCGCGCTGGTCGTCACCGGCGAGACGCCCAGCCGGGCGATGCGCCGCACGCCGTCCTCCCCGCAGGAGGTCCGGGACGGCTTCGCCGGCTACACCTTCGGCGACGCCGGGGCGGCCGTCGTCGTCGAGGCCGTGGAGCACGGCGGCATCCTGGAGGTCGAGACCGCCACCGCCTCGGAGCACTGGGAGGCCGGCGGCATCCCCGGCGGCGGCTCCCGGCACCCGCGCGGCGACGAGCACAGCTACTTCCGGGGCGGCGGCAAGGAGCTGCGCGGCATCTTCGAGGAGATCGGCCCCGCCGTCCTGGCCCGGCTCGCCGCCCGCACCGGCCTCGGCTGGGACGACTACGCCCGGGTCCTGGTGCACCAGGTGACGGTCCCGTACCTGGAGCGCTTCGTCGAGCTGACCGGGGTGCCGCCGGAGAAGCTGGTGCTCACCGTGCCGGAGCTCGGCAACATCGCCAGCGCCACGCTGGGCGTGCAACTCGACCGGATTCGCGGCACGTTGGCGCCCGGCGACAAGGTCCTGCTGGTCGGGCTCGGCGGCGGCGTCAGCCTGATGGCCGTGGTCTGGGAAGCGTCGTGAGGACCGACCTGTGGGTGGTGGTCCCCGCCTTCCAGGAGGAGGCCCGGATCGGGGGCGTGCTGCGCGCCCTCGCCGCCCAGCGCGACCGCGACTTCACCCTGCTCGTCGCCGACAACGGCTCCACCGACGGCACCGTCGCCGCCGTCCGCGCCTTCGCCGCCCACGCGCCGTTCCCGGTCGAGGTGGTGGTCGAGCCGGACAAGGGCGTCGGCTCGGCGGTGGACACCGCCTTCCGCCACGCCATCGCCCGCGGCGCCGCCCTGCTCGCCCGCACCGACGCGGACTGCCTGCCCGAACCCGGCTGGACGGCCGCGGCCCGGGCCGCTCTGGTCGCCTCCGGCGGCCTGGTCTGCGGCCGGGTCACCGCCCGCCGCGACGAGCACGGGCCGGCCGGGAGCGCGGTGTTCCTGGTCCTGGTCGCGCTCGGCGCCTTCTTCGGCCGGATCCGGCCCGCCCACCGCCGCCGGCACGGCTACCTGACGCCGTACCGGATGCACGCGGGCAACAACATGGCGATCACCGCCGAGCTGTACCTGGCCGTCGGCGGCATGCCCCGCCGGCCCTCCCCCACCGACCGGGCGTTCCTCAACACGGTCCGCCGCCACACCACGGCGGTGGTGCGCCGCCGCGACATGGTGGTGCAGAACTCCACCCGGCGGATCCGCGCGTACGGCGTGGTGGGCACCGCCCGCTGGTACCTGGAACGCGGCGCCGACCCGCGCCCCGTCGACGTCCGCTGAACCGGCCGGTGACAGTCGGCGATAGCCGATGACTGCTGGTGACCGGCGGTTTCCGCCGCCCCGACGTACGCCGTCCCGACGTCCGTCCTGCCGATCCCGCGCCCCGAAAGCAGCCCCTGCCGTGCTCGACCGCCTCGCCCACGTCCTGCGCACCGACCACCCCGACCGGCCCGCCGTCCTGCGCCACACCCGAACCGGCGCCATCCGACCGGTGATCCGCCGCGGCGAACTCGCCGACCTGGCCGACGGCTACGCCGCCGCGCTGCACGCCCACGGCCTGGGCCCCGGCGCGACCGTCGGCGTCGCCGTCCGCCCGGGGCCGCGCGCGCTCGCCGTCATGCTCGCCGCACACCGGCTGGGCCTGCGCATCGCCGTCCTCGACCCGACCGCCGGGCCCGACGTGCTCGCCGCCCGGCTCGCCCTGGCCCGCCCCGATCTCGTCCTCGCCGACGCGGCCGCCCAGGCCGTGGCCGGCTGGGCCGGGCCCTTCGCCCGCCGCGCCGACCTGGCGCTGCCCTGCCTCGCCGCGCTCGGGCCGGTCGCCACCCTGGGCCGCCGGCTGCCCGGCTGCGCACCGCGCCTGCGCCCGGCCGGTACCGCCCCGCCCACCGCTCCCCCGCCGGGCGACGACGACGACCGCAACGGAGACGCGGTGATCGTCTTCACCTCCGGCACCACCGCCCGCCCGCGCGCCGTCGTGCACACCCGGGACGGCCTGGCCGCCGGGCTGCGCACCGTCGCCGACCTGGTCGACCCGCGCCCCGGGACGGTCGTCCTCGGCGGGACCTTCTTCGTCCTCGTCCCGGCACTCGCCGCAGGCGCCGCCGTCGTCCTGCCCGCCCGTCGCCCCGCCGCGCTCGGCCGCCAGCTCGCCCGGCTCGCCCCCGCCCACACCTATCTCACCCCGCCGCAGCTGCGCGCCGCCCTCGCCGCCGGGGCCCGCTTCACCGGCCGGGTCTGGACCGGCTCCGCCCCCGCCGACGCCGGCCTGCTGCGCCGCGTCAAGCAGTCCGGCGCCCACCAGGCCTGGAGCGTCTACGCGTTGACCGAACTGTTCCCCGCCGCCGCGGTCGAGGAGGCGGACAAGAGTGCCCACGGCGGGGACGGCGACCTGGTCGGCGCACCCCTGCCCGGCGTCCGCGCCCGCATCGACACCAACACCGGCACCGGCACCGGCGGTGAACTGCTGCTCACCGGCCCCGGCGCCCAGCACCGCTACCTCGGCGAGGAGCCCGACCCCTGGGTGCGCACCGGCGACCGCGCCGCCCTCACCCCGGACGGCCGCATCGTGCTCGCCGGACGCCTCAAGGACATGGTGCTGCGCCGCGCCGAGAACATCTACCCCGGCCTGTACGAACCCGCGCTGCACCTGCCGGGTGTCGAACTCGCCGTCCTGGTCGGCGTGCCGGCCGGGGACGGCGACGAGCGGCTGGTCGCCCTGGTCCAGCCGGCCCCGGGCACCGACCCGCGACGGCTGCGCGAGGACCTGCGTCGGCCGCTCGACCGGATGAGCGCGGCCCGGCCCGACGCCGTCCTGTTCGGCGAGGTCCCGCTCGCCGGCCGCTCCCGCAAGCCCGACCGCGCGGCGGCCGCCGCGCACTGCGCCCGGGAGCTGGCCCGGTGACCCACTAGCCGACCCACCAGCCGACCCACCAGCCGACCCACCAGCCGACCGACCAGCCGACCCAGCCGCCGTCCGACCAGCCAACCCGTCCGATGCCCCCACCCGCCGCCGCCCGCCGGGCCCGCCGCCGCGACCGCCGGGTCTACCTGCGCAGCCACCCGGTGCTCTTCGCCCTGCTCGCCGCCACCCGCCGCCGCCCGGCGGTCCGGCTCGGCCGAACCGTGCTCGTGCACGGCGGCGAGGCCTACCGCGAGGCACTCACTCGGGTGCCGCTGGACCGCACCGCACCCGGCACCACCGGCGGCGCGGCGGCCGAACTCACCGACGGCGGCCTCCTGTTCGACCAGGACGGCGCCGAGCACCGCGTCGCCCGCCGCACCCTGGCCGGCGGGCTCAACGCCGCCGCGCAGCAGCGGATCCGCCCCCACTGGCAGGCGTTGCTCACCAGACGGATCCCGGACCTGGCCGACGGCGAGC
This sequence comes from Kitasatospora sp. NPDC034035, assembly GCF_055575755.1. Classification (NCBI taxonomy): domain Bacteria; kingdom Bacillati; phylum Actinomycetota; class Actinomycetes; order Kitasatosporales; family Streptomycetaceae; genus Kitasatospora; species Kitasatospora sp. NPDC034035. Next base: position 48,717 of record NZ_JBVISA010000039.1, on the reverse strand, counting down.
TCGAACTCGTCGCCCTGGCCCGCGAACTGGCCGGTGTCACGACCGCCGCCCTGACCGGCGCGACGGGCTGCCCGCACCAGCTCGCCCACGCCGCGGCCGAGGCCGCCGCCCACGCCGCCCGCGACCACCTTCCCGGCCCCCGTCTCCGCCTGCGCCTCCGCCGCGGCGGCCCGGGCACGGCCGACGCCGCGGCCCGGCTCACCGCCCTGCTACCCGACGCGCGCGACGCCATGGTGGCCGTCGCCGCCGTGAACACCACCGTGGCCGCCCTGCCCCGGGCGGTCGCCTGGTGCGCCGACGCCGGGCTCTGGCCGGCCGTGAGCGAGGCGACCGCGCCGCGCCTGGCCGCCGAACTCCTGCGCCTGACCGCGCCGTCCCCGCTGCTGCCCCGGGTCGCCGCCGCCGACGCCACGCTCGCCGGGCACCCCGTACGGGCCGGCGACCGGCTGATCCTGGTCGCCCGGCACGCCGCCGGGGCCCACCTCCGCACCCCTGCCTACGACCCGTCCGCCGGCCACGCCACCGATCCAGCCGCCCAGCCCGCCGCCCACGCCACCGACCCGGCCGCCGCCCAGGCCGTCTTCGGCGCCGGACCGCACGCCTGCCCCGGTGCGGGCCTGGCCCGCACCCAACTCGCCGACGTGCTCCTCGCGTTGGCTCCTCACCGGCCGGTCGTCACCCGCGCCCGGGTCGACTGCCGATCCGCCCTGCCCGGCTACGCCGAACTCACCCTCCGACGGGGAAGGCCCTGATGCGCGTCTCGATCACCGGCGCGACCGGCTTCTGCGGCGCCCACCTCGCCCGCACCGCTGCCGCCCTGGGCCTGGACGTCACCTGCCACGGCCGCCGCCCCGGCCCGGTCGGCCGCCACTCCCCCTGGGACGCCACCGCGGGCGAACCCGACTTCACCGGCGCCGACCTCGTCGTCCACTGTGCCGCCGCCGTCGCCGACCTGCCCCCGGGTCACCCCGCCGAAGCCCACCAGCACGCCGTCAACGTCACCGGCACCGAGCGCGTCCTGCGCGCCGCCGCCGGCCGCCCCCTCGTCCACGTCAGCAGCGCCAGCGTCTACGACCCGCGCACCACCGGGAGAACAACACCCGCCCTCACCGAGGACCACCCCACCACCGCCGGCCACCTCAACGCCTACGGCCGCACCAAGGCCGCCGCCGAACGACTCGCCCTCGCGGCCGGCGCCGTCGTCCTGCGCCCCCGCGCCGTCTACGGGTACGGCGACCCCCACCTCGTCCCGCAACTGCTCGCCCGCGCTCGGCACGGCGTGCTGCCACTGCCCGGCCCCGACATCCCGCTCAGCCTGACCGCCGTCGCCAACCTCACCGACGCCTGCCTGGCCGCCCTCGGCCTCACCGGCACCCCGCCCTGGCCGCCCGGCGCCTACAACATCGCCGATGCCACCCCCTACCGCCGCGACGACGCCCTACGCCACGTCCTCACCGCCCACCGCCTCCCCGCCCGCATCGCCCACCTCCCCGCCCCTCTTGCCCGCATCGCCGCCCGCACCGGCCGCGTCCCCGGCCTCACTCCCTACACCGTCGACCTCCTCACCCGCGGCGTCGTCCTCGACCTCACCCGCGCCCACGCCCAGGGCTGGCACCCCGCCCACGGCCTCGCCGACTACCGCTGCCCCCGCCTCGACCGCTGATCGGGCCGAAGGGACAGCGCCCCGACGGGTCCGTCGGCGTGGGGTCGAGGGGGAGCGGCCGGGGCGTCGCATAGTCGGAAGGCCGATGACACCTTCCGATCATGAGACGAGACGATGATGCGTCTGCCCCGCCGACCGGCCGTCACCATGGCCGTCGCGCTGCTCCTCGCCCCCGCAGGCTGCGGCTCCCCGACGGCGCCGTCGGCGGCCGGCCGGAGCCCCACCGTCGCTGCGCCCGCCGGTGCCACCGCCACCCCGTCCCCGACCGGGCCGCGGGCGTTCACCCTGGTCGCCACCGGCGACGTGCTGCCGCACACCGAGATCATCCGGCAGGCCAAGGAGGACGCCGGCGGGGACGGATACGACTTCCGCCCGATGTTCGCCGACGTCAAACCGCTGATCAGCGGCGCGGACCTCGCCATCTGCCACATGGAGACCGTCTACGGCGTCGACGGCGGGCCGTTCACCGGCTACCCGGCGTTCAAATCTCCGCCGCAGGTCGCTGCCGCCCTCAAGGACGCCGGCTACACCGCCTGTGACACCGCCTCCAACCACACCCTCGACGACGGCCCGGACGGCATCCGGCGCACGCTCGACGCCATGGACGCCGTGGGCCTGGCGCACACCGGCTCCGCCCGCGACGAGGCCGAGGCCGGAAGGCCCGCGCTGCTCCGGGCCGGCGGCGCCACCGTCGCGCACCTCGCCTACACCTACGGCACCAACGGAATTCCGCTGCCCACAGGCCGGCCCTGGGCGGTGAACCTGATCGACCGGGACCGGATGCTCGCCGACGCGCGCGCCGCCCGGGCGAGCGGTGCGGACCTCGTGGTGGTGAGCATCCACTGGGGCACCGAGTGGCAGGACGCGCCGAACGACCAGCAGCTCACGCTGGCCCGCGAACTGGCCGCCGGGCAGGGCGCGGGCCGGCCCGACATCGACCTGATCCTCGGCACCCACGCCCACATCCCGCAGGCCTACGAGAAGATCAACGACACCTGGACGGTGTACGGCCTCGGCGACCAGCTCGCCGGGCACATGTTCACCTACGACGGCGCCGAGGATCCACGCGGCAACTGGAGCTCCATCGCCCGGTTCACCTTCACCCCGCCGGGCGCGCAGGGGCAGCGGTGGACGGTCGCCAAGGCCGAGTTCATCCCCCAGGTGACGGACCTAGGGCCGCCCTACCGCGTCCTCGACCTACGCCAGGCCGCCCGCCGCAACCCCGGCCGCGCCGACTACGCCCGGGCCCTGGAGCACATCCGCTCGGCGGTGCTCAGCCGGGGCGCCGCCACGTCGGGGCTAGCCATGGTCCCCTGAACCCGGTGGCGGCCCGCGGGCCGCTATTGCTTTCCGGCAGGGTGGAGTGGATGAGCCTTTCAGCTACTGAAGCGACCGAGTTCCGGAGGTGGTGTTCACACCGACGGCGGACGGCATTCGAACCCGAGAGCCACGGATCGACGGTGCGGGATCGGCGTCCCGGTGCCGGGCGGCACGGGCCCGGAGGTCGACGACTGCTCCGCCCGCACCAACCCGGCCGCCGACACCGGCGGTCCCGCTTGGTTCGAGACCGCGTCGGGAGGAGAATGATCAGGTGCCGGAGCCGAGCTGAGGCTGCGGTCGGCGTGGCTCTCATGCCGTGGATTGAGACGAGGGACAGCACCGATGGCAACAGGCGTTGTGAAGTGGTTCAACGCGGAGAAGGGCTTCGGCTTCATCCAGCAGGACGATGGCGGCCCGGACGTGTTCGTCCACTTCTCCGCGATCCAGGGGTCGGGCTTCAAGGAACTGGTCGAGGGCGAGGCCGTCGAGTACGGCCTCGTGCAGGGTCCCAAGGGACCACAGGCGGAGAACGTCACCCGTATCAGCTAGGGATCTTCGACCGGGCCGGAATGCCTGGTCAGGGCCCGTGCACAAGGCACAGGGGTGTCCTCGAAGCCGTCCGACGGCTTCGAGGACACCCCTGCGTGTTGTGGGGCGGGCAGCGGCAGGGCGCCGGCCCGGCCCGGCCCGGCCCGGCCCGGGAAGCGTGCGCGGCAGCGTCAGTGGCCCGCGCCGGGGCTGCGGTCGTCCAGCACCACCCGGGGCCGATTGTCCGGGCCGTCCGGCGTGCCCGTTCCCGGCCGGGTCGCATTGACGACCTCGGCGATCCGCTCGTACGCGGTCACGGCCAGCGACCACGTCTCGATGCTGCGCTCGGCGTCCAGGCCCCGGTGCACCGTCGTGTGCAGGGCGTTGAGCAGCGCGACCGCACTGCGGCCGGACAGGACGGTGTCGGGGTGCTTGTCGAGGTCGGTGCCGCCTCGTTCCCAGTCGCGGCGCTGGTCGCGGTCGATGCCGGCCGGGTCGGTGAAGTGCGGGTTTCGGTCGTCGGTGCCTGCGGTGCGGACCTGACCGGCGAGGAAGTCCCAGGTGTGCGGGTGGCAGGCGATGACGAGCTTGTGGACGGCCGAGGCCTTGCGCAGGGTGGCGACGTGGGCGGGCCAGGCCATCGTGGGCGGGATGAGGTCGCTGGTGCCACCCGCCGGCGGCCGCAGCGGAGCCCCGGCCGTGGTGGTGCGGGCCTGCTCCGGCGCGGCCGACGTGTCGGCGGCCGGTTCCTGGGGCGCGGGGGAAGCGTGGAGTTGCTCGGCCAGGACCTGCCGGATGTAGTCGCGTACGGCCGGGGGGACGTCTTCGGCGCCGGGCCGGGGGGTGGGCTCGGTCATGGCTGGTTCCTCCGTGCTGGTGGTGATGGTGGTCGGGTCCGGGGCGGGGCCCGGAACGGAGTCGTCGGCCTCGAGGCGGGCGGGGACGAGGTCCTGCTCGTCGAAGGCACCGGGGCCGGGTTGCACCGCGGTGGCGTCGGGTTCCACCAGCTGCTGCTGCGCGGCTGGTGCGCCGAGGCGATCGGGGTGGCCGGGGTGACCGGCCTGGGCGAGGTCGAGGCGGGCCTGGGCGAGGTCGGCGAGGAGTTCCTCGATGCGGTGCTGCTGCGCGGAGTTGTCCTTGCGGAGCTTGGCGGCCTCGGTCTGCTCGGCGCGCAGGACTCCGATGAACCGGTCGCGGTGCTCGGTCAGTTCGGCCCGAACGGAGGCGAGCAGTCCGCTGATCATCTCCTGGTACCGGGCGGGGAGCCCGTCCAGTTGCGTGCGGACTTCGGACAACTCGGTGACCAGCGATTCGACGTTCCGGCCGGTCTTCGTTACGGGCACTGGCTCTCCCGGGTATCGCGGGCCTTCCCTCGGCCGCGGCGCACTCAGGGTGGCGGTCCGGCTGAGCGCCTTTCCCGAAGATCGGACGGTCTGTCCGGAACACGATCGACTACTGTCCGAAAGCGCCTGGCTACCGAACGATTGTGCGGCGAGGCGTCGATCCTGGACAACGCACGGCGGATCCCGCTCGCCCGCTCGGCCGGACCGTTCGCGTCACCGGGCGGCCCGCAGAAGTTGGCCACTCGGCCGACGGCTGCCTGCCATCATCCCGCTAAGTCCCAGGCCTGTGCCCGGGACGTGAGGCGATGGAGGGGCGCGATGGACGCGCGGATCAGGATCACCGGCGGCGACGAGGTGCGGGAGACGGCGGAGCTGTGGGACTGGCTGCGGCGCGAACGCGCGCTCGCGGGGCTGGTCCGGGCCGTCCCGACCCCGCCCGCCGACGGGGAGTTGGGCGGGGTCCATGAGGTCCTGGAGGTTGCCCTCGGCGCCGGCGGCGCGGGCGCGGTGGTGGCCAGGGCGCTGGAGGTCTGGCTGCGGACCCGGCGCTCGGACGTGACGGCCGAGGTGACGACGATGAGTGAGCCGCCCGAACCACCCGCGTTCGCCGACTCCCGGGCCATCCTGATCGGCACATCACCGCCATCCCGGACCCGGCCAACCCGGCTTCGCAGGTGCCGGTCCTGCGACGGCTCGCCAAGGGGACCCGGGACGACCTGCTGCACGCCGGCCGCCGTGGCCGGCAGCGACTGTCTCCAGCAGACGACCGGGAAGGTGACGGACAAGCAGACGAAGGACGGCACCGGCACCGACTTCGACCTGACCATCGCCCGCGATTGGGCCCACGCCGACACCTCCACGGTCGACCAGGCGTTCTACGACGCCGTGGCGACCGGCTCGCAGGTGAGCCTGAAGCTCTGGAAGGGCCGGGTGATGGAGATCTCCCAGCAGGGCCACCGCTACGTCGTCGAGTACACCCCTTTCCTCGCCTGCGCGCGGGATCCTTCCGGCCGTCAGCCGAGTTGGAGTTCGTGAGCCGGCCCCGCAGCCGCGGGGCCCGGGCAGCGGACGAAGGGGGACGAGGGCGGGATGGGGAGCGGAACGGCGCCGGACAACGCGGCGCAGCGGCGGGTCGAGGCGGTCCTGGAGGAGGTCACCGGCTCCGGTGCGGAGCTCGGCGTGCAGGTGGCCGCGTGGCTGGACGGTGAGCTGGTGGTGGACGCCTGGGCGGGCGCGGCCGACCGGGCCGGGGACCGGCCGATGGGGCCGGACACGCTGGTGCCGGCCTGGTCGATGGGGAAGGGGGTGGCGGCCGCCCTGGTGGCGGTGCTGGTGGACCGGGGCGTGCTGGCGTACGGGGACCCGGTGGCGCGGTACTGGCCGGAGTTCGGTGCGGCCGGCAAGGAGCGGATCACGCTGGGCCAGGTGCTCTCCCACGTGGCCGGGCTGCCGCAGCTGCCGGCGGACGTGACGCCCGAACGGCTGCTGGACCTTCCGGCCACGGCCGCCTGGCTCGCCGGGCAGGAGCCGCTGTGGAAGCCGGGCAGCGCGGTCGGCTACCACGCCTGGACGTACGGGGTGCTGGTGGCCGAGATCCTGCGCCGCGCCACCGGCCGGGGCTGCGACGAGCTGCTGCGCGAGGAACTGGCCGGGCCCCTCGGGATCGCCGACGACCTGCTCTTCCACGCCCCCGAGCACCTGCTGCCGCGGGTGGCCACCTGTGACGACGGCGGCTGGGCGGCTCGGCTGGAGGGGATCCCGGCCGGAGCTCCGTTCTTCGTCTGCGCCCCGCGCGCCGTGCTCCCCGTGGCCGGGCTGGCCAACCGCGCCGACTTCCGGCGCACGCCGCTGCCGGCCAACGGTGTGATGACCGCGCGTGCGGTCGCCCGGCTGTACGCGGCGCTGGCGGGCGGCGGTGAGCTGGACGGGATGCGGCTGCTCTCGGGACCGGCCCTGCGGGAGGCGACCACGGTCCGCGCGAGCGGCGTGGACCGGATGCTGGGCATCCCGTGGACGATGGGCTACGGCTTCCTGATCGGGGACGCCTCCTCGCCGCCGGTGCGTCCGGCGGGCGGCTTCGGCCACAGCGGGTCGGGCGGCAGCACGGCGTTCGCCGACCCGGCGCACCGGTTCTCCTTCGCCCTCGTCAAGAACCGGATGACCACCGGCGGCCTGGACGCCCGACTGGCCGCCGAGATCCGCACGGCGCTGGGCATCGCGGACGGCTGAGGACACGACGGGCCGCCGGGCCGCCGCATCCCCGGCGGCCTGTGCGGCCCCAGCGGCGCGTCGTCGGCGGCGGGGGAATTCCGGCGGCTTCCGATCTGCCGGTCCGTCACAATCCCGGAACGTCACTTCCTGCTGATTATCCGGGTGCGCGATTCGGCGAGTGCCGCGACCGATTCCTGTTCACTCCCCCCTCCCCCGCAGGTCGCTCCCCGAACACGGGTCGCCGGGGCGAACCGTCGTTCCCACGAGGGGACGACCGGTTTCCGGCAGGGAATCTCGTACGGAATCCGATACGGAATCAGGCCCGGGAGCCGACCATTGTGCGCAAACACAGGCGGGTCGCGTCAGACTCCCAGTTGATCTTCTGAGATGCTGTTCCTGTCCGCCGTTCACGACTTCGAACGGCGGGCGTCCGCAGTACCGGGTAGTCCGCCCGGGAAGCCCACGGAGAGAACGGAACATCATGAAGCCATCCGTGCTTGTCGTGTCCACCGACCCCCAGGGGTCCGCCGTCGTCTGGGCGGAGAGAGTGGGCGACAACCTGCCCTTCGACTTCATGGCGGCGCACGACCATGCCGAACAGCTGATCCACCTCAAGAACACCGGCGCGAAGATCCACGTCATCGCCAACCAGAAGGGCGGCGTGGGCAAGACCACCACCACGGTCAACCTCGCGGCGTGCACGTTCGACGTCCTCGGCGAGAAGGACGAGTACGAGCACATCTTCATCGACACGCCGGGCACCCTGGCCGACGAGGAGATCCTGCGCCGGGCCCTGGAGATAGCGGATGACGTCCTGGTCCCGATGATCACCGAGCCGCTGTGCTTCGACCCGACGGCCCGGACCATCCAGAAGGTCATCGAGCCGATGAACATCCCCTTCCGGATCGTCATCAACAACTGGGACCCCCGGGACGGCCGCGCCGACCTCGAGGACACCGAGGCGTACATCGCGGCGAAGGGCTGGCCGCGTGCCAAGACCGTCCTGCGCCGCTACAAGATCCACTCGCGGGCGGTCGCCGAAGGCACCGTCGTCACCCAGTACAAGGAGAGCGGCACCGCCTACCGGGCCCGCGAGGACTTCTTCCGGCTGTCCCTCGAGCTCGGGTACGGAGGCCGCTGATGGCAGGCCGTCGCGTCTCCTTCGCCTCGATGGCCACCGACCCGGTCGTCGACGCCCCCGGCGTCGACAGCGCCAACTCCGCGGCCAACAACACCCCGGCCCGGTGGATCCCCACCGCCAACTGCCTCCCCAACCCGCGCAACCCCCGCGACGAACTGGGCGACCTCTCCGACCTGGCGAGCATCAAGGACCGCCAGCTGCAGAGCTGCCTCGCCGTCACCCCGGCCGCCTACCTGCGGCTGTGGCCGGAGGACCGGCAGGCACTCGGCGCGGGCCCGCAGGACGTGGTCGTCGTCAACGGCAACCGCCGCCGCGCCGCCGCGCAGCTGTACGGGCGCGAGCAGCTGCTCGTCGTCGTCGACGACACGGTGGCGGAGTCCAAGGCGACCCTGCTGCGCGCCGCGCTCGACGAGAACATGGCGCGCAAGGACTTCGACCCGATCGAGGAGGCCAACGCGGTCCTGCTCATCGTGGCGCAGTACCCCACCGCCAAGGAGGCCGCCGAGGCCGAGGGCTGGTCCCAGAGCTGGATCTCGCACCGCAAGAACCTGCTGAAGCTCCACCCCGAGCTGCAGCGCCAGGTGCGGGCCAAGGCGCGCGGCGAGGAGGGCGTCTCCATCAACGTCGCGCGCCGGCTGGGGTCGGTGAAGGGCATCGAGGAGATGTCCCTGGCCCAGCAGACGTCGGAGCTGGAGCAACTGCTCCAGGCCGACGCCGACGCGGTGGCGGCCAAGCGGGCGGCGAGGCTGGAGGCGAAGGCCGCGCCCAAGGCCACTCCTGCCGTCGCGCAGGCTCCGCAGCCGGTGGTCACATCTGCACCGGCCGCCCAGCCGACCGCTCAGCCGGCCGCCCGGCCGGTGGCGGAGGCGGCACCGTCGGCGGCGGCACCGGCTGCGGCGGAGCCCGCGGCCCCCGCCGCACCTCGGCCGGAGCCTGCTCCGCGCAGTCCGCTGCCGGACGCCGAGCCCGCCACGGACACCGACCGATTTTCCGCGGAAAATTCCGAGCCGCTCCCGATGCCGGAGCAGCGGGCCGTCGTCCCGTCGTCGGACGAAGCGCCGTCGGCCGCCACTCCGTCGACGGAACTCGGCAACGTCGACTGGCACGACGTCGAGGAACTGGCAGACGCCATCTGCCGCACCCTCTCGGCCGACGAGGCCTACCGCCTCGCCGACGCCCTGGCCAACCGTCTGCTGACGACCAGCAGCTGACACGTGCGTGGTGTCCCGCCTTGCCCATCGGGTGAGGCGGGACACCACGTCTCTTTGAGGCCCCGGCGGGGCATTCCGACCGGCGCCTCCATCGCATGCCTCTCGGGACTGGGCGGGCCATCCCGAGCCACGGCGCCGGACCCATGACACGATGCCAGTCCTCCCCGCGCCCGCAGGGGCCGGCCGCATTCGTCATCCGGCCCAGCCCCGGCCGCCTCGTGAGAGGATCCTGCCGACATTTCTGCGCGAGGAGGCACACGGCGGACGACCGCTCGAAGCATGACCACTCCGGATGGGAGGAGGTCGTGCTCGCGGCCCGCGAGCGTGCCCGCTCGCGGCAGGCCCACATGGTCGAGCGGTTCGGGCTCTCGGGTGATGTGCAGTACCACTGGTCGATGGACGATGCGCAGATCGCGTGGTCCCGCGCCGGGAAGGTGTTCCTCACCGGCCGACTCACGATGATCGGCAGCGTCAGCCTCGCCCAGCAGTCCTGGCTGTGGTCCTGGGCGAACGGGTCACTGCCGCAGGCCGTCCTGGGCGACATCGAGCGGGTCCGGCAGTTCGGCGAGGCGAACGACTACCCCGTCCTGCCGTGGCCGGGCTTCGACTACCACCCCGAGCTCGTCGCCGAGGCCCGGATGGTCGCGGCATCCGTGCTCGACGCCGAGGGCCTGTGGGCGGAGTCCCTGGATGACGTACAACTCCACTTTCTGGTCCACGACTTGGTACTCGCCGACTGAACGACGGTCACGGGCCCAGCGGCACTCGGCACTGCCCGGTGCCGTGGACGTGCCTGAAACGCCTCACCCGGTGCGGACCCAGGCAGTGAAGTCGTCAGCGAGTCCGGGCGGGTTGGCCGCCTCGGTCCGGCGGGCGATGGCCTCGTAGTACTCCAGCTCGTGGAGGATCACGGGCACCGGCCTGCCGATGGTGTTCTCGATGACGCCCTCGTCGTGGAGGTCGCGAGCGAGCTGCACGCACGTCTGGTTGAAGTTGGCCTCGATCAGTGCGGCAGTCGGCCCGACGGTGGTCATCCAGTCGTCGGGGTGGGCGGGGTCGTCGTACCAGAGTCCGAGGTCGGCGATCCACCGGTGGCGGGCTGCGGCTCCGTCGGGGTCTCGGGTGAGGTCGCCGATGACAGTGAGCTCGTTCTGGAGCCAGAAGGCGTAGTTCCAGCGGGCTTCTGCCTCGTCGGAGGCGTTCGCGATGCTGCGTCGGAACTGAGCTTCGGTGTTGAATCCGATGGTCAGCGTGGGCTGTCGCGGGTCGTCCCGCTCGTTGTCGACGAAGAACGAGAGGACGTAGATGTCCGCTGCCTCGGCAGCCGGGATCGAGCTGATCGCTCGCGTGGCGAGGGTTCGGAGATGGTCCTGGAAGGTCACGGGGTCGGAGCCTTTCGAGTGCGGAGCCGGATGCCCGGTTGGTCCTCTGGCTCAGGGCGGGCGGGTGACCGGCGGTTCGATCCGAGTCGGATCACCCCAGCAGTCCAGGACCGTCCGGCATGATCACCCGCACCCGTGCCTATCAGTGTCGCGGATCCGGCTCCCGTCCAGCCTCAGGGCATGCAGTTCCTCGTTGTGCCCGTGGGAGGCCGGAAGGTGGCGTCGGTCCTCCTTCCCACGGCTGAGGTGAAATCCCTTTGCCAGCCGTTGCCGCGTGACCCGAGACTGGGTCCATGCTCGGATTCGTCAGGACCGACAACGAAGCCCTCGTCTCGTGCTTGGGCGACCCACAGCGCGCCGTGGCGGCCTACCAGGAGCTGCTGCGACGCAAGGAGGACTCGGTGGGCGCCATCCGCGCCGGCCTGTCCCACGAGAACGCGGCTGTCCGTGAGGGCTGTTGCCGCCTTCTGGACCACCTGGTCGACACCGCGTCCATGGGTCGGCTCATCACCATGACCGACGATCCCGACGCCCGGGTCAGGATCGCCGCGTTCCACGCCCTGGCCTGCGACCGGTGCAAGGGCGACACCTGCGCACCGGGCCCGGACCGGGTCCTCGAACCCGCACTGCAGCACCTGGCCTCCGACCCCGACGCGCAGGTCCGGTCGAGGGCCGCTGAACTCGTCGGCAAGTTCGTCCATACCGATGCCCGCGCCGTCGCCGCTCTGGAGGCGGCCCACGCCCAGGACCCGAGCCCGGCTGTCCGGAAGAAGGCGGGCTGGTACACGCCAGGAGGGGCCATCTACGAACGGACCGTCCCACGCGCACCGCGGTAACGGGACAGCCCTGAGGGATGCCCCGCCGCGGGACAGCGGCTCCGACGGCACCCGTTGCCACTACCGCAGCCGAACGCCCGGCGTGCGCGCGGTGCCCTTTGCGCGGATGCGCTGGCCGAGGAAGAGGGCGGCGCGGTCCAGTGCCTCGTCGGCCTCGTCCAGGACACCGGCGAACGCCTGGTAGACGTGCGGGACGTCGGCGGTGATGTCCAGGATGACGTCCACTCCGGCGTCCCTCGCGCGAGCGGCCATGCGCGTGGAGTCGTCCAGGAGCATCTCGTTGGTGCCCGCCTGGAGGAGCATCGGGGGAAAGCCGGTCAGGTCGGCGAGGGTGGCGGGGCTGAGCAAGGGCTGGTGCGGGTCCTGTCCCGCGAGGTACATGGCCCCGGTGTGTTCCATGGCCGCACGCGTGAAGAACGGATCGATGCCCGCCTTGGTGTCCATGCTCGCGCCCGTCCGGGTCATGTCGAGCCCTGGGGAGAACGCGACGATCGCGGCGAGCACGGGCAGGCCCGCGTCGCGGGCGGCGAGGCAGGTGGCGACGGTGAGACCGCCGCCGGCGGAGTCCCCGGCGAACGCGATCGCCGAAGGGTCCTCGCCGCTGTCGAGCAGTGCGCGGTAGGCGCTCACCCCGTCCTCGATCGCGGCCGGGAACGGGTGCTCGGGGGCGAGCCGGTAGTCCAGCGAGAACGCCCTGAATCCGGTTCTGGTCACCAGGTTCCCCGTCAGCGACATGGCCGTCTGCGGTGAGCCGACCACGTAGGAGCCGCCGTGGAAGTACAGGATCGTCCCGGCCTTCGGGGCGCCGGCCGGCTCGACGAGCATCGCGGGCCGGTCGCCGAGCGTCGCGGTCCGGGTGCGGATCCCGGCCGGGACGATCATTTCGGCCATCATCGCCCTGAACCCGGCACGGAGTTCCTCCACCGCCCGAGGGCCCTCGGGCCGGGGCTGCCGGACCATCGCGTCGATCTCCGCGCGCTGTTGCCTGCTCATCGTCGCCGTCTCCATCTCAAGTGCATTCCAGAGAACTATATGCCCAGGCATTTAGATTAAAATATATGCCATGGCATCTACGTCAAGCGGTGACCGGGTCGACCTCCCGGGCTTCTTCGCCGATCTCGTCCGCTGCGAGACGCGCCTCTACAACGCGCTGAACGACCGTCTCCGCGAACGGCACGGGATCGTCACCTCGCAGTTCGAGTTCCTGCGCTTCCTGCGCGACCACCCCGGGTCCCGGGTGGCCGACCTCGCCGCCGAGTTCGCCATCGGCATCGGCGCGACCAGCAAGGGCATCGACCGCCTGGAGAAGCAGGCATGGGTCATGCGGCAACCCAACCCGTCGGATCGCCGCTCATCACTGCTGGACCTGACAGACGACGGCCTGCAACTCGTCGAGGCCGCGGCGGCGACCTTCACCGAGGCACTGGCCGAGCTGACCGCAGGCGCCCTCGCCGGCCCCTCGGGACCGGCCGCCGTCCAGCTCCTGTCCGAACTTCGCTCCGCACTCGAACGCGACCAGATCGGCATGCCCACGGGCTGACCGGCACGCGCCTCCCGCGCGACTGCCCGTCGGCCCTGGTGGGCGCCCTCCCGCGGATGACGCCCTGTCATCCGCGGTGGCGCGATCCGTCACCCGCGGTGACGTCCTCCGGCCGGTACAGGAAGCGGCCCTGTCGGCTGCGGGACGTGGGACGTCGACCGGGGTCGGGTGTGGGTGGGTGGGTGGGTGGGTGGGTGGGTGGCTTGCCACCGCTAGAGTGCCAACCGATGCCTGTTCACCGCCCACCCCGCCCGAACACCGGTGTGACGTCACATGTGTGGCCGTCCGGCGGGCGCCACCTCTGGCCGTCCGGCGGAACAAGCGCGGAGCAGTCGCACACCCGGGGACACCTGGTCTACGCGGCCGGCGGCGTCCTGGCAGTTCACACCGAGCGCGGCACGTCCGTCGTTCCCGCCAACCGGGTCGCCTGGACCCCGGCCGGGTCCACGCACTCTCACCGCGCCCACGGCGACACCGATATGCGGATCGTCTTCCTCGCACCGTCCCTCGCCCGGCTCCTACCGGACCATCCCGCCGTGTTCCTGGCCTCCGCCCTCGCCCGCGAGGTCCTGCTCGCCCTGACCGGTCCCCGCGACACCGACGACGCCACGCCTGGCTACAGCCGCCCTGCGCGCGCTCGCCTCCTTCGAGTCCTCGTCGACGAACTCGGCGAAGCACACGAACAGCCACTGCACCTGCCGGAGCCACAGGACGACCGACTGCAAGCCGTCGCCCGGATGCTGTACGAGACACCGGCCGACAACGCCACGCTGGCCGAACTCGGGAAGGCGATCGGAGCCGGCAGCCGCACCCTCAGCCGACTGTTCCGCAACGAACTCGGCATGACCTTCTACGAGTGGCGCACACAACTGCGCCTCTACCACGCGCTCGTACTCCTCGCCGACGGCCACGACACCACCCAGACCGCCCACGCCTGCGGATGGGCCAACCCCAGCAGCTTCATCGCAGCGTTCACCGACCTCATCGGAACGACCCCGGGCCGCTACCGAACGGGTCGCCAGACCACCGCCCACGCAGCTCGCCTCCGTGCGGCGGTCAAGTCCTCAGGGTAGGTCCGGACCCCGCCGGGCGGCCCTCGCTTGGTGACAGGTCGGAGAGTCCGGATCAGGAGCTCGACGAAGCCGTCAGCTCGGCGCCGTCATCTCGGCGCGGTCATCTCGGCGCTATCGACCCGCCAGAGGAGCGCTGCCGTGAGCAGGTCCTTGTACGGCTTGAACTGGAACTGCAGCGGCGGAGCCATGTCGCCGAATGACGCGCCGAACGCGTGCGGCGACTGTGCCAGTCCCGGCAGAATCCGGGCCGCTGCATCGTCGCCGGCCAGTTCGGGCGCCGGGGCTGCGCAGCCCCGGACGCCCACGTGCGGGTTGCCGAGCCAGGGACGCGTGTCGCCGCCGAGTCGTCGACGAAGGCCTTCGGATCACCGCCGAGGAGCGCTTCCAGATGCCGCGGCGTGTCAGAGGCGGGCCCCAGGGCGTGCAACAGGTTGATTCGGCGCCGTACGACGTCCGGTGGGGCGCCGTGCCCTTCGAGGAGGAGCGAGTCGGGCACGGCGCTTCGTCAGGCAGGAACGTTGTTGATGACGGCCTCGGTCAGCGGCGAGAGCTGCTTCGACAGTTTGTCGAAGTCTGCGGTCCGACCATCGGACCACTGGGCCATACCGATGAGCATGCCGTGCCCGTAGGACGCGAAGCCCTGCACGAGGCCGCTGTCGGCCGGCAACCGGCTCAGGCCCGAGTCCGTGGGCGGGATGTGGACGGCGACCTCGTAGGCCTCGGGGTGGGAGCCCAGAAGGGTCACCAGGTGCACGCTGTCGCCCGGGTCCTTCATGGTGAACAGCGCCAGGTTGTACTGGTTGCCCTCGGCATCCTTGTACAGCGCCAGGTCGACGCCGAGACAGCCGTGGCCCTGTGTGATCAACCCGGCGAGGGTCGGCGCCACGGTGTCCGGGCCGGTGCAGCTCGGGTGCGCCACGTCCGCCACCAGCGTGTACCCCTGCACCTGCGCCGGAAAGACGGACAGCGGGATCGCCGAGGTCGGACCGTCGGACGCCGCCGACGGGGCGCCGATCGACGGCGTCGCTGCGTGCGGCGAGGGAGCGGACGACGACGGCACAGCCGCGGCGGTCGGCGCAGGCGGGGCTGCGGCGGCCGGCGCCGGGTCCGGATCCGACGGTCGGAGTAGAGACGCCGCCGCGCCTGCGGCTACCAGCAGCGCAGCGGCCACGGGAAGCAGCAGCCGACGCCGCGCGTTTCGTCGCACGGGCTGACGCGCCCGTTCGGCGGCACTCGGCTCCCGCACCGCGTTGTTCTTCTCAAACTCCTTGACGAACTCTTCCCACAGTTCGTCACCGGATTCACGCATGCTCACAGCTTCCACACCTTAATGATCATCACCACCGGTGGGAAGACTTGCCCCATGCCGTTGCCGGTGGAGGTGCTGCCGAACCGGATGACCCTCGACGTGCCGCCAGCCAGCACAGGGGCCGACTCGGGGGCGAAGGCCGTAACGGTGACTCGGCGGGGTCGGCTTTTCTGACGGGTCGACCGCTCCCTGCCGTCCAGCAGCTCGACGGAGACCTCGCGCGGCGACGGTGTTTCGGACATGATCAACCCCCGGGATCGCGCCGCTAGAATCGGACCAGCGACTCCACTTGGAACGACACGGACTGCCCACTCCGGTGGTCCACGGGTACATCCGCGATCGCCGCGGAGAGGAGGGAGACGAGCGGAATGAGCAGCGGTTCGGAACGGCCCCTGCGCGCGGACGCCGCCCGCAACCGGGCCAGGCTCCTCGACGCCGCCACCGAGGTGTTCACCACCCGCGGCATCGGCGTGCCCACCGAGGAGATCGCCCGCGCCGCCGGCGTCGGCGTCGGCACCCTCTTCCGCCACTTCCCCACCAAGGAAGCACTGCTGGAAGCCGTCATGGTCCGCCGGCTGCAGACGATCACCGACCGCGCCGCCCGGCTCGCCGCCGAGGCCGAACCCGCCGAGGCCTTCTTCGCCTGCTTCCGCCTGGTCGTCGAACAGTCCGCCGGCAAACAGGAGTTCACCCGCGCCCTCACCGAAGCCGGCATCGACGTGCACGCCTCCCTGCGGGAGTCCAGCGAGCTGATGCGGGCGCAGCTCGCCGGGATCCTCGCCGCGGCGCAGCGGGTGGGGGCCGTGCGCCCCGAGGTGGGCCTGCCGGAGCTGATCGCGCTGCTCGTCGGCGTCGGTACGGCGGCGGAGCAGCTCGCGGCCGATCCGGCGGCCCGCGAACGGATCTTCGACGTGGTCTTCGCCGGGCTGCGGCCACGCTGACCCGGCCCGACGCCGACCCGCCCGCCCCTGCCCAACGCCGACCCGCCCGCCCGCCCGATGCCGACGAGAGAGACGAGCCCCACCGTGTCGAACGCGCCCGTGATCCGCAGCGACGTTCCCGGGTCCTTCGCCTGGGGCGTCTTCCACGAACGCCATCCGAAGCTCGTCCGGCAGGTCCTCGACGCCCTGCCGTACGGCCCCGCCGAGCGGGCGGCGGTCGAGCGGCTGCTCGTGGAGAGCACCACCGGCGTCCTGGAGCCGCCGCACCCGGATGCTCCGGACGCGGCCCAGTGGCTGGCGTGGGGTGAGGGCCTGTGGGGCAGGCCGTGGGGCGAGGCGCCGTTCCTGTGGGCGGAGAGCTACTTCTACCGCCGACTCCTCGACGCCACCGGCTACTTCCGTCCCGGTGCGTGGCAAGGCGTCGACCCGTTCGCGCCGTTCAAGGCCGCCGAGTTGGGCGGGGCGGCGGTGGACGAGGAGTTGGCGGCGCTGGACGGGCTCGACGCTCTGCCGCAGGCCCGGCGGGCAGACGCACTGCTGTCGTCCGCGCTGTGGGGCAACCGCGCGGACCTCAGCTTCCGGATCACCGCGGAGCCCGGCGGGCCGGCCGCGTCCGACCTGGTCGCCGACGACAGCGCGCTGCTGTGGGCCGTACTGGAGCGGGCCGGGGGCGGCGGGCGGGTCTGCGTCGTCGCGGACAACGCGGGCCGGGAGCTGCTGCCGGACCTCGTACTGATCGACCACCTGCTGGCCTGCGGCTCGGCGGCGCAGGTCGCCCTGTACGTCAAACCCCAGCCGTACTACGTGTCGGACGCGACGATGACCGACGTCCTCGCCGCAGTCGAACGCCTGCGCAGCGCGCCGTCGCCGGCCGCCGGGGCAGTCGGCGAGCGGCTGTGGCAGGCGATGGGCAGCGGCACGCTCGTGGTCCGTACCCACCCGTTCTTCTGTGCGCCGCTGCCGTTCCACGACATGCCCGCCGGCCTCCGGGCCGAGTTCGCGGGCGCGGCACTGACCGTCGTCAAGGGCGACCTCAACTACCGCCGCCTGGTCGGCGACCGGCTCTGGCCGCCGACCACCCCGTTCACCGAGGCGACGGGGCACTTCCCGTCAGCCGTCGCGGCCCTGCGGACGCTGAAGTCGGACGTCATCGTCGGCGTCGACGCCGCCACCGTCGACCGGCTCGACAGCAGCGGCGCGCCGTGGCGCACCAACGGCCGGCACGCGGTCGTCCAGGTCGACGCACGGCGGTAGCCCGCGATCGGCCCGTCCCCGGCTGCCGCGCGGTCCGGTCCCGTGCCGCGTGCAGGGCGTCGGTGAGCACGGGTGCGGCCAGGGCGGCGGCGAGGGCTTCGTGCCAGGTGTCGCCGAGGTCGTGGTGGCCGGTCACAGCCGCCGGCCGGCCTACGGGGCCGGGCTGATGTTGCCGTTGTCGTCCATCTCGAAGCGGCCCTCGGTCTTGCCGTCGACCTTGGTCTGGTCGAGCCAGTGTTTGGACAGGTTGTGCAGGTTCTTGTGCTGGACCTCCCAGGGCATCGAGTGACTGGCGCACTGCACCGTGACCAGGATCTTGTGCGGTCCCGTGATGGCGTCGTAGAGCGCGGGGACGTGGAAGTCGAGCGCCGGGTTGGGGTTGGACGGTGTCGTGTTGGCTGTCCTGTCGAACTCGCCGTGCACGATCAGCACGGGCACGCTTCCGCCGAGGACGCCTCCCTGCCCCGCGGTCGTGTTGTTCCAGCCCCACGTCACGAAGTTCCGGTACCGGCTGGCGCCCGCGGGCTTCCCGGTCGACGGGTCGACCGGTCCCCAGGTGCGGCCGATCGGATCGATGTCCATCAGGGCGCTCCACACGACGTCGACCATGTCGGACTCACGCTGGTCCGTGCAGTGCACCTCGTTGGTCCAGGCCTGTTCGAAGCCCTTCCTGGTGAGCACGTGGGTGGGGAAGCCCGGCGCCGGCAGGGTCGGCGGGTTCGGCGGACCGAGCGGCGGGAAGATCGGGGCGAGGAGGAACAGGCTCTCCACCTTCCCCGGGTTCTTGATCGCGTACGGCCCCATCGCGAACGCGGCCGCCGACCAGCCGATGAAGGCGACCTTCGAGACGCCGCGGGTGCTGCGGATGTAGTCGACGACGGTGGCGACCTCGTCCTGGTCGCTCTGGGAGTTGGTCAGGACGAAGGGGTAGCTCGCGGTGCGCGAGCCCATCAGCGGGGGCGTGACAGCGGACTGCTGACCGGGGTTGACGTTGCACGGGTCCTCCATCCGGGGACGCGGCGACCCGCCCGACCCCTGGAGGTCCATCATGAAGACGTCGTACCCGGCCTGGGCGAGGGCCTTGGCCCACCCGTACGAGGTGTGCTGGAGGTCGTAGCCCGCCAGCACCGGAATGCTCCTGCCGTGCAGCATGAGGACGGCCTTGCGGTTCGCGGGGGGACCGGACGGCGTGCCGTCATGCTCCCGCACGAAGAGTTCGACCTTCTGGCCCGCCGTTGCGGGGACGGTCGAGGTGTGAGGGACTGCGTGGTCGGTCGTGGTGATGGCCATGGGAGAACCCTTCTGCCGGCTGCGTCGAGGCGGTGGCCTCGGCAACCCCACAGTCGGCGAGGCACGTGCTCGGCGCCACAGCAGAGCCGCCGTCCGACGGCCGGGCTGGCCTGGCCGTACGGGTGGTCCGGGCTGGCCTGGCCGTACGGGTGGTCCGGGCCCGAGCCCGCCTCGACGACCGCCGCTGTCACACGTGCGCCGACGACGAGGAGCGCCTCCTCGAGGGTGCAGGTGCCGGTGCCGGTGCGCGGTGCCGGTGCAGGTGCGCCGTCAGGACAGCATGTTGATCCGGTACTGCATGATCCGGTAGTTCATCGGGTCGTACCACTGGCTGACGACGATGTGGAAGTTGCCGAACGTCGAGCCGGGGATGACGAAGCCGCCGTACGGGCTGGCGACGAGATTGCCGACTTCCTGCCCCGGGGTGCCGGGAAGGATCATGGCCTGTTCCAGGGTCCTGGTCAGGTCCGAGGTCGGGAGGGGGAAGACCATCGCCCTGATCGACAGCGGGTCCATGTTCAGCCACGTGAGGACGTACTTGCCGTCCATGGCGCGGAAGCACATCTCGCCCCACTTGCGGGTGCCGAAGACGGTCGTCGGGGCGGGCGCGTTCCACCGCCAGCCGCCGTCCGCGTAGCCCCACGGCTCGTAGGCGTCCGGGTTGCCGAGGCTGTCCTTGCGGACCCGGTGCAGCAGCATTCCCGATTCCACGTCGCGGTTGAAGACCGTCGACAGGACGTAGCAGTAGCCGTCGTCGGCCACGGCGTACGTCTTCTGCTGGAACTGGCCGCCGTGCAGGTCGCCCGCCCACTGGCACAGGTACTCCCAGGTCGCACCGTTGTCGGTGGAGCGCCAGAAGTCGGTGTGGTGGGTGTCGTAGATGACGCCCCGCATGAGGTGCATGTACATCACGCCGTCGACGACGAACACGTCGGACGGGATCGCCGTCGTGAACCTGTCGCCGACCGGGTTGTGCGGCTCGTCGACGAGGCTGTTGGCGTGGCCGCCGCCGACGCTGCCGTCGATGCGCAGGTTGTTCAGGTCCGCGCTGCCGGAGCGCAGACCGACCGGGGCGCGCCAGTCGGCGGCGCCCACCTGGTCCCCGTCGAAGGTGTCGCCTCAGACGAACAGCATGGTGCCGTCCGGGCACAGGACGGGGATGCCGAGGTCGGTCCACGGCGAGGCGAACGGCCCGGTCTCGACCGGGCCGCTGAGG
Source organism: Kitasatospora sp. NPDC034035 (assembly GCF_055575755.1). Lineage (NCBI taxonomy): Bacteria > Bacillati > Actinomycetota > Actinomycetes > Kitasatosporales > Streptomycetaceae > Kitasatospora > Kitasatospora sp. NPDC034035. Next base: position 28,459 of record NZ_JBVISA010000039.1, on the reverse strand, counting down.
TTCCTCACCTTGGTCGCGATCGTCGGACCGGTCGGGTCGTACGGGCCGTTGGCGATCGCCGCGGGAGCACCCGAACCGATGGCCCCCGCCCCCACGGCGACGCCGATGCCGATCTTGAGGAGCTTGCGGCGGGAGGGCCCGCCGGTCGTCGCGTCGTTCCCGCCCGATGGGTCTGTCATGCTGTCGATGGCCTTTCCGAGTCGACGGATTCCTGCGGCTCCGAACGGATTCCTGCCGGCTTCCAGTGGATTGCTGCGGCTTCGAGTGGATCGCGCACCCTCGGTGGCCACGGGTCGCCACCGAGGCTACGGCGAGCCGCCGCCGTTCCGACGATCCGTGGACAAACCTTCACTCAAATGAGGTATTCCACACGGCAGTTCACCATCCGGCCCGCGCACCCCAGGCACAGTCCGCTGGTGTCGGCGCGGCCGCCACGGAGCCGCACCCGATACCGCACCCGAGCCTGTGCCCGTGCCCGAGCCGGTGCCCGCGGATCACGGCCGACCTGCAACCGATTACGATCCCCCAGCGATCCTGTCTGACGAAACACGGCCGCGGGAACGCCCAGGGGCCGGACGAACTACGGGGGAAAGACATGGCTGATCCCGATGCGGGCTTGGAGTTCAAGGTCAACCCGGCCGAGCTGGACGGCTGCGGGCAGAGCGCACAGCACATCGGTGGCCTCATACCGGGCGAGACCTCGAAGGTCACCGAGCCGTGCAACCAGGCCGCCGGCGGCCTGAAGGGCTGGCAGACGGCCACCGCCATCCAGAACTGCGGGACGAACTGGAAGACGCTGCTGGACAAGCTCGGCGGTGACATGGGGGACGTCGGCACCAAGCTCGCCGCGTCGGCCACGTACTACCGCCAGGTCGAGAAGGACATCCACGAGAGCATGCGGAACCCGAACGCGCCGGTCCCGGCCGAGCCCGACCCGTTCGGCACGACCTTCGTCCCGGGCCCCGTGAAGCCCTCCAGCGCGAAGGCAGCCGAGTAACCCATGGACATCAAGACCCTCTACGACGCCGACTTCATCAACCTCATCACCGCGAAGACCGCCTTCGACACCCTGACCACCGCCTTCGGCCAGCACCACGAGTCGTGGCAGCAGGAAGTCATCAACCGGCTGAACAACTCGCAGTGGACCGGGACCGCGTCCGACCACGCCAAGGCCCGGATCCAGCTCCTGGACAACGAACTCCAGGCCGCCAAGCAGGAACTCACCCTCGTCGGCACCGCCCTACACGAAGCCTCCGAGGGCTTCGCGGCCGCCCAGGCACACCTGATCAGCGCCCTCGACGACGCGAAGGCCAAGAAGATGACCGTCGCCCCCGACGGCGGCATCACCTGGGACAACGACCCCAAATCGGCCAACTTCGCCGGCACCGACGCCGAGGCGCAGGCCCAGCTGATCAGCAAGCGGATCACCGCCGCGCTCACCGAGGCCGACCACGCCGACCAGACCATCAGCGCCCGCCTTGGCCACCTCGCCACCAACGCGAGCAACGGCACCGGCCTCGACTCCGCCACCGCGAAGGCCGACACCGACGCGGCGAACGCGCTCCAGCAGGTTCCCGCCGCCGGCACCGACCCCAACAGCGTCAAGGGATGGTGGAACAGCCTCACCGACGCCGAGCAGCAGCGGATGATCCTCAACCACCCCGACCAGGTCGGCGGCCTCGACGGCGTCCCCGCCGCCGCCCGCGACCAGGCCAACCGGATCAACCTGCAGCGCGGCAAGCAGGACCTGCAGCGCCAGCTCGACGGCCTCGGCCCCGAGCCCAAGCAGTTCCTCGGCTACGTCAAGGGCGAGCCGATCCCCAACCCCAAGTACGACGAGTGGAAGCGCCAGCACGACGACCTCGAAGACAAGATGAAGGGCGTCAAGGCCATCGAGGACCGGCTCAACAAGCCGGTCGACGCCAGCCACCCGCCCACGTACCTGCTCGGCTTCGACACCAACGGCAAGGGCCACGCCATCGTCGCCGTCAACAACCCGGACACCGCGGACAACGTCTCGACGTACGTCCCCGGCACCGGCGCGCGGCTCGGCGGCGTCGGCGGCGACATCGACCGGTCGGACCTCATGGTCGCCTCCGCGAACGCGGCCAACAAGAAGGCCGGCGATCCCGCCACCACGTCCTCGATCACCTGGATCGGCTACGACGCGCCGCAGTCGATCATCCCCGAGGCGGCGGACGACACGTACGCCAAGAACGCCGAGGACAAGCTGCACAGCTTCGAGACCGGCCTGCGCGCCACGCACGAGGGCAAGCCCTCCAACAACACCATCCTCGGCCACAGCTACGGCACCACGACCGTCGGCTACACCCTGCGCGACAAGGGCCTGCCCGTCGACAACGTCGTCCTCATCGCCAGCCCGGGTGCCGGCGTCGAACACGCCAAGGAACTCGGCGTCGACCCGTCCCACGTCTTCGCGGCACAGGGCGACGACGACATCATCAAGTACGCGGCGCCCGAGGACCTCGGCGGGGCGTGGAGCAACGTCGAGAACAACATCGGCGCCTGGACCGGCTTCAACGACAACCCCGACCACCACGTGGCCTTCGGGCGCGACCCGAGCGTCGACCAGTTCGGCGCCCACATCCTCCCCACCAGCCCGGGAACGGGCCACTCCGACTACTGGAACAACGGCTCCGCCTCCCTGCGCGCGATGGGCGAGGCCATCGCCGGAAAGCCGATCTCATGAGCGAAACCCGCAACACCCGCAACACCCGCAACACCCGCCACGCCCGGCGGTCCGCCGCCGCGGCCGCGCTGGCGGCGGCGACGCTGCTGCTCGCCGCCTGCGGCGCGAACACCGTGCCGGAGCGGTCGAAGCCCACCGTCACACTCGACCAGGCGAAGAAGCAGGTCGACGGCTACCTCGCGGACATCCTGGCCAAGCTGCCGGTCAAACCGACCGCCGGCTCGGGCGACTTCAGCGACCTGGAGTGCGACCACGACGACGTCGGCCCGCACGGCAGGAAGCAGACCGCCCGGGGGTACGACTTCGGGGACGTACCGTCCGCGCCCAAGGCCGAGACCGCCGCCGCCTTCCGCGCCTTCCTGACCGACCGGGGCTTCCAGCCGACCTCGGACGCCACCGGCCCCGACTGGATCAAGCTGAAGAACCCCAAGGACGACTTCCTCGCCGTCCTGGACGGCGTTTCCGACGCGAGCCACAACCTCTCCCTGCGCGTCAGCTCCCCCTGCGTCTGGCCGAACGGCACCCCGCCGGCCTGACCGCCACGCACGCTCCCGTGTGGTCCGCGTCCCCGGCCCCGGCCCCGGCCCCGGCCTCGGCCGAAACGCGGACCACACGGGGAGCCCGCACAGCCGCTCCTGACACCTCGGCGGTGACGGCCGACGGGCTCCGCGACCGACGAGTCAGGGGGCCGCGGCGGCGAAGGCGGCCGTGATGTCGGCGAGGTTGCGGCCCTGGCGGAGCAGGATGTGCAGGAGCAGGCGGGCCTTGTAGGCGTCGAGGTGGCCGGCTCGGATCAGTCCGCGGGCCAGCAGGTCCTTCTCCGAGCCGGGGAAGCCGTATGTGCCCTGCAGGACGGGCCCGTTGCCGATGCGGCTGGCGAGGACGACCGGGATCCGCGACGCGGCCTGCTCGAGGATGCCCACGAAGTTCTCGGGGACGTGACCGACTCCGAACGCGGCGACGACGAGCCCGTCGCACGCCTTCGCCATCGCGGCGAGGAGGGTGCCGTCGTCGCCGAGCGTCGCGGTGTACAGGCCGACGCGGGCCGCGGCGCCGGTCGACGGGCCCGCGAAGGTCGTACGGCGGGCGAGCGGGCCGTGGAGGTGGACGTGCCCTTCGTAGAGCCGCCCGAGCGGGCCGGTGGCCGGGGAGGTGAAGGCGGCGGGGCTGGTGCTGTGGGACTTGCGGACCTGGCGGGCGGCGTGGATCTCGTCACCGAGGACGACCACCGCGCCGGCACCCGTCAACTCCGGCGCAGCGGCGGCGATGACGGCCGCGTGGATGTTCGCCGGGCCGTCCGCCCCGGGCAGGGTGGGGTTGCGCATCGCCCCGGTGACGACGATCGGCTGGTCGCCGGGATGAAGCAGGTCGAGGAGGAAGGCGGTCTCCTCGATGGTGTCGGTGCCCTGGGTGACCACCGCGCCGTCGCAGCCGGTCCGGAAGGCGTCGGCGAGGGCGTCCGAGAGCGCGCTCAGGTCGTCGAAGCCGAGGGAGGCGCTGGGCACGTTCCGGATGTCGTGGACGCGCAGTTCGACGTCGAGGTCCCGCAGGGCGGGGACGGCGGCGAGGAGGTCATGGGCGGACAGGGCCGGCACGACACCGCCGGTGGCCGGATCGATGGTCATGGCGATGGTGCCGCCCAGGGAGAAGATCGCAACCGTCCGTGTGCCCACTGTCGTTGTCTCCTTGTCCGGGGCTCGGGGTCCGGGGTCCGGGAGCCGAGTGTCAGCCTGTCAGCGGTGCGGCCTGGCGGGGACGATGAAGCCGACGCAGGCTACGGCTATCACGTCTTTGGTGCGCATCGTCGCTATCCCTCTGTGCTCGCGAGGTCCAGCGACACCTTGTCGTCGCTGATCCGCGTGGCGCCTTTGAACTCCAGCTGGGTGCTGATTTTACGTTCGCGGTCCCAGGTGGATCGGGTTGCTCCAGGCCCGTCGCCCGGCCACGTCCTCGACAGTGACCCGGCAGTACCCGCCCGCGAACATCGCTACAGGCAGCGAGCAGTCCGTGAGGTCCGTGCCTTCGAGAACTTGCTTGCCAGGCTTGCTCCCGGTGATCAGCACCTTGCGTACCGGCGAAGATGCCACGGCGATCTGGTCGTTGCTCAGCTGGATGTCGTACAACTCGGGCCCGGTGCTCGAGTAGTAGTGGCCTGCCTTGAGTGCCGTGAGGAGTGCCTCCGGGCAGAGCGACTCCGAGCGGACCTGGACCCAGGCTGCACAGGCCGGTGGATCCTCGGGTTGGAAGTGCGAGTCGTCCGCAGCGTAGGCGCTCAGTCTATGACCGCGGCTGAGCAGCACATCGGTCAGGTGCCAGCTGTCGCCCCGGTCCTCGTAGGCGGACAGCGCGTTGTAGACCTCGACTGCGTGTGCCGCGTCCAGGCTCTCGGCGTCGGAGAGAGTGAGGAGCGATGCGGCAGGGTGTGCCATCCCGATGAACGCGCCGGCGGTTCGTGCACGGCGCGCCAGCTGCGTGCCGCTCTCTCCGGGCCCCGGAGAAGGGAAGCCGAGCGGCAACCCCACCGCGAGAATATGCCACTCCGAGGAGAACTCAGTGCTCGGGCCGTGCAACTCAGCGCCGAGCAGCGTGGTGAACTCGGGGGTTCGTAGCGGTCGGGTGTCTGTCAGCGGAAACCCGTACTTGGCGCGGAAGTGGTCGGTGATCGCCAGAAAGTCGTAGCCGGCTTCGCGGTAGTGGGCCACCGTCTTCTCGGGTGACAGGGCGCCATCGGACTTGTCGGAATGCGCATGCAGATTTCCGCGCCAGAAGCGGCCCGGCTGATTGAAGGGCGATTCGGTCACGCTGCCCCCTCGTCGGCGTGGTCGGGGCGTCCACCCCCGCCGACCTGTCGACTGCGACCTGCGACTGCGACTGCGACTGCGACTGCGTGGGCGAACGTAGCACCACCGTAGTCTGGGCCGGACGGCCAGGGTGGTGCTGGACACCCACTTCCCGATGTCCCTGCACGCCGACCTCTGCGGGCCCGTCGGTCTCGACCTGGAGCGGGCCGAGGCCAGCCCGGTGACCGGAGCCGACGCCGCCGACGCCGCCGGCCGGCCGTCAATCGGCCTCGGGCCCGAACCGGCGCTTGTACGCCGACGGGGTGATGCCCGTCTCGCGGCGCATCAGCGCGCGCAGGTTGGCGGCGGTGCCGAGGCCGCTGCGCCGGGCGACGATCTCGAAGCGGTTCTCGCCCCGTTCGATCAGCCGGCATGCCAGGGTGAGCCGTTCCCCGGTGAGCCAGGTCAACGGGGTCGTTCCCAGCTGTGCCCGGAAGCGGCGGTGCAGGGTCGCCGGGCTGACGGCCGCGCGACCCGCCAGGTCCGACACCGTGAGGGGCGCGTCCAGCCTTTCCTGCGCCCAGGCCAGGACGGGTGCGAGGGATTCGTCCGGCAGGTCGGGCATCGGCCGCTCCACGAACTGCCGCTGTCCGCCGTCCCGGTGGGCCGCGAAGACCAGCCGCCGGCTCACGGAGTTGGCGACTTCCGCGCCGTGGTCGCGGCGGACCACGTGCAGCCCGAGGTCGAGTGCGGCCGCGCTCCCCGCGGCGGTGAGGATGTCGCCGTCGTCCACGAACAGCACGTCGGTTTCGAGGTGGACGGAAGGGAATCGGGCCCGGAAGGAGTCCGCCCACTGCCAGTGCGCGGTGGCCCGGCGCCCGTCGAGGACTCCGGCCTCGGCCAGGGTGAAGGCCCCGCTGCAGAAGCCGAGCAGGCGGGCGCCGCGTGCGTGCGCCCGTCGGACGGCCTCCAGCACCGCGTGGCGGCGGGGCACTTCGGGGTCGGGACGGTTGGGGACGATCAGGGTGTCCGCGCTATCGGCCGCTTCCAGTCCCGCGACTCCCGTGAGGGTGAAGAACCCGTCGCGCATCAGGGTGCGGGGCTCGGGGGAACACAGCCTGAAGTCGTACAGGTCGCGCCCGATCTCCGGTCGGCGCAGGCCGAAGACCTCGGTCGCGCACCCGAGTTCGAAGGGGTTGGAGTTCTCGTCCACGATCACGACCACCCGGTGGACGCCCGTCGTGTGAGCGCGACGCGAGGGTTCGCGATGCGAGGATTCTTTCGCCATGTGCAATTCCTAGCACTCACGGCGCTCGGGCGGAGTGGCCCAGGATGGGCCCATGAGCAACCAGCCCATCCCCCTGCACACGGCCCTGGCCTCCTTCGACGCTCTGTGGAGCCCTCGCATCGTCACGCGCGTCAACGACTACGACGTCCGGATCGCCAAGGTCGAAGGCGAGCACGTCTGGCACGCCCACGACGCCACCGACGAGTTCTTCCTGGTCCTCGACGGAGAACTGCACATCGCCTTGCGTGAGCCCGACGGCGAGCGCACGGTCGTGCTGCCGCAGGGGGCGGTCTTCACCGTCCCCCGAGGTACGGAGCACAAGCCGTCCGCCCCGTCCGGCGCCGCGATCCTCATGTTCGAGCCGACCGGCACACCGACCGTGGGCGACCGCCACGACGAGATCCCCGCCCACGTGGACGCGACGACCGGACACACCCTCGACACCTGAACTCCCGGGCGGTACCGATTGCGGGCCGCCCCCATGGGGAACTGCCAGCGCAGGCGCCGGATCACCCGCTCTCAGGATTCGCCGGACCCCGGACGGCTCGAAGGACTACCCTGCGAACGCGCCACGCTACGTGCCGTAGCCGCACCAGAAGGAGTCCCATGCCCTCGACCTGTGACCCCCGATACGCCTCCGTCGGCGACGTGAGCGCCGCGCTCATGGTGATCGACTCCCGGCTCAAGGCCGTCCACGACGGCAAGGCCGGGACGGATGCCGAACAGGAGCGGATGATCGACCAGTTCGCCGCGTCCTTCGGCCCCGATGGGCTCAACGAGCTCCTCGACGGCACGTGCACCCTCATCTACCTGTTCATGAACTGGCTGCGGGGGAGCCTCGAGAACCACGACGAGGACATCGTCGAGTACACGGTGCCCACCCTGGTGGCCACGATGCGCATGATGCCCAGGACCTTCCGCCCCGAGGTCATCCCCACCATGGCCGGGCTGCTCCTCGCCGCGGGCACCGGCCTGAGCCCCAACCTGTGGCGCGCCCAGTACGGCCCGTGGACCGCTGCCGAGATGAACCCCCTCGAAGCCGTGACCGTCCTGCTCGCGGAGCACATCAACCGGATCTCCGGCAAGGACGACCACACCTTCGCCACCCAGCTGATCGCCGACGCCCTGTCCAAGCTGGACCAGGCCTGACGCGCAGCGCCTCGCGACCGGTGCGCCGCAGCGCGGTCAGCCGTGGCCGAGGCGGCGCTCGAGCTCGTCGAGGTCGTAGAAGTGGCTGCCCCGGCTGACGGGCCTGCAAGAGGGTTTGAAGGCGGTCTCCTGCTCGTTGTAGAGCATCCGGACGAGGTGGGTGGCCCGCCCGCCGTCGGAGGGCGCGTTCGCGTACAGGTCCCACTGGATGTTCGCGGCCATCGGTGCGACCCGGGCGCCGCGCCACGGGTTGTCCCGGTAGGAGTACGGCTCCCCGGGCCCGGCGGGACAGGTGCTGCCGGGCAGGCCCAGGAGGACGGCGAGGGGCTCGATCTCCTCGGCGTGGGTGAAGCGCAGGGCGGCGCCCTTGTCGCTGGAGCCGTCCGCCTTCGCCCCGGCCTGGGCGAGGAGGTCGTCGAGGAGGACGCCGGCCATCGTGTAGGTGATCGCGCGGCCGCGGAAGGCCGGGCCCTTCCGGTAGAACTCCTCGGCGTCGTCCAGATAGGCGAACCACCGGGCGTCGCGCGGGGCGAGGAACCGGGCGAGGTCGACGTCCGGCGCCTCGACGCTCAGGTCGGGCGCCGTGGCGTAGAGCTGGTACAGCGAGCGGGCGAAGGAGACCTGCGCGGCGGCCGGCAGCGCGGCCGTGAAGTCGGCGCGGAACAGGCACGCGACGACGTGGTGGGCCGCTTCGGCGGTACGCGGGTCGTCGTCGATCCGCGCGAGGACCGCGGCCAGGTCCGGGTCGCCCGCCAAGTAGGCCTGGTAGTCGGCGTTCTGCGGCTGCCGGTGGAAGTACAGCAGGTCCTTGGCGGTGACCGGGGCCCCGATCAGGCCCGCCAGCGCCGGAGCACCGGAGGCCAGACCGCCGGCGAAGGCCTGGGCACTGGCCACGGCGCGTGCCACGCCCGACGTCTCGACGACGATGGGCTCGCGCTCGGCGGCGATCCTCTCGAACAGTGCCGGCAGGCGCTGCTCCATGCGCTGCGCGGTCCGGCGGTGCTCCTGCGCCCCGCACGCGGAGAGGTTGCCGTAGCCGAGGGCCGTGGCGGCATCGAGGAGTGAGCGCACCTGCGGGCCCAGTTCCGCGCCGAGACCGGAGAGGGCGCCCCGTTGCCCCGCCCTCCGCAGCAGGGCGAGCACCGCCTCGCCGTCCGTGCCGTCCGTCATGGCCCGGGAGCCGTGCCGGGCGACGTTCTCGGTGAACACCGGGCGGAAGCCCCTGGGCGGCTCCTGGTACCGGCCCGCCTTCTCCTGCGGCACGTACGGGGCCTTCGTGCCGTACAGGTCGCGGCCGGCGTACGGAGCACCGGTCCGGTCGAAGCCGCCGGCTCCCTCGGAACGAGTGGTGCGCACATCGCCATCCTCCACCCCGCCGGGCGCCCCGGCGCGCCCGGCCCCGTCGGACGGCATCCCGCGCCTGCGGGCGGGCGTCACGCCGTGGTTGGCGTTGCCGGCCTGTTCCCGGATCAGGTGGACGCGGTGCACGCCGCAGGTCCGCCTGGTGGACAAGGATGAGTGCGAGGCTGGACCGATCGGCTCGCCCTCGCGGTACATGCCGTACGCCGGCCGCCCTGTCACCGGTGATCGCCGGCTCGGTCGCCGCGCTCGGCACCTACCTGGTCTACCGCCTCACCCGCGATGTCGCCGAAGGCCCGCGCACGCGGGGCTTCAGGACCGGTCAGATCGGCTCGGCCTGCATGGTCTCGCTCGCCCACGGCACCAACGACGCGCAGAAGACCATGGGCGTCATCACCCTGGCCCTGATCGCCAACGGAACGCTGGGCGCCGGGGCGAAGTCCCCGACGTGGGTGATCGCCTCCTGCGCCACGGCCATCGCCCTGGGCACGTACGTCGGGGGCTGGCGGGTCATCAGGGCGCTGGGCAAGGGTCCGGTGGAGATCGAACCACCGCAGGGGATGGTCAGCGAGTCGGCCTCGGCCGCGGTCATCCTCTCCTCCACCGACTTCGGGTACTCGCTCTCCACCACCACGTCGCCACCGGGTCGATCCTCGGATCGGGGGTCGGCAGGACGGGCGCGGCGGTGCGGTGGAACATCGCCCACCGCATGGTGGCGGCCTGGCTGCTCACCCTCCCGGCCGCGGCACTGGTCGGGGCGCTGGCCTACTGGGTCGCCCACGGGATCGGCGGTACCGGCGGTGTCGTGGTCGTCTTCGCCGTTCTGGTGCTGGCCTCGGTCGCCTTCTTCATCGTCTCCCGCCACCCGGCCGTCACTCCGGAGAACGTCAACGCCGCGTGGACCGGCTCGGTCGTCCCGGAGCCTCCCGTCGACGAGGTGACCCGGTGAACTCCTGGATCGACCTGGACGCGCTGTGGAAGATCATCGTGGTGGGGCTGCTCGCCGGCGCCGGCCTGCCCGCGCTGTTCGCCATCGGTGTGCGCGCTCTCAGCCCGCCGGTCGGGGCCGACGAGGCCGGCGCGTCACGCCCCGCGTCCGGGGCGCTGGGCTACGCCGTCGCCGCGGTGTGCTTCGCGGTGGTCCTCGCCGCGATCGGCTGGGGGATCTTCGTCATCGTCGACCACAGCTGACCGCACGCGTCCGGTTCGCCACGGTGCGTGGTGTGGTCGGCACCGCCCACAGCTCCGGCCGGCACCGGACAGGTCGGCGCCCGCCCGGCCCCGCGCTCCCGCCCCCGGCGCGCATGGCACACCGGCCCGGGGCGGCACCGGGCTGAACCGGGACGGCCACTGGCGACTCTTGGTGGACCCCCGCGGCCTCCGGCCCCGGGGGTGCCCGGGCTCAGAGCTTGAACATCTCGCTGTACGGCGGGGTGATGCGCTCCTGCCGTGATCCGAAGTCGACGAGTACCGCGATGTCACTGTCGTCTTCGACGGCGATGACCCGGCCGAGGCCGTGCCGGTCGTGGGTGACCCGGTCGCCGACGGCGAAGTGCTTGCGCGGTGCCTCCACCTTGGGCTTGAAGGGGCTGGTGGGCAGGGGGCGGCGGACTGCTGCAGATTTCGACATTGCCCCCAGTATGCGCCGGAAGGCGGAGCCTGGGCCCCTCCGGCGTATAACGAGTTCGAGTGGGACCGGAAAAATCGGGGCGGAGCGGACCGGACGTTCGGGTCGGGGTGGAACGCCGCGTACGCCGCCCGGTACGCCCCGGGGAGGCGCCGGTGGGGGTGGTGCGTCGCCTCCGGGGGGCTCGCGCGGGCGGGCGGGCGCTGCGGGCCTGCGGGAACTACCCGGGAGCCGGCGGCGCCTACGGGGTGCGTCTTGACGCTCAACTGGCTTTCCCTTCAGGCTTGTTGGCGATCCCGCTGACGCGGGGCCGGCACCCCGGGGGCGGCCCCCGCGAAACCAGGGATGAAATAGTCCGCCACGGCGGGCCGCGGCCTGCTAGAGTCGAATCAGTTGCAGTAGTGGTTCCCATGAACTTTGTGTGCGCCTGCTGATATTGCAGGCGCATTTTTCTTTCCCGGCTTTTGCCGGGTGGGTGCTCATCGCGGCGACTCGAGGTTCGCACTGTGCGTGCTTCGGACAGCCTCTGAAGGAGAATTTTTAATGGCTAATGGCACCGTGAAGTGGTTCAACTCGGAAAAGGGCTTCGGCTTCATCGAGCAGGAGGGTGGCGGCCCGGACGTCTTCGCCCACTACTCGAACATCAACGCCAATGGCTTCCGTGAGCTGCTCGAGGGCCAGAAGGTCGAGTTCGACGTCACGCAGGGCCAGAAGGGCCCGCAGGCGGAGAACATTCGTCCGCTGTAATTTTTCTGCCATGGCACCCGCCTAGCAGCGAGGGGCCCGCACCGCGCAATGCCCGGTGCGGGCCCCTCGGCATGGCGCCACGGCGCATTCCCCGGCCGCTCAGGCCCTCTGGCTTCGCCACCGGCGGCCATCCCCACGCGAGACGCACAGCGCCGCGTCCGGATCGGCGCCCTGCCGTGACATCTCACGGTTCGAGGTCCCTTGCTCCCGCCCTCCGCGGTGAGCGCCGACCGTAGGTGACGTGCCGCACGGTTCTGCCGTCCACGCTCCGACCGTCACATTTCCGGCCCGTTCCCTTGCGGTCTCCGCCGGCGCCCCGCGCCGCAGAGCCTTCCTCGTGACGTGCCGCCCCGAGGAAGGTTTCCCGCATGAATCGCTCCAGTCGCTCCCCGTACCGGAACGCCGACTCCCGCTCCGGCGCCGGCTCCCGCTTCTCCTCGGGCTCCCGCTCCGGCGGCAGCTCGTTCTACGGCGACCGGCCTTCCGGCGGCCGTCGCTCCTTCGGTCGCGGCACCCGTCAGGACTCTTCCCTGCAGGGCGAGTTCGAGATGCCGGTGAGCACCACCCCGGCACTGCCGGCCGTCGAGTCCTTCGAGGAACTGGACATGCCGAAGGCGCTGCTGTCGGTGCTGACCCGTCAGGGCGTCACCACGCCGTTCCCGATCCAGGCCGCGACGCTGCCGAACTCGCTGTCCGGCCGCGACGTCCTCGGACGGGGCCGGACCGGCTCCGGTAAGACCATCGCGTTCGGCCTCGCCGTACTGGCCCGCACCGCCGGGCAGAAGGCCGAGCCGCGCCGCCCGCTGGCCCTGGTGCTGGTCCCCACCCGCGAGCTCGCGCAGCAGGTCACCACCGCCCTCACCCCCTTCGCCCACGCGGTGCGCCTGCGGATGACGACCGTGGTCGGCGGGATGTCCATCGGACGCCAGGCACAGGCGCTGAACCGCGGGGCGGAGGTCGTGGTGGCCACCCCCGGTCGGCTCAAGGACCTGATCCAGCGCGGCGACTGCCAGCTGGACGGGGTCGGCATCACGGTGCTCGACGAGGCCGACCAGATGGCCGACATGGGCTTCCTGCCGCAGGTCACCGAGCTCCTCGAGCAGGTCGCCGAAGGCTGCCAGACGATGCTGTTCTCGGCCACCCTGGACCGCAACGTCGACCGCCTGGTGCGGCGCTTCCTCAAGGACCCGGTCACGCACTCGGTGGACCCGTCCGCGGGAGCGGTCAGCACCATGGAGCACCACGTGCTCCACGTGCAGAACTTCGACAAGAACGCCACCATCGCCCACATCGCGTCCCGCGACGGCCGGGTGATCATGTTCACCGACACCAAGGACGGCGCGGACCGCCTGGTGCACGACCTGCTCGCGAACGGGGTGAAGGCCGCGGCCCTGCACGGCGGCAAGTCCCAGCCCCAGCGCACCCGCACCCTGGAGCAGTTCCACAGCGGCCAGGTCACGGCTCTGATCGCGACCAACGTCGCCGCCCGGGGCATCCACGTCGACGGGCTCGACCTGGTCGTCAACCTGGACCCGCCGAGCGACCACAAGGACTACCTCCACCGGGGCGGCCGCACCGCCCGGGCGGGCGAGTCCGGCACCGTCGTCACCCTGGTGCTGCCCAACCAGCGCCGCGCGATGACCCGCATGATGACGACGGCCGCCATCACCCCCGTCACCACCAGGGTCAGCGCCGGCGACGAGGAGCTGGCCCGCATCACCGGCGCCCGCGTGCCCACCGGCATCCCCACCGTGATCGCCGACCCTGTCGTCGAGCGGCCGCGCCGCAGCGCGTCCGCGAGCCGCGGCCGCCGCGGCCGCCCCGCCCACACGAGCGGCGACACCCGGGCCGCCTCCGGCCGCGACAGCCAGGGCTCCGCCGGCCGCCGTCGGGCGCCCAGGCGCGTCTCCCCCACCGCGTAGCACCCGCCGGGCCCGGTTCGCAGGACGGACCGGGCCCGCGCAGCACGCGGGGGACCACGGGGGCGGGGAACCACGGGGGACTGCGGGGAACCACGGGGCACCGCAAGGCCGATGGCCGGCGGCCAGGAGAAGAGGCACCAGAGGTGTGGGGACCGCTCAGCGAGGATGTGCGTCGGAGCCTGGACCTGCTGTTGGCCGGGGACACCGAGGTGGCCCGGGCGTACCGGGCACAGCTACCCCACGTGCGGATGAGGCCCGGATGTACGTGCGGGTGTCCGACGGTGGATCTGCACGTGGACGAGGACGCCGTGGCGGCCGGGCCGGTGGCGGAGCAGAGTCCGGTCATTGCTGACGGAAGTATCCGGACCGTCGACGGTGGCTACCTCGGGGAGGCGATGGTCTTCGCGTTCGGTGGGTACCTTTCGACCCTCGAGGTCTGCGTCTGGGATGACCTGGGTGTCCTGGAGCTGCCGCTCTGGCGGCGGTTGAGCGTTTAGCGGCGGTGGCGTGTCATGGCCATCACCTGATCGTCCCGAGGTGTGTCACCGCATTGTGGATGCCGTCGTGACGTCGGATCCCGGTCGCGAGCCGGTCGGTGGCGTGGCGGTACCCCGGGTGGTGGAGGGATCGCTGCAGGAGCCCGGTGAGGCGGTCGGTAGTGAGGTGGCGCAGGGGGAGGGCGGCGGGTGCCGCGCCGAGGGCGGTCAGGCGCGCGGCCCAGTAGGGCTGGTCCAGCCCGACGGGGACGGGCAGGGTGAGGGTGCCCGCGTTGAGCGAGGCGTGGGTGGTTCCGGGGCCGGCGTGGTGGACGGCGGCGCGCACCCGGGGGAAGAGCCAGTCGTGCGGGCATTCGCCGATGGTGAGGACATCGTCCGTGTCTCCGTGAAGCCCTGCCCAGCCGGACTGGATGACGGCACGGATCCGCAGCCGCTTGGTGGCGCTGACGATGGTGCGGCTGAGGTGCTCGCTGTCGATCCGGCTCATGCTGCCGAAGCCGAAGTAGACGGGGGCCGGCCCGCTGTCGAGGAAGTCCTGGAGCCGGGCGTCGGGCTGCCAGCCGGGCGGGCGTGCCGCCGGCCAGTATCCGGTGGTGGCGTGCCCCGGGGGCAGGCGGAAGCCCCGCGGCAGGAGGGCGTCGCTGATCCCGTAGAGGACCGGCCGGTGGCGCAGGGTTCGCAGGACGCCCGTCGCCTGCCGTGGCGGGGTCCCGAGGCTGCCGGCCAGGTGGGTGAGGGCGGGCGCGTACATGGGGTGGAGCAGCGTCTTCACGGCGGTGTCGGCGACGGCGTGCTGCCTCCAGGGCAGGGCGGTCATCAGTCGCGGAAGGATCATGGCGTGCGAGACGGTGTAGACGCCGAGGCACGGCAGCCGCAGTGCGTCGGCGATGACCGCGCACAGGGGGTGCATCAGCGGGTGCGCCAGGAGGACGTCGGTCCCGTTGTCGGCGGCTTCCAGCAGTGTGCGTGCCGCCGTGGTGGCGATGTCCTGGCCGTTGCGCAGCCGTTCGCGCCACGGCTTGCGCTGGGCCGTCAGCGCTTCTTGACGGTCCAGCGGCATGGTGTGGACGGGCAGGCCGTGGTCGGCGAAGCGGGGCGCGTGGCGGCGGGAGGTGGCGACGGTGACGTGGTGGCCGGCGTCCCTGAGCCCGAGGGCCAGGCCGGTGTAGGGGGCAATGTCGCCGGTCGTGCCCCAGGTGGCGAGGAGGACGCGCGTCGCGCTGTCCGGTGCGGGGTTCAAGGTGGCTTGGTGCTTCCGGGAGGCGGGGCGGGCGGGACGGGGTAGGCGGGCGGGGCGGTAGGGCGGGTGGTCACAGGCGCAGGGTGGTGGTGCCCGGGGTGGTGAGCGGCTGCTGGTGGAGGAACCGGCCGATGAGGTCGGCGAAGTCACGGTCGCGTTCCATGTGGAGGAGGTGGTCGGCGTCCTCCATGACGGCGAAGGTCACGTCCGTGATGGTGCCGGCGACGGCGCGGTTGTCCGCGACGGTGGTGATGGTGTCGTGTTCGCCGACGCCGACCAGCGCGGGTGTGCGCCGGATTCCGCCGGGCGGGAGCAGGCCGTCGAGGAGGAGGTGGCCGCGGTCGCGGACGTAGCGGACGAGGGGGTCCTGCGCGGACGAGGTCAGCTGGTTGAGCAGGACCCGGGCGGCCGCGCGGATCATGAGGACGCGGCGACCGGCCCGGGGGTTCGTCAGGAGGCCGACCAGTTGTTCGGCGGCTTCCCGGTGGGAGGCGGGGGCCGCGAGGGTCCGGGGGTGGGCCGTCCGGCCGGCGCACGGGCCTTGCAGCGCCGCTTGGTCGCCGTGTCGGTCGACGTGTCGGTCGACGTGTCGGTCGCGGTGGCCTTGGCGGGAGTCGGCTTCCCGGCGCAGGCCTTCATGGATCAGGGCGGTGAGGCGGGCTCCGGGGCGCGGGGCGGCCCCGAAGATCATCAGGTGGGTGACGCGGGCCGGGTGGTCCTGGGCGAGTCGGTAGGCGATGGGGTAGCCGGAGGAGACGCCGAGGGTGGCGAAGCGCTCGATCCCGAGGTGGTCCGGGGCTCGGAGGGCGGCGTCGGTCAGGTCGTCCCAGCTGAGGTCGGGGTGGCGCCGTCCGTCCGGGCCGACGGCCCCACCGCCGGGCGGACCGGCGGACGGCAGGTCGGGGATGAGCAGGGGGTGGCGGTCGGCGAGGTGGCGTTCCAGGCGGGCCCATGAGTGACGGTCCTGAAGGCCGCCGCCGAGAACCAGCACCGGGACCGCGTGGTCGGCGGTGCAGGGGGTGACGAGCCGGCAGGGGTAGGTCGTGCCGCGCCACGGGATGGCATGGTCCTGCACGGTGACGGTGCGGGGCGGGGCTGTCATGCGGTGGCCCTCTGGTGGCGTTCGACGAAGTCGGCCAGCTCGGTGATGGTGGAGGTGGCGGACAGGTCGGATTCGGTGATGACCAGGCCGTGGTCCTCCTCCAGGACCATGGCGAGGATGGCGACGGCCATGGAGTCGACGCCCGCGTCGGCGAGGGTCGCCTCGGGGGTGACGGGCCCCGGAGGCAGGGCGGCCTTGTGGGTGAGGACGTGGATGACGGTGGTGAGCATGTCCTGCATGGGACCGGGCCCTTCCGGGTGGCGTGTCATGGTGGCCTGTCATGGGTGAAGAGTGAGGTTCTGGGGCCAGGTGGCGGTGGTGGCGGCCCAGGTCAGGCCGCTGCCGAAGGACACCAGGACGGTGCGCTGGTCCGGTTTCAGCGTGCCCTGCTCGGCCGCGTGGGCCAGCAGCAGGGGCACCGACGCGGCGGCGGTGTTGCCGACCGTCTCGATGTTGGTCGGCATCCGCTCGGCGGGGAGGCCGAGGTCGGCGGCGACCGCGTGGGTGATGGTGGCGTTCGCCTGGTGGGCGACGAGGACGTCGATGTCGTCCAGGGTCCATCCGGCGGCCGCGGTCGCCGCGCGGACCGCGTCGCTCATGCGGCGCACGGCCTGTTTCAGCACATGGCTTCCGCTCATGCGCAGGTAGAGCTCGCCGCCGGCGTCGAGGGGGAGGCGTTGCCGGGCACCGCCCGCGGGGATGGCGATGATGTCCGCCAAGGTGCCGTCGCTGCCCCACACCGTCGGGCCGAAGGTCGGTGACTCCCCCGGTCGGGCGGCGCGCAGGACGGCGGCTCCCGCACCGTCGCCGAACAGCGGTGCGGTGTTGAGGTCGTGGGGATCGACCATGGCCGAGGCGCTCTCCGCGCCGATGACGAGCACGCTGCGCGCGGTCGCCGAGCTGATCAGGCCCCGGGCGAGTTCGCATGCGTACAGGAATCCGGAGCAGCCGGCGTTGAGGTCGAACGCCGCGATGCCGGTCATGCCGAGCAGGCTCGCCACCTCGGGGGCGCCGGCGGGGCAGAGCCGGTCGGGTGTGGTGGTCGCGAGGATCAGCGCGTCGACCTCGGACGTGCCGGCCGAGTCGAGGGCACGGCGGCCCGCCTGCGCCGCGAGGTGGACGGTGGCGGTGCCCGGAGTGACCCGGCGGCGCTGGGCGATGCCGATGCGCCGGTGCACGAAGGCGGCCGTCTGCGGTGCCATGACCTGGCTGTTGTCCACTACCGTCGGCGGGAGCCAGCTGCCGAGTCCGCATAGCACGGTGTGCGTCAAGTCCCCTCCTGGAGAGCCTTCTTGGGCGGCCGGGGCCGCTGTCGTCACAAGCCGCCGGTCAGCCGGCCGTCGCCGCCACGCGCTCCTGCGGGGCGGGCAGCGGGGCCGCGTCTTCGAGTAGGTAGGGCAGCGCCGTGGTGGGACGGCCGGTGAAGTGGCGCATCACCAGATCCGACGCTTCCCACCGCCGTTCCATGAAGACCCAGTGGTCGGCCTCGGGGATGACGGCGAACCGGCAGTCGCCGATGGTGGCCGCGAAGTCGCGCTGCTCGGCGGCGGAGCTGATGGTGTCGTGCTCCCCGCAGAAGACGAGGGTGGAGACGCCGTCCAGCCTGCCCGTCGGGTCGAGGTTCTCCAGCACCGACCGCTCCATCGTGGCGAATCCGTGGGCCGTGCTGTTCACGGCCCGCAACGTCATCCGCCGCACCAGTCGGTGGACGATGTCCCGCTGACGGATGGGCGCCCGCCCCTGCGGGCACAGGAACATCTCCATGAGGACGTCCACCAGGCCCTCGGCGTCGTCGGCGGCCATCCGCTCCGCGCCGCGCCGCCACAGGGCGGTCAGTTCGTCGCTGATGCGCACGGGCACCCCTCCGAGTGCGAGCCTGACGACCCGGTCCGGGCGACGCTGTGCGCAGCGGTGGGCGACCGCGGCGCCGAAGGAGTAGCCGAGGAGGTTGACGCGGGCCACTCCGAGGTCGTCGAGCAGGGCCTCCACGACCTCGCACATCGTCTCCATCCCCTGCTCCGGGCGCAGCGGGGTCGAGTCGCCGGCACCGGGGAGGTCCACGGAGACCAGGTCGGCGAAGGGAAGGACGTGCTGCCGCAGGACGGACCAGCCGTTCATGCCTTGCAGCACGCCCCCGATCGCGAGGACCGGAGCGATCGACGGGTCGGCGGCCCGCAGTAACTGGTACGAGAACGACAGCCCTTCGTGGGTGAGCCTGCGGATGGTCACTTCGCTCATGGTTTCTCCAACCGGTGACGGACGCGAACCGGTGCAGGACACGGACCGGCAATGGACGCGAACCGGTGCTGGCCGCGAACCGGTGCTGGCCGCGACGGCCCTGCCCGAGCCGGTCAGCCGCGCGCGGCCATCCGCTCCGTGGCGGCTCCCGGGCCGGGGACCGCGGCCGTCCGCTCGGTCGCGGCTCCCGAGTCGGCGATCGCGGCTTCGACCAGGTCGGCGGTCTCCTGCAGCGTCAGGCTGCCGGTGGCGTGAGCGTCGTCCAGGTGGACGCCGTAGTGGTCGGAGAGGGTGACGAACAGTTCCACCTGGGCGATGGAGTCCAGGGCGAGGCAGGAGAAGCTGGCCTCGGGGGTCAGTTCCTGCTGCGGCACACCGAAGGCCTGCGCCAGGTAGGAGGTGATGAAGTCCAGCGGTCGCTGATCGAGCATGTCCATGGTTCTCTTCTCCTTCTGTGCCAGATTCTGTGTCGGATTCCGTGTCAGAACACCGGTTGGATGTCGGGCCAGGTCATCGCCACCGCGCCCCACACCGCGCCGCCCCCGAAGGCGGTCAGCAGCGTGCGGGCCCCGGCCCCGACGGCCTTCTCGCGCACCACGTCGTCCATGACGAGCGGGATCGAGGCGGAGGAGGTGTTTCCCACCTCGCGGATGTTCCCCAGCCGGCCGGGCGGGCGGATCCCGACGAGGTCGGCCACCTTGTCGAGGATGCGCTGGTTCGCCTGGTGCCCGATGAACGCCTCGACGTCCTCCGCTTCCCAGCCGACCGCCCCCAGCAGGGACCGGGACACCTCCGTCATGCGCCGCGTCGCATGCGCGAACATCTGCGGGCCCTGCATCCGCAGACACCGCGCGTCGTGCCCCGCTGCCTGCACCACTGCCTGCCCTGCATCCGGCCGGGCATCCGGTCCGGCATCCGGCCGGCGGGAGCCGCCGGCGGCGATCACCGCCAGATCCTTCTGCGTGCCGTCGCTGCCCAACTGCGTGGCCAGCACCGCACCGGCCTCGTCGGCGGTACCGCGACGCAGGACGACAGCCCCCGCCCCGTCGGCGAACACGACGGCCGTCCCCCGGTCCGACATGTCCGTGATCGTCGACAGGGTCTCCGCGCCGATCAGCAGCACGGTCTCCGCGGCGCCCGCCCTGATCCACGCGTCACCGGCCGCGACGGCGTAGACGAAACCCGAACAGGCCGCCGCGATGTCGAACGCCGGCACCGTACCGAGGCCCAGCTGCGCCGCGACCCACGGCGCCGTCGCCGGGGAATGGTGATCGGGGGTGGTCGTGGACACCACCACCAGGTCCACCCGCTCCACACCCGCGCTGCGCAGCGCCCGCTGACCGGCCCGCACCGCCAGGTCCCCCGTGCTCTCCCCCGGCTCGGCCCAACGGCGGGTCTCGATCCCGGTCCTCGACCGGATCCACTCGTCGCTGGTCTCCAGACGGGACAACGGCGCATCGGTGTTGCGGACGACCCGTGACGGCAGGTGCGATCCCGTCCCGATGACCACTGCGGCCGGGCAAGCTGACAACACGTCCCCCTGGATGAACGTCGCTACGGGTGGGAAACCTCAAGGCCTCAAGGAGTGTCCCGCCGACCGGGCCGGAGACACTCCCTATCAATCGGATTCGCCTCGGCGCTCACACAACCGGGGGCGCCGGATACTCCGTACGGCCGAACCCGGGTTGCGACCGGGCCCGCCTCGGCGGCAACAGCCCGTCGGCCGAGGAAACCAGGCAGGAGCTGCACAGCCAGGCAGTCGCTGCGCCCCCAGGCGGGCGCTGCGCAGCCAGACGGACCCCCGGTGTGGTGCAGCATGCCGCTGCGCCGGGCGCGGCGCCGGTGACCGGGTCCGGCTGGTGGTCATCGCCGACGAGACGGGACTGGTGACGGCTGCTCGGTGAGGTCGCTGCGACTACTTCCGCTGCATGGACAGGTAGCAGGGGTCCTGTTCCTCGGGCTCGCACAGCATGCTCGGGGACGAGGCCCCGTACACGTCCATCGTCTCGGAGCCGT
Organism: Kitasatospora sp. NPDC034035; assembly: GCF_055575755.1. Lineage (NCBI taxonomy): Bacteria > Bacillati > Actinomycetota > Actinomycetes > Kitasatosporales > Streptomycetaceae > Kitasatospora > Kitasatospora sp. NPDC034035. The sequence goes on along the minus strand of NZ_JBVISA010000039.1, from coordinate 7,784 downwards.
TCAGGACGATGCTCTGCTCCTGGCCACGGCCCGCTGTCCCGGTGCGCGTCCAGTGCCCTGACAGGTAGACGGGCGGTCGTGTCTCCGAGATCCGGTAGGGGGCTTCGCCGATGAAATTGGTGCGGTACCGGCCGTCCGGTAGCAGCTCCAACACCCTGCCACCGACGCCGCTCCACGTCCCGACGAGGGCCTGGTCGGAGGGGTCGGGCGGCGCCCAGCGCTGATCGGCCTGGTAGCAGGCGAGGCCCCAGGTCGCCCCGGCGGCCAGGAGGGCGGACCCGGCGAGTACGGCGCCGCCGCGCTGCCACCGCGCCCGTCCGCGCGCCGTCACCGCGAAGCGGAAGGCGACGATCAGCGCCTGGAGCGGCCACAGGAACGCGAGCAGCATGCCCAGATCGCACCAGACCAGCCAGACGAGGGAGTTGGCCTTCCCGCGACCCGGCCGGACGGTCGGCCCGACGAGGCCGGCGACCGCCATGCCGACCGCCCAGGCCAGCGCGACATCGACGTACAGGTCGAACCCGGCGGCGTCCGCCGGCTGCGGGCCGCTCCAGTCGAACAGTGCCCGGACGGCGCACCAGAGAAGAACCCCGACGATCCCGAGGCACGCGAACGCCCGGCAGGCGAACAGCAACGTGCCGAGCGCTGTTCGCACCCAGATCGATCTCTTCACGCAATCCCCCTGGTCAGCGCGTTCCACCAGAAGGTAGCCCGGATCCACCCTGCCTGACCGAACGGGTCGTCCCTGGTACAGAACTGCGACAGCAGGCCGCTGTGTTCGGCCACTGTGTGCGGCCTCCGGAACCGGGACACGGTCTGCGATCGCCGGGTCGGAACGGCCATCGCTTCCGGGGGATTCGACCTCGGCGTCTGTGGTGGGGCCGGCGGGCTCGGGCCTGGCGGCGACGTCGTCGTCGGAAGCGCGACGGGCGCAGCAGTCGACGGCCGGCTCGGTGCCTGCGGGCCGCTGTGGCAGGTAGCGACGGCCGACCTCTCTTGCGAGGTGAATGGCGTTCACCTAGGGTGGTGAACGCCATTCACCTGCCAGGGAGTCCTGCCGTGCCCACTGATTCGCGTCCGTCGACGTCTCCGACCGCCGACCGTGGCGTCATGGCCGTTCTGGCAGCCGGCGGCATCGTCACCACGCTGGTGCAGACCGCGGTCGTGCCGCTGCTGCCGCAGCTGCCCCGGCTGACCGGCGCGGCGCCGGTCGATGTCGGGTGGGTGGTCACGCTCACGCTGCTGACCGGCGCGGTCGCCACCCCCCTGCTGGGGCGTGCCGGGGACATGTACGGCAAGCGACGGATGCTGCTGCTCGCGCTCGGGGCGCTCGCCGCCGGGTCGCTGGTGTGCGCGTTCGCCTCCACCCTCCCGTGGCTGTTGGTGGGGCGGGCGCTGCAGGGTGTGGGCGCGGCGGTGGTGCCACTGTCGATCAGTTTCCTGCGGGGTGTGCTGCCGCCGCAGCGGACGGGTTCCTCGGTGGCGCTGATGAGTTCGACGGTGGGCATCGGCGCGGCTCTCGGCCTGCCGCTGGCCGCGCTGCTGGTGCAGTACGCGGACTGGCACGCGATGTTCTGGGCCATGACCCTGCTCTCGACGGGAGTGCTCGCCCTGGCGTGGCGGCTGCTGCGGGAGGAGCCCGTCCGGTCACCGGGGCGCTTCGACCTGCTCGGGGCGTGCGGGCTGAGCGCGGGGCTGGTGTTTCTGCTGCTGGCGTTGTCGAAGGCGGGTGAGTGGGGCTGGGGCAGTCGGCGGATGCTGGGTCTGTCGGGGGCGGCGCTGCTGATCCTGACGGGCTGGACCGTCCAGCAGCGCCGCGCGTCGCGGCCACTGGTGGACGTGCGGCTCGCGACGCGTCCGGCGGTTCTGCTGCCGCACCTGGCCGCGTTGCTGGCCGGGTTCTCCTTCTACGCCAACTCCCTCGTCACCGCGCAACTGGTCCAGGCGCCCCGGGCCACCGGATACGGCCTGGGGCTCTCGGTGACGGCGGCGGGTGCATGTCTGCTGCCCAGCGGTGTGATCATGGTGCTGTGTGCTTCGCTGTCCGCCCGCCTGTCCGCCGCCCGCGGGGCCAAGGCCACCCTCACCCTGGGCACGGTGGTCATCGCGGCCGGCTATGGTCTGCGCTTCGCCGACAGCCGGGAGTTGTGGGCGGTCATCGCGGGCGCGGCCGTGGTCTCGGTCGGCACGGCGCTCGCCTACTCCGCCCTGCCCATGCTGATCATGCGGGCGGTGCCGCTGGAGCAGACCGCCGCGGCGAACGGCCTCAACGTCCTCATGCGCACCATCGGGCAGGCCCTGTGCAGTGCGGTGGTCGCCACCGTGCTGGCCCAGCACACCCGCCTGTTCGCCGACACGGCGGGCGTGGCCGTGGCGGCGCCGACCCTGTCCGGGTACCGCCTGGCGTTCGCCGCGGCAGGCGCGGTTGCGCTGCTGGCCTGCGCGGCCGCCTGCCTCATCCCGCGCCGTCCGCGCCCCGCGCCGTCCCCCCTCCAGGAGACTGAACAAGATGCCCGACCCGAGCTCCGCCTCCCCGCGCAGCGCCCGTCCGCGAACGACCTCCAAGAACCCGCCGGCACCGCCGCCGACGCCCGCCCCGGACCGGCCGGCACGACCGCGTGACGCCGACGCCCGCCGCGCGGACATCCTCGCCGCGGCCCGGCGCGCCTTCGCACGCCACGCCTATGCCGACACCACCATCGCCGCCATCGCCGACGACGCGGGCGTCAGCCCGGCGCTCGTGATGAAGTACTACGGCACCAAGGAACACCTGTTCACCCAGGTCTTCACCTTCGACGCCGACGCCACCGCCCTCTTCGACGCCCCCCTGGACCGCCTCGCCCGGCACATGGTCCTGCACCTGCTCGCCACCCAACGCGGCCAGACCCGCGACCCGATCCTGCGCATCGCCTTCTCCCGCCACCACCTGGAGCTCGGCGGCCAGGCACGAGCCAACTTCCGCACGCAGGTCATCGACGCCCTCGCCGCCCGCCTCCCCGGCCCGGACGCCCCGCTGCGAGCGGAGATGGCCATCGGCGTGCTGCTCGGCCTCGGCGCCCTCTACGCGACCGTCCAAGCCGACCGGCTCACCCGACTGGACCCCGACGACGTCGCCGACCTGTACGTCCCCCTCCTGCAACCCCTGCTCTGCGGCGAGACCCCGACGGGCCGCTGACCACCACGGGATCGGCCGGACCCCGCCGGGGGCGTGTCAGTGTGACCTTGCGTAAGTGCCGTGGGGTCACCGGCTGCTGACCGGTCCTCGAAGAACAGCGAGAACCGGTCAGCGGGCCGCCCTGCGGGTGCCGGTCCGTGCCGTGGCAGACTCGGCGGCATGACTTCCTCCCTGCCCGAGCCGGACCAGCAACTCTCCGACCCCAGCGAGCTGCTGCTGGACTATCTCGACTACTACCGGTCCGTGGTCGGCGCCAAGGTCGAGGGCATGTCCGACGCGGAACTGCGCGTCAGTCGGCTCCCTTCCGGGTGGACCCTGATCGAGTTGCTGAAGCACCTCGTGCACATGGAACAGCGCTGGCTGCGCTGGGGCTTCCGGGGCGAGCAGGTCGCGGCGCCCTGGGGCGACCGCGGGCCGGCGGACCGCTGGTACGTCGCGCCGGAGGAGACGGCCGCCGACCTGATGGCCGCGCTGCACTCGGGCGGCGAGTACACCCGGGCCGTCGTGTCGGGTACGCCGCTGTCCACCGTCGCCGCGGCCGGCGGCCGTTTCCCGGACGACGGCACCGCGCGGCCCACCCTGGGCTGGATCCTGTTCCATGTCCTGCAGGAGTACGCCCGTCACGCGGGCCACCTGGACATCGTCCGAGAACTCGCCGACGGCGTCACCGGCGAATAGCCACCGGCCTGCCGGGACCGGTCAAGATGTCGCCCGCGCCCTGGTAGGCGAATACCTCGATCGAGAACAACTCGTCGGGCTTGACGGCGAGTTGTCCCGAGCCCTGGGTGAATACGGTGCCGTGGTCGAGTCTGCCGGTGGTCGTCCGGTGGATGGCCACGGCGCCTAGAGTGGCCGCGGCAGCCAGGACCACGGCCTCCGTCAGCAGGACTCGGCGCCACCGCGTCCTCACGGGGTCGCCCATGAGAATCTCCCCCGATATCCCGTCATGCAGCCCGAAGATCGCCGGACAGCATAGCGGCCGTTCCGCCCCCTCCGGCCGACCAGAACCCCACTGCCCGCGCCGGGGGTGAGACCGGGCTGCTCCGAGTGGCGCCGACGGGTGGTGGACGTCCGTCCGCGAACGCAGGCTGGCCGTGCGGTGTCCGCCCGGACCGTGCGGCGGCGGGCGCGGCACCGCGGCGGCGTCCCGGACGGGGCGGCCGGGTACGTCGGAGAGACGGGATCTCATGGTTCAACAGGACACCGGTCCGGGTTGCCTGCCGTCCGTTCGCGGGATCGGCGGGTTCGTACGAAGGCGGACACGGTACCGGTGCGCAGGGCGCCGCTCCCGGGGCGCGCGCACGGGGGCGGCGCTGGTCGCCGCCGGTCTGGCCTTCCTGGGTGCGGTCGGGCCGACGCCGAGCAGTGCCCTGTCGGCGCCCGTCGGTGAGCCCTGGCCGGGAGCTCGGGCGCACTTCGTGTCCGGGCCCTGCCCGGAGACACCCGAGCCGGTCCCCGGGCGGTGCGGGTTGCTGGAGGTGCCGGAGAGCCGCACCCACCACCGTCACCACGGGCGGACGATCCGGCTGGCCGTGGCGATCATCCCGGCCACGTCGGCAACGCCGGCCCAGGACCCGGTGGTGTTCATGGAGGGGGGTCCCGGCGGCGACGCGTTCGGGAGCATCCCCTTCCTGATCGATGCCGGGGTGAACCGGGACCGCGATCTGATCGTCATGGCCCAGCGCGGGACGCTCCACGCGCAGCCGGCCCTCACCTGCCCGGAGATCGACCGGTTCTCCGTGGAAGCCGTCGCGCTGCGCTACGACGCCCCGTCGACCGGGCGGCGCCTGGTGGGCGCGGCGAAGGAGTGCCGGGACCGGCTGACGGCCGACGGCGTCGACCTCAGCGCCTACAACACCACCGAGAACGCCGCGGACTTCGCCGATCTGCGCAGGGCCCTGGGCATCGACCGGTGGAACGTCTACGGGTACTCCTACGGCACCGAGCTGGCCCTCACCTACCTGCGCCTCCACCCCGAGGGGATCCGCTCGGTGGCGATCGACTCGGTCGTGCCCCCGCAGATCGTGAGCCTGCCGTGGACCTGGGACAGCGCCCGGGAGGGGATCGGCGCGATCCTCGCGGCGTGCGCGGCCCAGCCCGACTGCGAGCGCCGCTACCCGAACCTCCCGGACACCCTGACGGAGCAGGTCCGGCGGCTGGAGGCGCACCCCCTGAAACTGACGGCCCAGCCGCCGAGCGGGGGCGACCCGGTGGAGGTCGTCCTCGACGGCGGCGCGATGGTGAACCTGCTGGTCGCCAACACCGTCAAGGCCGTCGACGCCCCCGCCGCGCTCGACGAACTCGCCCGCGGCAACCCGGAGCGGTTCGCGCGGGCCCGCGCCGCCGACGCGGTGGGCGCCATCGGCGAGTTCGGCCACGGCCTGACGCAGTCGGTGGCCTGCAGCGAGTGGGTCCCGCGCTTTTCGGAGTCCGACCTGCTGGAGGCCGGGCGCCAGGCCTTCCCCGGGTGGCCGGACCGGGTGCTGGCCCAGGCACCGCAGCTTCCCTTCGAACACCACCTGTGCCGCGCCTGGGACGTCCCGGACCGCACCGCGATCCAGCGGGTGGCCACCGTCAGCGACGTGCCGACGCTCGTCGTCTCCGGAACCTTCGACTCGAAGACCGGCGCGAGCTGGGGGCCGTTCACGGCTCGGACGCTGTCCCGCTCGACCACCGTACGGATCCCCGGCATCGGCCACTGGGTGGTCCCCCAATCGCCCTGCGCGCAGAGCGTCCTGGCCTCCTTCCTCACGCATCCGACCGCGCCCGACACCGGCTGCGTGGCCGGGCTCTCCCCCAAACCGTTCACCATCACCCCGGACCCGGAGACCGCATGATGTCCATCCGCCCACCTCACCACCGGCGCACCGCGCGACGGCTCCTGGCCACGCTGGCCGGCGCCACGGCCGGCGTCCTCGTCACCGGCCTCGCCGTCGTGCCCGCCCAGGCCGACACCGGCGCCACGGAGCGCCTCGGCACGGTGGCCCGGACGGTGGGCCACGCCCACTTCCAGCCGGGCCCCTGCCCACGGACGGCGGACCCGGCTCCCCCGGTCAAGCGGCCCCGCTGCGGAACGCTCACGGTGCCCGAGAACCGCTCCCGGCACGACGGGCGGACGATCACCCTCGCCGTCGAGATCGTGCCCGCGGCCACGAAGAGACCGGCGCCCGACCCGATCGTGTGGCTCGCCGGCGGGCCCGGCGACGACGCGGTCTCCGAGATCCAGCTGGCGCTCAACGGCAACCTGAACCGCGACCGGGACGTGATCTTCATGTCCCAGCGGGGAACCTACTCCGCCGACCCGCAGCTCACCTGCCCGAACATCGACGAGTTCAACGCGCGCGCCCTCAACCTCGTCTACGGCGCGCCGTCCACCGGGCGCCTGCACGTCGAGGCGACACAGGCCTGCCGCGACGAACTGGTGGGCCGCGGGGCCGACCTCAGCGCCTACAACGGCACCGAGAGCGCCGCCGACTACGCCGACCTGCGCGAAGCGCTGTGCATCGACCAGTGGAACGTGTTCGGCATCTCCTACGGCACCGACCTGGCCCTGCTCTACATGCGCCTGCACCCGGAAGGCATCCGGTCGGTCGGCATCGACGGCGTCCTGCCGCCGTCCCTGGCGGGCGGGGCCGTCACCTGGAAAGCCGCCCGGGAGGGCACCGACGGCCTGTTCAAGGCCTGCGAGCAACAGGCCGCCTGCAACGACCGCTACCCGGGCCTGAAGGCCACCTTCGAGCGCCTCGTCGGCGAACTCGAAGCGCAGCCGGTCACCACCACCGTCACCGTCCCGGGCCAACCCGGCCCGGTGGAGGTCGTGCTGGACGGCGGAGTCCTGGTGAACTGGCTGGTCTCCGCCACCCACGTGGCGGCCGGAGTGCCCCGCTCCATCGACGAGCTGGCCCACGGCAACCCGCAGCGGATCGCCGAACAGTGGGCCGGGGGCAAGCTCAGCCCGCAGGCCATCGGCAGGACCTCCCACGGGCTCGCGTACGGCATCTTCTGCAGCGAGTGGACGCCGTTCGAGAGCCAGGCCGAGTTGATCGAGGGCGGGCGGCGCGAGTTCCCGTCGTTCCCCGAATCGGTGCTGGCCAACGCGCCGCTGCTCGCCTTCCTCCACGCGGACTGCCGCGCCTGGGACGTTCCCGCGGCACCGGCCTCGATCCGGGACGTGACGCACAGTGACATTCCGTCGCTCGTCCTGTCCGGCGGGTTCGACGCCCAGACCGCACCGAGCAGCGGGCCGTACGCCGCAAGCACGCTGAGCCGGTCCACCGAGGTCACGGTCCCCTACGTCGCCCACGTGGTCTTCGCCGACTCGCCGTGCGCACAGTCGATCACCCGTTCGTTCTTCGACACCCCGACCGCCCCCGACACGGGATGCCTCGCAGGCCTCCAGCCGCCCGCGTTCGAGATCGGGGCGTAGTCGGGGCGTCATCGGGGCGTCGGGGCAGCCCGACCCATCGATCCCGCCGTTCGGGCGGGCGGCGGGGGACCCGCGTGGGGGGGGGGGGCGGGAAGCAGGTCTTCTCCCTGTGCGGCCCTGCGGGGTTTTTTCTGGCGACGGGGGGGGCACTCCTCTTCCCCTTGGTTCTTTTGCTCTGGCGAC
>NZ_JBVISA010000038.1:0-77755 GCF_055575755.1 Kitasatospora sp. NPDC034035 | reverse complement strand
GGTGATCATGAAGCGTAGAGAACTCCATGATCGGGCGAACCGTGCCTGCCCTGCTACTACCGATTAGCTCGGCACCTACTGGCGGACGCCCTAAGCCGACCCTCCGGCTCGGCTTTCCCGGCTCGGCACTCCCCGCCCGATCCTCCCGGCCCGCGACGCACTCCGCGTCGCGGGCCTTGCGGCATCTGTCGCCTGACGTGGACGCGTCCGGAAGGCGACGTGAAGATATGGCGTACGGTCGTACGATTTGCCGCCAATTGCTCGTAATTACGCACCGTCAGGGCTTTGCCACGGTTCGCGCGCCCTCTTACGCTCCGGCGTCATGCCCTCACCGCTGATCAGCGTCGTACTCTCCGCCTACGACCAGCACAAACAGCTCGCCGATTGCCTGGACTCGCTGCTCGCGCAGTCCCTGGCCGACGTCGAGGTGATCGTGGTCGCCGACCGCTCGCCCGAGACCGCCGGCGAGCTCGCCGACGCGTACGCGGCGCGGCATCCGCGGGTGTCGGCGCTGCACCTGAACGCGTCGGTCGGGGTCGGGGTGGGCCGGAACGCGGGGGCGGCGCGGGCGAGCGGCGAGTACCTGCTGTTCCTCGACGCCGACCACCTGCTGCCCCGGGACGCGCTCCAGACGCTCGCCGACCGGCTCAAGCAGACCGGTCCGGTGGACGTCCTGCTGTTCGGCCACTCCCGCCGCCACCAGGACCGGGACTGGCCGGGCGGGGCCGAGGCGCTGCTCGCCGAGGCCGGCCCCGAGGTGTTCGCGCCGTTCGACCGGCCCGCGCTGTTCGGCGCGCCGCCGCTGAGCTGGGACCGGCTGATCCGCCGCGGCCACTGGGAGGGGCTGGGGCTCGCCTTCCCGACCGGCCGCTACGAGGAGGTCCCGGTGGTGCACGCGGCCCTGCTCGGCGCGCAGAAGGCCGCCGTGCTGCCGCGCGAGTGCGTCCAGCTGCGCCGCCGGGAGACCGTCCACCCGGCCGGCGGGCCCGGCAGCAGCGTCTTCGACCTGTTCGAGCAGTACGAGCGCAGCTTCGCCCTGCTGGAGGACCTGCCGCACCTGTACGCGGTGCGCGACGCGATGTTCGTCCGGATGATCCGGCACTACCTGTTCGTCTTCGACCTCGCCGGCTGCGTCTCCCGGGCCGAGCGGCCGCAGTTCTTCCACCGGGCCGCCGAGCACCACCGCCGCTTCCAGCCGCCGGGCCACCGCCGGCCGGGCGGCCGCGAGGGGATCAAGTTCTCGCTGCTGGCCGGCGGCGCCTACCCGGCGTTCGAAGTCGCCAAGCTCTCCCACATCGCGCGCGGAACCCTCACCGGGCGGAAGTAAGCCGGCTGCGGGGTCGGGCACAGAGTCGGGCGCGGGGTCGACCAGGGGGGGTCGGGCGCGGAGTCGGGCGCGGAGTCGGTGATCATGGCCGCGGGAGGGTCACCCGACACTCCGTCGGTGGTACCCCCGTCGCGCCCGGTACCCGGGCGGCGCCCCGGCTGCGATCATCGGCGGAGCCGTGTCCGCCGCACCGCCCGGGAGGTCCCTGGTGAGCCGTCCGTCCGCCGTCCCCGGGGCCGAGCTGGCCCGTGAGCTGGCCGCCGTCCTGCGCGGGGAGGTCCGCTTCGGCGCCGCCGAACGGACCGTCTACAGCCACGACGCCTCCAACTACCGGCATCTGCCGCTCGGCGTGGTCAAGCCTGCCGACCCGGACGACGTGCGCACGACGCTGGCGCTGTGCCGCGAGTACCGCGTGCCGGTGGTGCCGCGCGGCGCCGGGACCAGCATCGGCGGGCAGGCGATCGGCCCGGGCGCGGTGGTGCTGGACTTCCGCCGCCACCTCGGCGAGGTCCTGGAGATCGACCCGCAGGCCCGTACCGCGCGCGTGCGGCCCGGCACCGTCCTGGACGACCTCCAGCGCGCCGCCAAACCGTACGGGCTGCGCTTCGGCCCGGACCCGTCCACGCACAGCCGCTGCACCATCGGCGGCATGATCGGCAACGACTCCTGCGGCTCGCACTCGCTCGCCTGGGGGCGCACCGCCGACAACGTCGAGCGGCTGGAGCTGCTGCTCGCCGACGGCACCGAGCTGACCGTCGGCGGCCGGCTCGGCTCGCAGGAGCGCGCGGCGCTGCGCGCCCTGCCCGGCAGGGTCGGCGAACTCCACACGCGGCTCCAGGAGTTCACCGACCGCAACCTCGCCACCATCCGCCAGGGGATGCCGCGGCTGCCGCGCCGCACCTCCGGCTACCCGCTGGACGCGCTGCTGCCCGAGCACGGCCACGACCTCGCCCGGGCGCTCACCGGCACCGAGGGCACCTGTGCGCTGCTGCTCGGCGCCACCGTCCGCCTCGTCGAGGACCCGCCCGCGCGCGCCCTGGTGGTGGCGGGCTACCCCGACGAGGGCGCCGCCGCCGACGCCGTCCCCGCGCTGTTGCCGTTCGGGCCGCTGACCGCCGAGGGCATGGCGGCCGACCTGATCGCCGCGCTGCTGGCCGCCGGCCCCCGCCCACCCGCGCTGGACCGGCTGCCCGCCGGGGAGTGCTGGCTGTTCCTGGAGACGGGCGGCGCCACCCCGCTGGAGGCCTACCAGGCCGCGCGCCGGCTCGCCGACGCGGTGCGCCGCGAGCGTTCGGCCACCGTCGCCCTGGTCACCGACGCCGCCGAGCAGCGCCAGCTGTGGGCCGTCCGGGAGGCCGGCGCCGGGATCGTCACCCGGCTGCCCGGGGGCGGGGAGGCCTGGCCCGGCTGGGAGGACTCCGCCGTCCCGCCCGAGCGGCTCGGCGACTACCTGCGGGACCTGCGCGCCCTGCTGCGCCGGCACAGCCTGCGCGGCGTCCCGTACGGGCACTTCGGCGACGGCTGCGTGCACCTGCGGATCGACTTCCCGCTGGACCAGCCCCAAGGGGTACTGGTCTTCCGGGAGTTCCTGGAGCAGGCGGCCGATCTGGCGGTCTCGTACGGCGGTTCGCTCTCCGGCGAGCACGGCGACGGGCAGGCCCGCGCCGAACTGCTGCCACGCATGTACCCGCCTGAAGTCATCGACCTGTTCGGCGAGTTCAAACGGATCTGGGACCCGGAGAACCTGCTCAACCCGGGCGCCCTGGTCGACCCGCGCCCGCTCGACGCCGACCTGCGCTTCGTCACCGCCCCGCGCCGCCCGCTGCCGCTCGCCCTGCCGTACGAGCAGGACGGCGGGAGCCTGGCCAAGGCGGTGCACCGCTGCGTGGGCGTCGCCAAGTGCGTGGACCCGACCACCGGGGTGATGTGCCCGAGCTACATGGCCACCGGCGAGGAACGGCACTCCACCCGGGGCCGGGCGCGGCTGCTCGCCGAGATGCTGCGGGGGGACGCGATCCCCGACGGCTGGCGGTCCGAGGAGGTCCGGGAGGCGCTGGACCTCTGCCTGAGCTGCAAGGGCTGCGCGAGCGACTGTCCGGTGCACGTCGACATGGCGACCTACAAGACGGAGTTCCTGTACCAGCACTACCGGCACCGGCCACGCCCGCGCTCGCACTACTCGATGGGCTGGCTGCCGCTCTGGCTGCGGGCCGTCGCGCTCGCGCCCGGGGCCGCCAACACACTGGCCCGCTCACCGCTCGGCGGGACGCTCAAGCGGCTCGGCGGGATCGACCCGCGCCGGGTGCTGCCGGTGTTCCCGCCGCAGACCTTCACCGCCTGGTACCGGCGGCACCGCGCCACGCACCCGGCACCGGCGGGCGCACGGCCGGTGCTGCTGTGGCCGGACACCTTCTCCGACCACCTGCAGCCGAACGTCCTGCGCTCGGCCGTCGAGGTGCTGGAGCACCTGGGCTTCGACGTCCGGCTGCCCTCGGGCCCGGTCTGCTGCGGCCTCACCTGGCACTCCACCGGCCAACTCGGCACCGCCCGCCGGGTGTTGCGGCGCAGCCTGCGGGTGCTGGCGGCGGACGGGCTCCAGGCCGACACCCCTGTGGTCGGCCTGGACCCCAGCTGCACGGCCACCCTGCGCGAGGACCTGCCCCGGCTGCTCGGCCCGGACGGCCGCCCGCTCGCCGAACGCACCCGCACCTTCGCCGAGTTCATCGACGAGTACGCCCCGGACGCCCCGCTCCCGCGGATCCCGCTGGACGCCGTCACCCAGACCCACTGCCACCAGCACGCGGTGCTCGGCAGCGCCGCGGACCGCCGGGTCGAGGCCCGACTGGGCCTGCACAACCGGGTGTTGGATTCCGGCTGCTGCGGGCTGGCGGGTAACTTCGGCTTCGAAAGCGGGCACTTCGAGGTGTCCGAGGCGATCGCCGAGCGGGTGCTGCTGCCCGAGGTCCGGGCGGCCGGGCCGGAGACGGTGGTGCTGGCGGACGGCTTCAGCTGCCGCACCCAGATCGCCCAACTCGCCGACGGCAGGCAGGCGTTGCACCTGGCGGAGCTGATCGCCAGGGAGCTGCGCCACCCCGAGTGACTACGCGCGCCCGGCGAGGAAGGCCCCGACACGTCCGGCACCCCGACCTGGTCGGTCCGGTGGACCTGCGCGCGGCGCTCCACCGCCACCTCGACACCCTGGCCGCGCCGACCTCCTGACACCGCGCCAACACCCCCGCCACAATGGCGCGATGACCCTCACCACCGCCGAGGCGGACAAGCTCCTGGCCGACCACTTCGCCCCCTGGGTGCAGGCTCTCGGCCTGTCCGCCGTCGAGACCGGCGAGCGGCACGCCGTGCTGCGGCTGCCCTGGTCCGACCAGCTCGCCCGCGAGGGCGGCGGGCTGTCCGGCCAGGCGCTGATGGCCGCCGCCGACACCGCCTGCGTGGTCGCGATCTCGGCCGCGCGCGGCGGCTTCGGCCCGATGACCACCGTCCAGCAGTCCACCACCTTCCAGCGGGCGGTCGTCGGGCAGGACGTCCTGGTGCACGCCCGGATCACCAAGCTCGGCCGCCGGATCGCCTTCCTCGACATCACCCTCACCCCCGAGGGGGCCGAGGGAACCGAGGAGCCCGCCGCCCACGCCACCACCGTCTACGCCCTGGGCTGACGCCACGGCTGCGGCCCCGCCCGGCGAGGGCGGGGCCACAGCCCGCGTGCGTACGGCGGTTGCGTACGGCGGTGTCAGCTCAGGGCGGTCGGCGAGGGCGCCTCCTCCGCGCAGACCGCCGACACGAACTCGGCCACCCGGGACTGCGGCATACCGCGCGCGATGTCCGCCTCGCTGATCATGCCGACCAGCTTGTGCTCCGGGTGGTTGATCACCGGCAGCCGGCGCACCTGGTACTGCTCCATCACCCGCAGCACCTGTTCGCAGTCCTCGTCGGCCTCCACCGTCATCGGCCGCCCCTGCGCCAGCTCGCCCGCCGTCACCGCCGCCGGGTCACGGCCCTCGGCGACGCAACGCAGCACGATGTCGCGGTCGGTCACGATGCCCAGCAGCTTGTCGCCGGGCCCACAGATGGGCAGGGCGCCCACGTCACGTTCCCGCATGATCCGGGCGGCGGCGGCGAGCGTCTCGTGCTCGCGGATGCACTCCGCGCCCGGGTGCATGATGTCGCTGGCTTTGGTCATGGTCCGCCTCCTGACCTGGCTTCCTGCCCCTGTCCATCGTGGTCCGGGTGTGTGGCCGACGCCACCGGGCGCCGCTCAGGGCTGCGGTTCCGGCTCGGCTCCGGCGCCGCGCCCGGCACTGCCGTCCGGCGATTCCGCGGCCTCCACCGGCGAGCGCTCCAACAGATCATCGAGCCGCGGGAGTTCGTGCGGGGGCGGCTCCTTGTCGAGTTCGACCTCGGAGACCTCCCCGCTCTTCACGGCCTCCTCCGCGGCCTTCGCCCCGGCGGCGACCGCGGCGGCCGTCAGCAGGTTCCGCTGCTGGACCTCGGTCGAGCTGTCCAGGAAGCGCAGCAGTTCCACCGGGAAGGGCAGCACCAGCGTCGAGTTCTTCTCCGCCGCCACCTCCACCACGGTCTGCAGCAGCCGCAGTTGGAGGGCGGCCGGGGTCGCGCTCATCACCGCCGCCGCCGCCGACAGCCGCTCGGAGGCCTGGTACTCGCCGTCCGCCGTGATGATCCGCGCGCGGCGTTCCCGCTCGGCCTCGGCCTGCCGGGCGATCGAGCGCTTCATCGACTCCGGCAGCGCGACGTCCTTGATCTCCACCCGGTCGATCTCGATGCCCCAGCCCAGCGCCGGGCTGTCGATCATCAACTCCAGCCCCTGGTTGATCGGTTCCCGGTTGGCCAGCAGATCGTCCAGCTCGCTCTTGCCGATGATCGAGCGCAGCGAGGTCTGCGCGACCTGGGAGATCGCGAAGTTGTAGTCCTGCACGTTGACCGTCGCCTTGACCGGGTCCACCACGCGGAAGTAGACCACCGCGTCGACCCGCACGGTCACGTTGTCCCGGGTGATGCCCTCCTGCGCCGGGATCGGCATCGTCACGATCTGCACGTTCACCCTGCGCAGCCGGTCCGCGACCGGCATCAGGGCCACCAGCCCGGGCTGGCGCACCTCGGCGCGCACCTTCCCGAATCGGAACACCACGCCCTTCTGGAACTGCTGGACCACCCTGAGGCTCATGGCCGCCCAGAGCGCCCCCAGCCCGGCCAGCCCCCCGAGGACCCCCAGCACCGCATCGACGATCATCGCGGCCTCCTCGCGGCCTGCGCGCACACCGGCGTGTCCGGCCACCGCCGGCCCGGCCGGGCCGGGGGCCACCGGAGCAACTGCCTCCACGCTACGTCTGCCCGGCCGCGGCCGGATCGAACCGGATATACCAGAAGGAAGACGGATATAGCGGGGTGAACCCCTCAGAGCAGGCAGGAACCGTCAGGAACCCCCGAGCCCGACGCGGCCGACCCCCTAGGATCGGGGCCATGCCGCCCACGGCCACGCCGCAGTCCCCCGCCGACGATCCCGGCGACCCCCGCCACCCCGCCGAGGCCGCCGCCCGGGTCACCGGACTGGCCGCCCTGGACCGCGTGGTCACCGGCTGCCGGGCCTGCCCCCGCCTGGTCGCATGGCGCGAGGAGACCGCCCGCACCAAGCGCCGCGCCTACCAGGACTGGGACTACTGGGCCCGGCCGATCCCCGGCTTCGGCCCGCCCGACGCCCCGCTCGTCCTGGTCGGCCTCGCCCCCGCCGCCCACGGCGCCAACCGCACCGGCCGGATCTTCACCGGCGACCCCTCCGGCGACCTGCTCTACGCGGCGCTCCACGACCTCGGGCTCGCCAACCGCCCGCACTCCGTCCGCTACGGCGACGGCCTGGAGCTGTACGGCGTGCGGATCACCGACCCGGTCCGCTGCGCCCCGCCCGACAACAAGCCGAGCACCGCCGAACGCGACACCTGCCGTCCCTGGATCACCCGCGAACTGCAGCTGCTGCGCCCGACCGTACGGACCGTGGTCGCCCTCGGCGGCTTCGCCTGGCAGGCCCTGCTCCCGGTGATCGCGGACGCCGGCTGGCAGGTCCCCCGGCCCAGGCCCGCCTTCGGCCACGCCGCCCGGGTCGACCTTGCCGCCCGTGACGGCGGCCCGCCGCTGCGGCTCTACGGCTGCTACCACGTGAGCCCGCGCAACACGAACACCGGCCGCCTGACCACCACGATGCTGCGCGACCTGCTGCGCGAGGCGGCCCGCTCGGCGGGGCTCAGCCCCGCGTAGCGCGGGCCGCCCGGGCCGAACGGCTACCCGAACCGGGTGAGCTTGCGTTTGCCCGCCCGCTTCCACACCCCCGGCAGACGCTCACGCGCCGCCGCCTCCACGGCGAGCTGGCGGCCGTACAGGGCGCCGTAGCCGAAGCGCTCGGAGGCGGCGACCGGCTGGGCGGCGAGGGTGGCGGCGGCGACCACGGCGTCCTGGTGTTCGCCGAGGACGTCCTGGACGGCCTTCATCCGCCGCACGTAGCGCTCGGCCCGCGCGCCGGCCGCCGGGGTGGCGGTCTCACCGGCGTAGCGGGCGCGCTTGGCGGCCTTGCGGGCGTCGTGGAGGGCGTGGTCGCGGTCCTCGGAGTCGGCGGCGAGGGCCGCCCGGACGCGGCCGGCGGTGCGGTCCTGTTCGCGGGCGGCGATCCGGGACAGCTCGGGAAGGGCGGGACGGGCGGCCCGGCCGCGCAGCGGCGGGTCGGCGAGGAAGGCGGTGAGGGCGTCGCCGAGGGCCCGCCGGCGTGGGCTGTCGAGGGCGGCGGCTACCTCGGGCCGGACCCGGCGGTACTCGGTCTCGCCCCACCGCTCGAGCGCGGCGGCGACCCGCTCCGGCCCGCACTCGGCGGGCAGCTCACGGGCCTGGGCGGCCAGCCGTTCGGCGAGCACCTCGAGGTCGCGCGCGCCGCCGAGGGCGGCGCCCAGCCAGCGCAGCTCCGTGACCAGCTCGTCCGTCGCGCCGGGGGTGAAGAGCCGTCGGAAGGTCCGCAGGGCGCTGCGCAGCCGTCGGCAGGCGACCCGCATCCTGTGCACGGCGTCCGGTTCGTCGGCCCGGACGGCGTCGTCCAGGCCGGCCAGCACCGCTGCCTGGGCCTCGACGCGGGCCAACAGCACCTGCCCCACCGTGGTCTCGGGTTTCGCCATGCGCGTCCATCCCCTCGTCGGGGCCGCCGGGAACTCTTCCCAGGCTAGTCCGGCCGCGGCCGGTGTCGACCCCACGTCCCGTTGAGGGCGCGTCAGGAGTAAGGGCAAGGGCCCATGCGCCCTCGTGCCGGGTGTGAGCGTCATGGCATACTCCGGAGCGTGACGACCTCCACCCATGCGACCAGGGCCCTGCGGGCCGCGGTGTTCACCGCGCTCGCCGTGCCGATGGCCGCGTTGGGCCAGGTGGTCATCACCGGCCGCCCGCTGCCGCTGTCGCTGGTGGCCTCGGCGGGTGTCGCCGTCTTCCTGGTCGCGGCCGCACTGGCCGGCGGGGAGCGGCGGTTGCTGCACATCTCCGCCGTGATGGTCCCGGTCGAGCTGCTGCTCAACACCACGTTCAACCTGGGCCAGACCGGCTGTGGGCCGGTGCTGTCCGGGCAGGTCCCCGCGCGCGGGGTGAACCTGCTGGTCTGCGGCGGCGGTTCGATGGACGGGTCGCTGCTCGCGGGGCCGTTGGGCCACGCCGGGCAGTTGGCGCCCGCCGTGACCCAACTGCTGCTCCTGCTGGTGCACCTGGTGATCGCGCTGGCCGCCGCCGTCTGGCTGCGGCTGGGCGACTCGGCCCTGTCGGGCCTGGCCCGGGCGCTGCGCGCGCTGCGCGAGTCGCTGGCCCGGCCGTTGCGCGCCCTGCTCGTCCTGCTGGTCCCGGCCCCGGCGCGCCCGGTGCTGCGGGTCCCGCTGCCGGTGTCGGACCGCGCGCGGCCACGCCGCGAGGACGTGGTGCTGAGCCCGGCTCCCCGGCGTGGCCCGCCGGCTTTCGCGCCTGCCTGCTGATCGCTTCCGTACCGGGTCCCTCCCGGACGCCGATCGTTTCTTCCGTACCCGGCCGGACCACGGCCCCCGTACGCCCGCAGGCAGTGCGCACGACTCCCGCGTTCCCCCGACCCCGCCGCACCCGGTGCGGTTCCCCGCGCGCACCCGCGCGCCGCGTACAGGAGTTGAATTCCCATGGTTCAGGCCCCCGGCAAGCAGCAGGCCCAGCGCATCAGTGTCCGTGAGCGGATCCAGGAGGCGCAGCGCCGCGAGCAGCAGGCCGCCAAGCGCCGTCAGCGGATCGTCGTGACCGTCTCCGCGGTTGTCGTGCTCGCCCTCGCGGGCGGTGTCGCCGTCGCGATCGACTCGGCCTCGAACAAGGACGACAAGGGCTCCGCGGCCGCCACCTCGGCCGCGCTGGTCGTCCCGGCCAACGCCGGCGGCCCGGACGGCACGGTGATCACCTACGGCAAGGCCGACGCCCCGCACACCATGGAGGTCTACGAGGACTTCCGCTGCCCGATCTGCAAGCACTTCGAGGCGGCGAACGGCGAGACCGTCAAGAAGCTCACCGAGGACGGCCAGATCAAGGTGGAGTTCCACCTGGCGGCCTTCCTGGACAAGAACCTCGGCGGCAAGGGTTCGCGCACCGCGCTGGCCGCCGCGGGCGCCGCGCTGAACGAGGGCGTGGACAAGTTCAAGCAGTTCCACGACGTGCTGTACGCCAACCAGCCGGACGAGCGCGAGGACGGCTTCGGCGACGTCAACCACATCCTGGACCTGGCCGGCCAGGTGCCCGGGCTGAAGACGGACGCCTTCGTGAAGGCGGTCACCGACAAGACCTACGCGCCGTGGGCGGCGAAGGTCGCCGACGCGTTCAACGACAGCGGGGTGACCGGCACTCCGACGGTGCAGGTGGACGGCAAGCCGGTCACGCTGTTCAGCGGCAAGGCCGTGGTCTCGCCGGAGCAGTTCACCGCCCAGGTCAAGCAGGCCGCCGGCCTGTAGTCCAGCCCGTAGTCCGGCCCGTAGTCCGGCCCGTAGTCCGGCCGGTAGCAACGCCCTTCAGCACGGCACCACCGGCCCGGCCGAACTCCCGGCCGGGCCGGCCCCTCCCAGTCAGCCTCCGGAGTGTGCTGCCATGTCCGCCACTGCCACCGTGCACCTCTCCAGTCCCGCTCCCGACGCCGCCGGACGGGCCCCGGTCGGGGCGAGCCGGGCCTACGCGGTCCTGCTGTTCCTCGGCGGCCTGATCGGTCTGGCCGCCTCGGCCGTCCTGACCTTCGACAAGCTCCGCATCCTGGAGAACCCCTCCTACATCCCCAGCTGCAACATCAATCCGGTGATCAGCTGCGGCTCGGTGATGCGCACCGAGCAGGCGGAGGTCTTCGGCTTCCCGAACCCGCTGCTGGGCCTGGCGGCCTTCGGCGCCCTGGCGGCGATCGGGGCGGGGCTGCTCTCCGGTGCCGCGTACCGACGCTGGTTCTGGCTGGGCCTGCACGCGGGCACCGCGCTGGGTGTGGTGTTCGTGCACTGGCTGGTGGACCAGGCGCTGTACGAGATCGGCGCGCTGTGCCCGTACTGCATGGTGGTGTGGGCGACGGTGGTGGCGCTGTTCTGGTACACGACGCTGCACAACCTGCGCAGCGGGGTGATCCCGGTGGGCCCCCGCCTTCGGGTGGTCGTGCGGGAGGCGGCCCGCTACCACTGGGCGCTGCCGGTGCTGTGGGCGGCGGTGATCGCGCTGCTGGTGCTGAACCGGTTCTGGTCCTACTGGAGCACGCTCCTCTGACCGCCCGTCACCCCGCGCGGGCCGTCCTCATCCGAACACCAGCCGGCGGTAGGCGTTGCGCAGGTCGGTCAGCGGCTGGGTGACCCGGTCGTAGTGCACCTTGTTGGTGAGCAGCAGCGCCCAGCGGCCGAGCCGCCGGGAGACCCAGAAACCGGTGCCGGTGAAGCCGTAGTGGACGAAGGTGCCCTCGGCCGGCTCGGTGCCGGGGGCGTACAGCCAGGACAGGCCGCGGGCGGGCCGCAGTCCGCCGGTCTGCTCGCGCAGCGACTCCTCGATCCACGCCCCGCCCCAGGCGAGTCCGGGCGGCGGGGCGAGCACGGCGGTGAGGAAGCGGGCGAGGTCGCGGGCGGTGGAGAAGGCGCCGGCGTTGCCGGAGACGCCGCCGAGCAGCCGGGCCGAGGGGTCGTGGACGACGCCGCGCAGGGGTGCGCCGGCCCGCTCGTCGTACTCGGTGGGGGCCGTGCGGTCGGCGAGCGCGGGGCCGAGCGGCCCGAATCGGGTGTCGGCCATGCCGAGCGGGTGCCAGGCCCAGCGCGCGGCGAGTCGGTCCAGCGGGGCGCCGCCGAGGTCCTCGACCAGGTAGGTGAGCAGGACGGCGGCGCGGTCGGTGTACTCGACGGCGGTGCCGGGCGTCCGGTGCGCCGGTGCGGCGGTCACCCCGGCCCTGATCGCCGCGGGGTCGCGCCCGTAGAGCTGCTCGAAGCGGGTGTACGGGAGCAGCCCGGCCGTGTGGGCGAGGAGGTGCCGGGCGGTCACCGCGCCGGCGGGCCGTCCGGCGGCCGGCGGCCACCAGCGGCCGAGCGGCTCGTCCAGCGGCAGCCGGCCGGACTGCCGGAGCGTCCCGGCGCAGGGCCAGAGTGCGACGATCTTGGTGAGGCTGGCGAGGTCGTACAGCGTGTCCGGCCCGGGCGCGAGCCGCGCGTACGGGCCCTGCCCGAGCACGCCGTGGCTGCCGCCGCCGAGCGTGCCCCCGGCGTCGCCGACGGCCCAGACGGCGCCCGCCCCGACGGTGCGCACGCCCTCGCGGACCAGCCGGTCCAGCTCCCCGCCGGGCGCGGCCAGGGCGGGGAACCGGTCGACTCCGGGTGCTCGGTGGCTCATCCCATCCCCCAGGGCCGGTCGTCAGGGCGACCGGAGCCTACCCGGCCGGGCGGCCGCTCAGACCGCCGCGGCGAGCTCCTTGCCGAGGCAGACGGCCAGCGGGTGGTCCTTGTAGTAGCCGAACTTGCGGACCGCCGTGTAGCCCTCGGACTTGTAGAGCGCGATGGCCTCGGGCTGCTGGGTGCCGGTCTCCAGGATGAACCGGGTACGGCCGGCCTCGACCGCGGTCTGCTCCAGGCGGCGCAGCAGCGCCCTGGCCAGGCCGCGGCCGCGGGCGTCCGGGACGACGAACATCCGCTTCAGCTCGGCGTCGCCCTCGCGCAGCGCGTCCGGGCCGCCGGCCTCCTTGGCCCGCCAGCCGCCGCAGGCGACCGGGCGGCCGTCCAGGTAGGCGATCAGGAACAGCCCGGCCGGCGCGTCGAAGTCCTCGGCGTGCATCTCGGTGAAGTCGGGGTCGCCGTAGCGGCGGACGTACTCCTGCTGCACCTCCGCCGACAGTGCCTGGGCGTCGGCGTGGGCGAAGCCGGTGATGCGGAAGTCGACGGTGCCGGTGTCCTGGGTGGCGGTGGTGTCCATGGTTGAAAAGCCTACGATCTCCGCTCAGCGAGCCTCGAACCGGGCGACCAGGTCCTCCTTGCCGAACATCCGGGCGGTGTCGAGGGCGCTCGGGGTGCCGGCCTGCGGGTCGGCGCCGCCGGCCAGCAGGGCGGCGAGCACGTCCTCGGCGCCCTTGAAGACGGCGCCGGCCAGCGGGGTCTGGCCGCGGTCGTTGGCGAGGTTCGGGTCGGCGCCGTGCCGGAGCAGCGTCTCGACGGTGGCGGCGTGGCCGTGGTACGCGGCGAGCATGACGAGGGTGTCGCCGCGGTCGTTGGTGAGGTCGGCCGGGGCGCCGGCGTCCAGGTAGGCGGCCAGGGTGTCGGTCGCCCCGGCCCGGGCGGCGTCGAAGATCTTCCCGGCCAGCGCGATCACCTCGGCGTCGGGGGCGTCGGGGGCGTCGGCGGGCTGCTGGCTGGCGGCGTCGGTCATGGCGGGCGGCCTTTCCGGTCGGGTCGTCGGGCGGTCTCGGGGCTGCGCCCAGGGCACGGTAGCGGCCGCTGCCGGAGCGGGCCAGCCGGTGTCCGTGATCCGGATGACGGTCGGGGCCCGCGACGACACGCGGCCACGCGGGTCGCGCAGCCATTCGAGCGAACTTCCCGGACCCCCCGGAAGCTTCCCGCCCACCCCCCGGGAATGCCTTGACGCACCGAATCCCACGGCGACCGGTCCCCACCCCCGCCGGTTCGCATACCGCCGTCCGGCGTCCGGAACGGTATTGAACGGCAGAACCACCCATTTGCCCCGTTCCATCATCTATTACTTTTTGTCACGATTAACGCACTTTCCGTAACACCCCCCGCTTGTCCCCCCTCCCGAGGAGCGGATCGTGATCCTCTCGATTTCCGGCATCGTCCTGTTTGGCACCATCGCCTTTCTCTTCTTCCGCCGGGACGGACTGAAGGTCTCCCACGCCATCGTCTGCGCCCTGCTCGGCTTCTACATCGCCGGCTCGTCGATCGCCCCCAGCATCACCGCGGGCGGCGCCAGCCTCGCGAGCCTGCTCAGCGGCATCAGGTTCTAGCCGCTGCCACTCCCCCGTACCGGCCCGGGCGCGGATCCCACCGCCCCCGGGCCCCGTCGTACCCCACTTCCGCACCCCGCCCGTCGCACCCCACCCGTCCCACTCGCCCGGGGAGTCAAGGAATGCCGCTCCACCGCCACCTCAGCAAGGGCCGCGAGATCGCCCGGACCGCCGGGGACCACGCCTCCGACATGTTCGCCCCGCTCTCCGTCATCGGGCGCGGCATGCGCCACCACGCCGCCTGGGCCAAGGGCCGCTGGCAGGCCACCCCCAAGGAGCGCCGCGGTCCGACGGTCTTCCTGACCGCCGCGATGCTGGTCGGCATCTACCTGCTGCCGCACGGCCTGCTGTTCGCCCTGATCGCCCTGATGGCCAGCGCCGCCTGGGCCGGCCGGGGCCCCAAGGGGCCGTCCGCCCCGCCCGCGCCGGACGTCGCCGACGTCAAGCTCGGCGCCCTCTACGCCGCGCTCACCCCGTACCTGTGCGGCCCCGAGGACGCCAACCCGCTGTACCACTTCGAGGGCAGCTACAAGAACGCCTTCGGCTCCTGGGAGTTCGACGGCGAGGGCCGGCTCTCCCGGCTGGAGCTCGACTACCCGGCCTACTTCACCGACACCGAGCCGGCCGCCCGGGCCCGGATCGAGCAGGTCGTCCAGGGCAAGGCGGGCCGGGCCCGCGAGTACCGCTTCGACTGGGACGAGGAGTCCAACCGGCTGCGGATCGCCGCACTCGCCCCGCTGCCCACCGACGTCGTCGCCCAGCGCTTCGTGGCCGCCCCCGGCGAGATCGTGCTGGGCTTCACCGACGAGGACGGCTCCGCCCGGACCATCCCGGTCACCCAGGGCGGCACGACCGTCCCGCAACCGCCGGTGGTCTGGCGCGCCGGCCCGCGCTCCTCCGAGCCGCACCTGCTGGCGCTCGGCGTCACCGGCTACGGCACGTCCAGCCTGCTCCGCTCGATCGCGCTGCAGGCCCTCCCGTACGCCGACCTGGTGGTGGTCGACGGCGCGGGCACCGGGGAGCACGCCTGCCTGGTGAACCGGCCCGGCGTGCACACCGTGGAGACCAGCCTGCACGGCGCCCTGGCCGCCCTGGAGTGGGCCGCCCAGGAGACCGACCGCCGGCTCACCGCGCTCAACGCCGCCCGGCACGCCGGCTCCGCCCCGCCCGAGGACGCCACCCGGCCGCTCTGGCTGCTGCTGGACCACCCGACCGAGCTGAGCGAGCTCGCCCAGGCCGAGGGCCGCCCCGACCCCCAGGACCTGCTGGAGCTCCCGCTGCGGCACGGCCGGGCCGCCCGGGTCACCGTGGTGATCGCCGACGACATGGAGGCCCGGGACCGGATCACCCCGACCGTCCGCGCCACCACCCGGGCCCGCGTGGTGCTCGGCCCGGCCGGCCCGGACGACAGCCGCGCCGCGCTCGGCGCACCGCTGGACATCGTGCCCGCCGCACAGGCCCCGGTCGGCCGCGGCTACGCTCGGATCGGCAACGGCACCCCGGTCCGGCTGCAGGTGCCCGCCACCGTCGACCCGCTGGACGACGAGGCCCCGGCCCAGCTGCGGGACGCGGTCATCGCCCTGCTGCCGCACCGCGACACCCGCACCGAGGCGGCCGCCGGCGTGCCGCCCCGCCCGGAGCGCCCGCCGCTGGTCGCCCCCGCCGATCCGGCCCCGCAGTCCCGTCCGGTCGACCTGGCCAAGGGCGAACCGATGATCCGCTCGCGCCCGATCTCCTGACCCGCCACGGCTCCGGATCGGGTCGGGGCCGGGGGCGGCGGAGGCTGTCGAAACCCGTCCCGGTAGGCTCGTCACAGAAAGTCCGCACGATCACCAGATGTGAAATAGGTGACACCTGGGGTGATATCACCGGCCAGATGTGACAAATCGGGCGCAGGTGGGTACAAACAGGGGCGGCACAACAGACGACGCATGTCCCGGGACGGGAATCTTCGTCGGAAGCCGAGCGTTGACCGAACGACGAAGAACAGCGACCACTAGTCCTGTGGGCCATAAGCCCGGGAGGCACGATTCATGAGCGAGCGAGCTCTCCGCGGCACGCGACTCGGGGCCACTAGCTACGAGACCGACCGTGGTATCGATCTGGCTCCCCGCCAGACCGTCGAGTACGCATGTCAGAACGGACACCGATTCGAGGTTCCTTTCTCGGTCGAGGCGGAGATCCCCTCGACCTGGGAATGTCGCTTCTGTGGCCAGGAAGCAGCACTTCTCGACGGTGACGAGCCGGAGGAGAAGAAGACCAAGCCGACGCGCACCCATTGGGACATGCTGATGGAGCGCCGGACGCGCGAGGAGCTGGAGGAGGTGCTGGCCGAGCGGCTGGCCGTGCTCCGCTCCGGAGGGATGAACCTCGCGGTACACCCGCGGGACACCCGCAAGAGCGCCTGACATCGCTCCCGCCCCGCGCGGGAGGACGCGAAAAGGGACCCTGGTTTCCAGGGTCCCTTTCGCGTTGTCCACGCTCGGGTGGCTGACGGCTCGGGTGGCTCGGCTGAGGCTCAGGGCCAACTGGCCCGCGGCCGGGTGGCCCCGAGCCGTCCCCGTCCGAGGGGCCGACGGCCCGCGTCAGCCGGTGATCGGCGGACGGTAGGTGGTGTCCGGGCCCTGCGGGCCGCGCGGGCCGGCCTCCGGCTCGACGACCTCGCCCTGGATCACCTTGCCGTCCGGGCGGTGGATGCGCAGCTGCTCCTGCAGCCGCACGGCGTCCGCGAGCGGGCCGGCGCCGACGACGCCGGTGCTGTGCAGCGCCTTGTCGGTGAGCCGGCGCCCGGCCGCCCGCCACAGCGCCCGGGTGGGCGGGAACAGCAGGGTCAGGGCCACCAGGTCCGACAGGAAGCCGGGGACGATCAGCAGGACGCCCGCCAGCACCGTCATGCTGGTGCCGGTCTGCGGCTGCTCGGACTGCGGGTCCTTGCTCTGCTCGATCGCCGCCGACAGCGCCTTCAGCCCGGCCCTCTTGATCACCGAGCCGCCGATCAGGGCGCCCGCGATGAGCAGCAGCAGGACGGTGAGCCCGCCCAGCCACGAGCCGACCTGGACCAGCAGCCAGATCTCCAGCACCAGCCAGGCGGTGATCAGCAACGGCAGCACCCGGCGGAGCCTTCCGCGCGGGGCCGGACGGGTGGGGGCAGCTTGCTGGGTCACGGTACGAATCCACTCCAGGCGGTGCTCTGCGCGCCGCACGGGAGGTCCGGGCCGGCTACGGCACCACCTGGTCCAACGAATCCTGCTCGGCCGGTGTTCCGGCGGCGGCCTTCCTGCGGCGTCCGACCAGCACTCCGGCGGCGCAGGCCAGCAGGCCGCCGATCGCCAGCGTCCACTCCGGGGCGACGCCGACCCGGTCGGCCACCGTGGTGCCGTCGCGCAGCGGGACGGTCGCCGACAGCTCGGCGGGGGTCAGCTCCTCGGTGCGCTGCTGGACGGTGCCGTCCGGGGAGATCACCGCGCTGATGCCGCTGGTGGCGGCGATCAGCACCGCCCGGCCGTGTTCGACGGCCCGCAGCCGGCTCATCGCGAGCTGCTGCTCGGGCTGCCCGGTCCTGGCGTAGGTCGCGTTGTTGGTCTGGACGACCAGGACGCGGGCGCCGCTGTCCACGGTGTCGCGGACGATCTCGTCGTAGGCCACCTCGAAGCAGATGACGTCGCCGATCCGGGCCGGGCC
This sequence comes from Kitasatospora sp. NPDC034035, assembly GCF_055575755.1. Classification (NCBI taxonomy): domain Bacteria; kingdom Bacillati; phylum Actinomycetota; class Actinomycetes; order Kitasatosporales; family Streptomycetaceae; genus Kitasatospora; species Kitasatospora sp. NPDC034035. Next base: position 60,239 of record NZ_JBVISA010000038.1, on the reverse strand, counting down.
GAGCTGCATCACGCCGTTGTGGTCGCCGGGGTAGAAGTCCCGGGCGACCCGCTGGAGGCGGGTGATCACCTTCATCAGCTGGGCGCGGAAGGGGACGTACTCGCCGAACGGGACGGGGTGCTGCTTGGTGTAGGAGGCGCCGGGGCCGGTCTGCGGGTCCCAGACGATGCCCTCGTTCTGGACGTGCTGCGCGTCCGGGCCGTCCACCAGGGTGCCGACCAGGGTGGGCACGCCGACCGCCTTGACGGCCTCGTCGATGCGCTCCCGGGCCAGTGGGTCGCTGAACGGGTCGAGGTCGGAGGAGTTCTCCGGCCAGATCACGACGTCGGGGCGCTCGACCTTGCCGGCCGCGATGTCGGCGGCGAGGCGCTCGGTGGCCGAGGCGTGGTTGTTGAGGACCATCATCGGGCGGCCGAGGAAGTCCATGCCCGGGTTGGGCACGTTGCCCTGGACGATGGCGACCTTCACGGTGTCGGCCGCGGCGGTGGGCACCGGGACGAGGTAGCCGCAGAGCAGCGCGGCGACCGCGCCGAGCGCCGCCAGCGCGGCCGCCTTCGGGGCCTTGGCCGGCCCGCGCAGGCGCAGGACGGCCCAGGCGAGCAGGGCGCCGGAGAGGGCGACCGCGAAGGTCACCAGCGGCGCGCCGCCGAGCGCGGCCAGCGGGGTGTACGGGGTGGCGGTGTTGGCGAAGGCGAGCCGGCCCCAGGGGAAGCCGCCGAGCGGCAGCCGGTCACGGGCCCATTCCTGGGTGATCCAGAGGCAGGCCGCCCACAGCGGCCAGCCGGGCAGCCGGGAGGTGACGGCCAGTGCGCCGCCGAGCAGGGCCAGGAACAGCGCCTCGACGACGGACAGCCCGACCGTGGCGTCCCAGCCGACCACCCGCAGCCAGCTGAGCAGCATCAGGAAGAACGGCAGGCCGAAGGCGAAGCCCGTCCACAGGCCCTCGCGGAATGTGCGGCCCCGGGTGAGCAGCGAGAGCGCGGCGACGCCGAGCAGGGACAGCGGCCAGAGGTCGTACGGCGGGAAGGCGAGGGCGAGCAGCAGGCCGGCCAGCGCCGCCAGGCCCGTCCGGGGCAGCCCGGCCCGCACCTTGGCGACGGCACGGGCGCCGCGGCCCGGTCGGGGCGCCGGCTCCTGGGACTCGGGTGCGGTCCCGGACCGCTCCTGGGTGACGGGAATGGCCACCGGCGCACCATCTTCCTGGGGCTTGCTGTTCGGACGCTGTGCGAAGAAGGTACCCCGGAACGACGGTGGGACGTGCGGTGAGGGTGGTAGGGCCCGGCCGTACCCGCGGCCCCTCGCGTGGTCAGCGCTCGGAGTAGCGGACCGGGCCCAACGGCCAGTGCCCGGCGAGCCAGGCGGAGACGGCTCGGTACAGGGGGGCGTCCAGGTGGGCCCGGTCGGCGCGGACCCAGGAGCTGACGGTGACCGCGGCCGGGTCCTCGCGGTCCGGGTAGATGTAGACGCAGCCGATCACCTCGTCCCGGTCCGGCTCCAGGACGGTGTAGGTGAAGCCGGTGCGCGCGGCGAAGTCGGCGGCGTGGCGGCGCAGGTCGGCGAGGTTGCGCTCCGGCGGCATCCCGTCGGTGGGCGGCCAGTCCCGGCCGACGAAGCCGGGGGTGGCCCGGATGTGGTCGATGCTGCCGGTCCAGGCGGCGTGGTCGGAGGCGTTGTGCTGCTCGCCCAGGGGTTCCAGGCGGAACTCCGGGGCGAGCAGCTCGCGTGGGACGGCGAAGTCCGCGGGTACCAGCGGGTGGGTCGTCATGGTGATCAACCTACGGGGCGGTGCGCCGCCGCTTCACCTCGTTATCGCTGGTGGCCCGTCAGCGCCGGTGGACCGCCGACGCCGGTGGACTGTCAGCACGGGTGGGCCCGTCAGCGCTGGTGGACCGTGCGGCCGCGGACCACCGTGCGCAGGCAGGTCGGCAGCGGGTGGCCCGGGGTGAGGTCGGGCAGGCCGGGGGTGCCGGAGCGCGGGTCGGTGGACCAGCCGGCCACCCGGGAGTCGGGGGCCTGGACGACCAGGTCGCCGGCGGCCCAGACCGCGTAGCTGGCGACCGCGCCGGGCACCAGCACCCCGTCCTGGTCGCGGCCGATCGCGCGCCAGCCGCCGCGGGTGTGGGCGGTGAAGGCGGCGCGCACCGAGATCCGGTGGTCCAGGGTCCGGTGGAAGGCCGCCGCGCGGACGGTGCCCCAGGGGTCGAGCGGGGTGACCGGGGCGTCCGAGCCGAAGGCCAGCGGGACGCCGGCCCGCAGCAGGGCCGCGAAGGGGTTGAGGGTGGCGGCCCGCTCGGCGCCCAGGCGCTGGACGTACATACCCTCCGGGCCGCCCCAGGCGGCGTCGAAGGCGGGCTGGACGGAGGCGGTGAGGCCGAGTTCGGCGAAGGCGGCGATGGACTTGTCATCCAGCGCCTCGGCGTGCTCGACGCGGTGGCGCAGGGCCTTGACCCGGCCGGCGCCGACCCGTTCGCCGGCCGCCCGGACACCCTCGATGACGGCGGCCACGGCCGCGTCGCCGATGGCGTGGAAGCCGGCCTGCAGCCCGGCCTCGGTGCAGGCGGTGACGTGGTCCGCGACCTGCCCGGCGGTCAGATAGGCGGTGCCGGTGTGCTCGGCGTCCGCGTACGGGGTGTGCAGGCAGGCGGTGCGCGAGCCGATCGCGCCGTCCACGAAGAGGTCGCCGCCGGCGCCCACCGCGCCGAGCCGGCGGGCCGTCTCGACCCCGCCCGACTCGCCCCAGTAGCCGAAGACTTCGGGCCCCTCGCCGTCGGCGGCCAGGGCCAGCAGGGCGGCCAGGTCCTGCTCCGAGGAGATCTCCGGGCCGGCGCACTCGTGCAGGGCGCCGATGCCGAGTTCGGCGGCGCGGGCCAGGGTGGCGCGCTGGGCGCGGCGGCGCTGCTCGGGGGTGAGGCGGGCGAGCGCGGTCTGCCGGACGGCGTGGTGGGCGTCCTTGGTGAGCGGGCCCTCGGGGTCGTGCCCGGGCCGCCCGGCCAGGCCCTCGGTGAGGGTGCGCAGCGCGGTGGTGGCGAGCGCGGAGTGCACGTCGGTGCGGGAGAGGTAGAGCGCGGCGCCCCGGGCGGCCGCGTCGAGTTCGGCGAGCGTGGGCGGGCGGCCCTCGGGCCAGCCGGTCTCGTCCCAGCCGTGGCCGATCAGCACCCCGCCGGACTCGGACCGGGCGTCGACGAAGGCGGTGACGGCTTCCAGGGCGGCGGCCAGCGAGGGGCTGCCGGTGAGGTCGAGGCCGGTGAGCGCCAGACCGGTGGCGGTGGCGTGCACGTGGGCGTCCACGAAGGCGGGGGTGACCAGGGCGCCGTCCAGCTCCACGATCTCGTCGACGGTCGCGGCGTACGCCTCGGCGGCGCCGTCGCTGCCGACCCAGGCGATGTGCTCGCCCTCCACGAGCATCGCGGTGGCGAAGGGGTCGGCGGGGCTGTAGACGGCGCCGCCGCGCAGCAGGACGGTCCGTGGGGTGCGTTCGGTCATGCCGCTAAGTCTGCACCTCGGCTGTTCGGGCTCAGAGCTTCGGGGGTCGCGCCTCGTACGGGGTGGAGAGCACGACGGTGGTGCGGGTGGACACGCCGGCGGCGCTGCGGATGCGGGCGAGCAGGTCCTCGAGGTCGCCGGGGGCGCCGACACGGACCTTGAGGATGTAGTTCTCGTCGCCGGCGACGCTGTGGCAGGCCTCGATCTCGGGCAGGCCGGCCAGGCGTTCGGGGGTGTCGTCCGGCGCGCTGGGGTCGAACGGCTTGACCGAGATGAACGCGGTCAGCGCCAGGTCGACGGCGTCGGGGTCGATGATCGCGGTGTAGCCGCGGATCACCCCGCGCTGTTCGAGGCGGCGCACGCGCTGGTGCACCGCCGAGGTGGACAGGCCGGTGGCCTTGCCCAGGTCCGTGTAGCTCATCCGGCCGTCCTCGAGGAGCAGCTGGACGATGCGTTGGTCGAGATCCTCCACAGTCCGCAAACCTACCCGGTCGGGAGCACGGGGGGCGCACGAGGTGGCACGGAGAGGGATTGCAGGTGCCACGCGGGCACGTGCCGGGCGCATGTGGCAGCCGGTGTGGCCAAGGACACACCCGGTGCATCACGGTGCACACCACCGCAGGATTATGAGTCCGGATCACAGGGAAGTGCTGGTTGTGGCCCTGGATGACCACGCCGGGCCCGATCCTAGGGGGATCCTCATGCCTGCTACTGACCAGCGCGTGCTGGGCGCCGACGAGACCGACGATATGACCGGCCGCGACGACCTCGCGGTCGACCACGCGCCGGGCACCGACCCCGGCGAGGCCGAGACCTGGGAGATCTTCCGGGTCAACTGCCCCGAGTGCCGCCGCCCGATCGGCCTGGTGTCGGACGAGGAGCGGCTGCCGCAGCACGCCCTGCTGCCGACCGCCTGGAACCCCTTCGCCCCCGCGATCTGCCCCGGTTCGGGCGCGCCCACCGACGACCTGGCCGAGGTGGAGGCTCCCGAGGACACCGAACCGGCCGGGTTCGACGCGCTGTTCAAGCTCCCGAACGAACTGGACTGGCGCACCCAGCCGTTCTCGCACGCGGTGGCGCACCGTCCGGTGCGGATCGCGGCGGTCGACCCGGCGGTGCCCCCCATCCCCTCGACCCCGACCGTCGCCGCACTCTGCTCCATCCCGGAGCAGCGCCGCCGGCTCGTCCGACGCTGACCATCCGCCCCGAGCACGCGAGTTGACGATCCGTCAGGAACGCCTCCGGCCGTCACTCCGCACCCTGGAGTGACGGCCGGAGGCCGTTGGGGGGAAGGCTCGGGCCTTCGGCGGCGGTTTTCGGCGATCACCGGGCCTTCGGCGGCCACCAGGCCTTCGGCGGGCGTCAGCCCTTCGTGAGGTGGCGGCCGATCACCAGGCGCTGGATCTGGTTGGTGCCCTCGACGATCTGCAGCACCTTGGCCTCGCGCATGAAGCGCTCGGCCGGGAAGTCCTGGGTGTAGCCGTAGCCGCCGAGCACCTGGACGGCGTCGGTGGCCACCCGCATCGCCGCGTCGGTGCAGAACAGCTTGGCCATCGCCGCCTCCTTGGAGAACGACCGGCCCGCGTCCTTCAGGCGCGCGGCGGACAGGTAGAGCGAGCGGCCGGCCTCGATCTGGGTGGCCATGTCGGCGAGCATGAAGGACAGGCCCTGGAACTCGGCGATCGGGCGGCCGAACTGGCGCCGGGTGCGCGCGTAGTCGACCGCGAGGTCGAGCGCGGCCTGGGCGACGCCGATCGCGCAGGCGGCGATGCCGAGGCGGCCGGAGTCCAGCGCGGCGAGCGCGATCTGGAAGCCCTGGCCCTCCTCGCCGACCAGCCGCTCGCGGGGAACCCGGGCGCCGTCGAAGTGCAGCTGGGCGGTCGGCGAGGAGCGCATGCCCATCTTGTGCTCCGGCGGGGCCGCCGACAGGCCCTGCTGGGTGCCGGGGACCAGCAGGCAGCTGATGCCCTTGGCGCCCGCGCCGCCAGTGCGCACCATGGCGCTGTAGAAGTCCGCCTGCCCGCCGTGGGTGATCCACGCCTTGGTGCCGTTCACCACGTACGCCTCGCCGTCGAGGTCGGCGCGGGTGCGCAGCGCGGCCGCGTCCGAGCCGGACTGCGGCTCGGAGAGGCAGTAGGCGCCGAGCTGCTCACCGGAGAGCATGCCGGGCAGCCACGTGTCGCGCTGCTCGTCGGTGCCGAAGGTGGCCAGCGCGTGGCAGGACAGGGTGTGCACGCTGACACCGAGGCCGATGGCCAGCCAGCCGGCCGCCAGCTCCTCCAGCACCTGCAGGTACACCTCGTAGGGCTGCTCGCCGCCGCCGTACTTCTCGTCGTACGGGAGGGAGAGCAGGCCGGCCTCGCCGAGGGTGCGGAAGACCTCCCGCGGGAAGCGGCCGGCGGACTCGTCCTCCGCGGCACGCGGCTGCAGCTCGCGCTGCACCAGGTCCCGGGTGAGGCTCAGCAGCTCGCGGGCCTCCTCGCTGGGCAGCTGGCGCTCCACGGCTTTCACAGGGGAGGGGGTCATGGCGGCGGTCGCCTCCTCGATTGGGCGCCGGGCCGAGGTGTTGGCGGGTGCGGCGCAGATGGGGCACGACCGACCGACCGGCACCGGGTTGCGGTGAACGGCCGTTCACAGTCGTGGCGAAGCGAGTATGCCCGAAACCCGCGCTGCCGTCACGACCTGCACAGATGAACTGTCCGCAGTGGTGGGATACGGCACCGTAGGGTTGACGATGTGGCTGCTTCCGGTACCTCCTCCCCCGCTCGGCCCTCCTCCGCCGCACGGCACACTCCCGGCGACGGGCTGAGCGCCCTCGCGGCCGAGCTGCGCGCGCTGCCGCCGTCCTGCGGTCCGGTGCGGCTGGTCGCGGTGGACGGGCACGCCGGCTCCGGCAAGACGACCTTCGCCGGCCGGCTGGCGGCGGCGCTCGGCGGGGCGCCGGTGGTCCACCTGGACGACCTGGCCACGCACGAGGAGCTCTTCGAGTGGACCGGGCGGCTGCGCGAGCAGGTGCTGGAGCCGCTGTCGGCCGGGCGGGACGCCGCGTACCGGGTGTACGACTGGTCGCTGCGCCGCTTCGCGGGCACGGCCGAGGTGCCGGTCGCCCCGGTGGTGCTGGTGGAGGGGGTCGGCGCCGGGCGGCGGGCGGTGCGGCCGTGGCTGGCCCGGGTGGTCTGGATGGAGCTGGACGCCGACGCGGCCCGTCGGCGCGGCGAGGAGCGGGACGGTCCGGATCTGGCCGAGTTCTGGGCGGGCTGGGCCCGGGCCGAATCGGCGCATTTCGCCGCCGACCCGAGTCGTCCGTACGCCGCGACGCACGTCGACGGGGTGACCGGCCGGATCGTGCCGGGCACCGTCGGTGAACCTTCAACAGTGCCTTGACCTGCGACATCACCAGGACTTAGGTTCTCCTCAGCCGCCGGAACGAAAGCTTCCGGCCGCATCGGACCCGGCGTCCCCGGCTTGTTCCCCCGTGAGCCGGGGGCGCCGTTCGGTCCCCTTCCGAATCTCGCTCCCCCGCCGCTCGTTCCGGTGCCCGGCTGCTCAACAGCCGCTCGCGCGATCGCATTTGACCCTGTGCGGCACCCTTCCGGATCAGCCCCGCGCCGGTACGATTCCTGGCAGGCGCACATGCGCCGCAGGGGGCTCGACGACCACCGGCCAGGCTGGACACAGACGACTCGCCGGCCGAGCCCCGGGCCACACCGCGGGGGGCGTGAGTGACGACGGTGGACAGTTCCGACAACACGGCGGGCAGCCCGGACCGACTCGCCGACCGGGCCTGGATGCGCGCCATGGACGCCTACACGGCCGGCGCCTACGCCCGGGCCGAGGAGGAGTTCCGGGCCGCCGTCCGACTGGACCCTGGCATGGCCGACGCCTGGCTCGGCCTGCACGCGCTGCGCAGCGACACCTCGGCGGCGCTGCTGGCGATGTACCGCAACCAGAAGCGGTTCGGCGAGCAACGGCGGCTGCACCGACGGCCGCTCAGCTCCTGGTACTGGCTGGGCTGGTGGGTGCAGCCCGTCCTCGAGGACGCCCGCGACCTCGCCCTGGCACACGCCTCGCACTGGCTGGACGGCCGCCATCTGGCCGAGCTGGACCGGGCGTTGGAGCAGTGCCCGGCACCCAGCGAGGACCCGGCCGCCCGGTTCCTGTACGCCTGCCGCTCCTATCTGCTCAAGGACTGGGAGCAGCTGATCCGGGACACCGACCGGCTGCTGGACGACCCGCTGCTCGGCATCGAGGCCGGGCTGTTCGCCGGCATGGCACGGGTGCGCCTCGACATGTGCGCGCAGGCCCAGGTGCCGCTGGCCGCCTCACTGGCCCGCTGCCGCTCCGAGCAACCGCAGCGCAAGGAACTGCGGTACTGGCTGGCGCGGGCGTACGAGGGCGCCGGGCGCAGCGCGGCGGCCCTGCCGCTCTACCGGGCGGTGCACCGGGCGGACCCGGCGTTCATGGACACCGCGACGCGGCTGGCCGCCATCTCGGCCGAGGACGCGCTCACGGACGGACTGCTGGCGGACGGACAACCGGCGGACGGGCCGGCGCCAGGCGGGCTGTCGGCGGGCGGGCGTTCGGACGCGGGCGGGGTCGAGAACGACGCACCGGGCGGGCCGGGCGTCGAGGCGGGCTTCCTGGACGACATCGGGTACGTCGCCGGTCCGGGCTACGACGAGGACTTCGGGGACGGGGCCCGGCTGGACGGCGCGACCGTCTCCGGCGACGGCGTGCTGAGCGGCGGGCCCTCGACGGACGCCGGCCTGGTCGGCGGGGGCCCGGCGGCGGAGGTCCTGCCCGACGGGGCGTTGATCGACGGCGTCCTGACCGACGGGGCTCTGCCGGACGGCGCCCTGCCCGGCGGGGCTCTGCCGGACGGCGCCCCACTGGCCACCGGGGAGCGCTCCGGTTCGGGCGCCCCCGTCGGCCCGCTCGGCCCCGCCGCGCCGCCGCCGCTGCCCGTGCGCGGCCAGGCCCAGCCCCGTTCGGCCGCCGCGCCCGCGCCGCGGCCGAACGGTGACGAGCGCGAGTTGGACGCCGCTCTGGCCGAGCTCTCGCTGATGGTCGGCATGGAGCCGGTCAAGCGCCAAGTGCGCGCACTGTCGGCCCAGTTGAGGATGTCGCGACTGCGGGCCGAACAGGGCCTGCCGGTCCAGCCGCCCAAGCGCCACTTCGTCTTCTCCGGCCCCTCCGGCACCGGCAAGACCACCGTGGCCCGCATCCTCGGCCGGGTCTTCCACGCCCTCGGCCTGCTCTCCGGCGACCACCTGGTGGAGGCCCAACGTGCCGATCTGGTGGGCGAGTTCCTCGGACAGACCGCGGTCAAGGCGAACGAGCTGATCGACTCCGCACTGGACGGCGTGCTGTTCATCGACGAGGCGTACAGCCTCTCCAACTCCGGCTACACCAAGGGCGACGCGTACGGCGACGAGGCACTCCAGGTGCTGCTCAAGCGCGCCGAGGACAACCGGGACCGGCTGGTGGTGATCCTGGCCGGCTACCCGGAGGGCATGAACCGGCTGCTCGCCACCAACCCCGGCCTCAACTCCCGCTTCACCACGAGGGTCGACTTCCCGAGCTACCGCCCCGGCGAGCTGACCGCGATCGGAGCCGCGCTGGCCGGCCGGGACGGCGACGGCTGGGACGAGGACGCCGCCGAGGAACTGGCCAGCATCTGCACCCACGTCGTCCGCGAGGGCTGGATCGACGAGCTGGGCAACGGCCGGTTCATCCGCACCCTGTACGAGAAGTCCTGCGCCTACCGGGACCTGCGGCTGTCGCTGCTGCGCGAGCCGCCGGGCCGCGAGGACCTGGCCACGCTGCGGCTGCCGGACCTCGTCCAGGCGTACGGGGAGCTGATCGACGGCCGGGGCTGAGCCCCGCCCCCGGACCGGCCCTGGGTCCCCGGCCGCCCGGCTCAGGCCTTGAGCAACGCGCGCTCAGCCCTTGAGCAGCGCGGCCTCCCGCTCGGGGTCGAGCCCGACCGCGACCCGGTCGGCGCGCTGCGGGGCGGTGCCGCCGATCCCCTGCAGCCAGGCCCAGGTGTCCTCGACCGTCTCCGCCACCGGGCGGCAGCGCAGCCCGGCGCCGACCGCGCGCTCGACCGAGCCGGTGTGCAGGAACTCGTACAGCTCGCCCGGCGCCAGCCAGATCGGCAGCTCGGTCCACGGCTCGACGCCCGCCGCCAGGATCCGCTCGGCGTCGGTCCAGCGCAGTTCGGCGTCCGAGCCGGTGACCCGTACGCCGGCCTCCAGCAGCTCCGCCATGGTGGCGTGCCCGGACGGGCTGACCACGTTGTACGGGCCGCCGAGGCGGGCAGCCGTCGCGTCCAGGGTCCAGGCCGCGAGGTCGCGGGCGTCGATGTACTGCAGGGCCAGCTCGCGCGGCCCGGGGGCGAGCACCGGCCCGCCCTTGGCGATCCGGTTCAGCCACCAGGGCAGCCGGCCGATGTTCTCGTGCGGGCCGAGGATCAGTCCGGCGCGGGCCAGCAGCGCCTGTCCGCCGTACTCCGCCTCCAGAGCCAGCTCGGCGCCGCGCTTGGCCTCGGCGTAGGGCACCTCGCCGGTGAGGTCCGGCGAGGAGGCCACCACCGGCGCCGATTCGGCGGCGTCGGCCACCAGCGGGTAGTCGTACACCGAGCGGCTGGAGACGTACGCGTAGTGGCCGACCCGGCCCTTCAGGGCCCGGGCGCTGTCGCGCACCGCGGCCGGGGCCCAGGACCAGGTGTCCACCACGGCGTCCCACTCCCCCGTCCCGAGCGCCACGAGCCCGTCCTCGGCCGTGCGGTCGCCCTTCAGCACCCGGACGCCCTCGGGGGCGGGCTGCGTGCCGCGGTTGAGCGCCGTCACGTCCCATCCCCGGGCCAGCGCCTCCTCGGCGACGACCCGCCCGACGAACTTGGTTCCACCCAGCAGGAGAAGTCTCATGCCGGCCACTCTCCTCCGAGGACGGCCGGCAGGGAACGGCTGCATGCTCTGGGCAGAATCGCCGGGAGCGGACACGCCGTCAGCGAAACCGGGAACGCCGGGGCGCGACGACCGGCCCTCAGGCGGTGGCGCGGTGGTCCGGGTCGTGCATCTCGCCGATCAGCTCCTCCAGGACGTCCTCCAGCATGACCACGCCGAGCGTGCGCCCGTCCTGGTCCAGCACGGCGGCCAGGTGGCAGGCCGCGCGGCGCATCGCGCCGAGGGCGTCGTCCAGCGGGAGGCCGCCGCGCAGCACCGTGATCGGCCGCCACAGGCGGGCCGGGATCGGCGCCGAGGGGTCCTCCACGTCGAGGATGTCCTTGAGGTGCAGGTAGCCGAGGTAGCCGTGCCCGGCCGGGTCGCCGTCGGTGACCGGGAAGCGCGAGAAGCCGGTGCGCAGGGCGAGCTCCTCGACCGCGGCGGCGGTCGCCTTGGTGTCCACGGTGACCAGTTGCTCGGGCTTGAGCAGCACCTCGGTGACCGGGCGGCGGCCGAGCTCCAGCGCGTCCTCCAGGCGCTCCTGGCGCTCCTCGTCGAGCAGGCCGGCGTCCCGGGAGTCGGCCAGCAGGTACATCAGCTGCTCGGTGGTGAAGACCGACTCGACCTCGTCCTTGGAGTCGACCCGGAACAGCTTCAGCACGCCGTTGGCGAAGGCGTTCAGCAGCCTGATCACCGGGGCGAGCCAGCGGGCCAGCCGGTCCAGCGGCGGGCCCAGCCAGAGCGCGGCCTTCTCCGGACCGGCCATCGCCATGTTCTTCGGCACCATCTCGCCCATCACCATGTGCAGGAACACCACGACGGCGAGCGAGATCCCGTACGAGAGCGGGTGCATCAGGCCGGGCGGGACGCCGATCGCGTGGAACGGCCCCTCCAGCAGGGAGGCGATGGTCGGCTCGGCGAGCGCACCGAGGCCCAGCGAGCAGACGGTGATGCCGAGCTGGGCGGCGGCCAGCATCGCGGAGACGTTGGACAGCGCGTGCAGCACGGTGCGGGCACGCTTGTGCCCGGCCTGCGCGAGCGGCTCGATCTGGCTGCGGCGCACCGACACGACGGCGAACTCGGCGCCGACGAAGAAGGCGTTGCCGAGTAGGAGCAGGAGCGCGACGGCCAGTTGGAGCGCGGTCATCGGGCGTCCTCCCCGTCCTCGCCGAACGACGCGGGCGCGGTGGTCCGGGCCACCCGGACCCGGCTGGTGCGGTGGCGGTCGACACCGGTCACGGTGAGCCGCCAGCCGGGCAGCTCGGCCTGCTCGCCCACCTCGGGGAGCTTGCCGAGCAGGTCGGCGACCAGGCCGGCCAGCGTCTCGTACGGGCCGTCCGGGGCGTTCAGGCCGATGCCCTCCAACTGGTCGATCCGGGCGCGGCCGTCGGCCTCCCAGACCGGCAGGCCGTTGACCGGCGGCAGCGGGAACAGTTCGGGGTGGTCGTCGGGGTCGTGCTCGTCCTGCACCTCGCCGACGATCTCCTCGACGATGTCCTCGACGGTCACGACGCCGGCGGTGCCGCCGTACTCGTCGACCACGATGGCCATCGGCTGGAGCCGGCGCAGCCGTTCGAGCAGCACCTCGGCGGGCAGGGTCTCGGGCACCAGCAGCGGCGGCGAGGACAGCTCGACGACCCGTACCAGGCCGCGTCGGGCGGCCGGGACGGCGAGGGCGTCCTTGAGCGTCACGATGCCGGTGACCTCGTCCAGGCTGTCGGTGTAGACCGGGAAGCGGGACAGGCCGGTGGCCCGGGTCAGGTTGAGGACGTCGGAGGCGGTGGCATCGCGCTGGAGCGCGGCCACGTCGACCCGCGGGGTCATCACGGACTCGGCGGTCAGCTCGCCCAGGCCCAGGGTGCGGACGAACAGGGTCGCCGACTCCTCGTCTATCGCGCCGGCCTTGGCCGAGTGCCGGGCCAGCGAGACCAGCTCGGCCGGGGTCCGGGCGTGGCCCAGCTCCTCCTGCGGCTCGATGCCGAAGGCCCGGACCGTACGGTCGGCGGCGCCGTTGAGGAAGCTGATCAGCGGGCGGCAGACGAAGGAGAAGGCCATGTGCGGGGCGACGACCGCGCGGGCCACCTGCAGCGGGCGGGAGATCGCCCAGTTCTTCGGGACCAGCTCGCCGATCACCATCTGGACGACGGTGGCCAGCACCATGCCGACGACCACGGCGACACCGCGGGCCGCCGAATCGGGCACGCCGAGGCCGGACATGACGGGCGCGAGCAGCGTCGACAGGGCCGGCTCGGCGAGCATGCCGACCACCAGCGAGGTGACGGTGATGCCGAGCTGGGCCCCGGAGAGCTCGAAGGAGAGGTGTCGCAGGGCCCTGGCGACGCGGCCGGACTGGGCGTCGCCCGACTTGGCGGAACGTTCCACCGCCCCGCGCTCGACCGTCACGAAGGCGAACTCGGCGGCCACGAACAGGCCGTTGGCGAGGATCAGGAGAACGGCTGCGAACAACAGCAGCCAGGCGGTGATCACAGTGCCGCCTGCCTTCCGCGGGGCGGAAGTGAGGCGGCGCAGGTACTACCGGACGGATCGTCCATCGAGGGGGAGTGTCACTCCTCAGGTCGGTGCGGTCGGTCGCTTCGGCGGGCGCTGTGGAGGGTCGCTCAGCGCACCCGCTTGGGCGCTCGCTTCAGGGCAGGGCGAACTTTGCCCTGCTTTTACCAGCGTAGACCATAGCCGGACGGACGCTGGAAGCGTGTTCGGGCCCCTCTGGCCCCCGGAACCGCAGGTCGGGGGCCTGCCCGTGCCGGGCTCAGGCCTCGGCGTGGTGCTCGACGAGGTCGCGCAGCGCGCGGGCGTCCGCGATCGCCTGCGCCTTGCCGACGCCGGACTGGATGCCGACCACGGCGAGCGAGGTGCCGTCGGCGAGGTCGAGGGTCGCCCACGGATCGCCCTGGCGGAAGTTGACCCGGACGATCTCGGCCCAGGCGAGCCGGCGGCTGCGCACGAAGTTGACCACCGTCACGCCGTCCGCGTCGGCGCTCACCCGGGGGCGGGCCAGCATCAGGCCGACGGCGGCGAACAGGACGCCGCTGGCCGTCATCATGATCCGGTCGTTGAGCTGCCAGTTCGCCGGGAGCAGCACGGCCAGCACGGCGAACAGCACCACCAGCACGACGCAGACCGGCAGCAGCACGACGCGGGTGCGGCGCGGCGCCCAGGTGACGGGGAACTCGACGGGCGGCGTGGACACGTGGGGTCTCCGGGGTGGTTCTGGTGGCGGCAGCACGATGGGGCGGGGACGCCGACCGGCTTCCCCGCCCCATTGAACCGTTCTTTACTCGCGGGCGTGCGAGCAGGTCAGAGGCGGCAGGCGTGGATGTTGGTGACCAGGATGGCCCGGGCGCCGATGCCCCACAGGTCGTCCATGATCCGCTGGGCCTCCTTGCGGAGCACCATCGCGCGCACCGCGACCCAGCCCTCGGTGTGCAGCGGCGAGACGGTCGGCGACTCCAGACCGGGGGTGAGCCCCACGGCCGCGCTGACGCTCTCGGCGCGGATGTCGTAGTCCATCAGCACGTAGCGGCGGGCCACCAGCACACCCTGGAGGCGGCGCAGGAACTGCTCCACCCGCGGGTCCTCGCCCGCGCCCTTGGGGCGGATCACCACGGAGTCCGAGACCAGGATCGGCTCGCCGAACACCTCCAGGCCCGCGTTGCGCAGGCTGGTGCCGGTCTCCACCACGTCGGCGATCACGTCGGCGACGCCGAGCTGCACCGCGGTCTCGACCGCGCCGTCCAGCTTGGTGACCGTCGCCTTCACCCCGTGGTCCGCCAGGTGCTGCTCGACCAGGCCGGTGTAGGAGGTCGCGATCCGCAGGCCCTCCAGGCCCTTGACGTCCTCGACCGCCACGCCCTCGGGGCGCGCGAAGCGGAAGGTCGACCCGGCGAAGCCGAGGGCGAGCACCTCCTCGGCGTTGGAGTGCGAGTCCAGCAGCAGGTCGCGGCCGGTGATGCCGACGTCCAGGCGGCCGGAGCCGACGTAGACGGCGATGTCGCGCGGGCGCAGGAAGAAGAACTCGACCTCGTTGTTCGGGTCGACGAGAACGAGCTCCTTCGGGTCCTTCCGCTGCCGGTAGCCGGCCTCATGGAGCATCTCCGCCGCGGGACCCGAGAGAGAACCCTTGTTGGGGACGGCGATGCGCAGCATGGGAGGTCGCTTCCTTACCTGGGGGGAGGGGTGTGCTCCACGGAGCGGGAGCTGTTCGGGATGCTCGGGGTACTCGAGGGTGTTCGGGGTACTCGACGGGTTCGGGTACTCGGGTACTCGGGTACTCGGGTACTCGGGTACTCGGGTACTCGGGTCAGAGGTACTTGTAGACGTCGTCGAGCGTCAGCCCACGGGCGATCATCATCACCTGAAGGTGGTAGAGGAGCTGCGAGATCTCCTCCGCCGTCTGCTCGTCCGACTGGAACTCGGCGGCCATCCAAACCTCGGCGGCCTCCTCGACGACCTTCTTGCCGATCGCATGGACGCCCTGCTGGACGAGCTGCGCGGTACGGGAGGACGAGGGGTCGCCGGTGGCGGCCTTCTGCTGGAGCTCGGCGAAGAGCTCCTCGAATGTCTTCGAAGCCATGATGGGCCCACCTTACGGCGTGCGGGCGGACGGACGGTAAACGGTCCCGGACCGTGGACAGTCCGGTGGACGTCCGCGGTCCGGGACCGTACGGGCTGCCGTCAGAGCGCGGCGCGCAGCACCGCGGCGGTGGCGACGGCGGCGGTGACGGCCTCGTGGCCCTTGTCCTCGGCGGAGCCCGGCAGTCCGGCCCGGTCGATCGCCTGCTCCTCGTTGTCGCAGGTCAGTACGCCGAAGCCGACCGGGACGCCGGTGTCGACGCTGACCTGGGTGAGGCCGACGGTGGCGGCCTGGCAGACGTAGTCGAAGTGCGGGGTACCACCGCGGATCACCACGCCGAGGGCCACCACGGCGTCGTAGCCGCCGTCGGCGAGGCGCTTGGCGGCGACCGGCAGTTCGAAGGTGCCGGGGACGCGCAGCACGGTCGGCTCGGCGATACCCAGCTCCTTGAGCGCGCGGTGGGCGCCGTCCAGCAGGCCGTTCATCACCTTGTCGTGCCACTGGGCGGCGATGACGGCGACCTTGAGGTCGGCCGCGCCTTCGATGGTCAGCTCGGGGGCTCCGTGGCCGCTCATGTTGTTACCTGTCCTTCGTACGGAATGGTCGGTGGACGCAGTGGTCGGTGGACGCAGTGGTCGGTGGTGGGTCAGGAGCCGAGGCCGGGCAGGTCGTGGCCCATCCGGTCGCGCTTGGTCCGCAGGTAGCGCAGGTTGTGCTCGCCGGGCGCGATCTCGACCGCCTCGCGCCCCTTGACCTTGAGCCCGTGCTCGGTGAGCGCGGTCTGCTTCCGCGGGTTGTTGGTCAGCAGGGTGAGCGAGCGGACGCCGAGGTCCACCAGCATCTGCGCCGCGATGCTGTAGTCGCGGGCGTCGGCGGGCAGGCCGAGGTCCAGGTTGGCGTCGACGGTGTCGCGCCCCTGCTCCTGCAGCTCGTACGCGCGCAGCTTGTGGGCCAGACCGATCCCCCGCCCCTCGTGCCCGCGCAGGTACAGCACCACGCCGCGGCCGGCCTCGGCGACCCGCCGCAGCGAGGCCTCCAGCTGCGGGCCGCAGTCGCAGCGCAGCGAGCCGAGGACGTCACCGGTCAGGCACTCGGAGTGGACCCGCACCAGGACGTCCTCGCCGTCCGGCAGCTGCCCCTCGGAGTCCAGGCCGCCGGCGACCAGGGCGATGTGCTCGACACCGTCGAGGGTGCCCTGGTAGCCGACGGCGGTGAACTCGCCGTGCACGGTGGGCAGGGCGGTGACGGCGGCCCGGTCGACGTGCAGCTCGGTACGGCGGCGGTAGGCGATCAGGTCCTCGATGGAGATGATCGCGAGGCCGTGCTCGCGGGCGAAGACGACCAGCTCGGGCAGCCGGGCCATGGTGCCGTCGTCGTTGACCACCTCGGCGATCGCGCCGGCCGGCGGCAGCCCGGCGAGCCGGGCCAGGTCGACGGCGGCCTCGGTGTGGCCGGGGCGGACCAGCACGCCGCCCTCGACCGCGCGCAGCGGGAAGACGTGCCCGGGGCGGGTCAGGTCGCCGGCCTCGGTGCCGGGCGAGGACAGCAGCCGGACGGTGCGGGCGCGGTCGGCGGCGGAGATCCCGGTGTCGACCCCCTCGCGGGCGTCCACCGAGACGGTGTAGGCGGTGCCCTTGCGGTCCTCGTTGACCTGGGTCATCGGCGGGAGCTTGAGGCGGTCCAGCTCCTCGCCGGTCATCGGCGCGCAGATCACACCGGAGCTGTAGCGGATGGTGAAGGCCATCAGCTCGGGGGTGGCGGCGGAGGCGGCGAAGACGATGTCGCCCTCGTTCTCGCGGTCCTCGTCGTCGACCACGACCACCGCGCGGCCGAGGGCGATGTCGGCGATCGCCCGCTCGACCGGGTCGAGGACGAGCTCGACCTCGGCGGCGCTCTGCTCGGACTGGTTCTCGGTCATGCCGTGGCTCCCTGCGGGACGGTGGCGGAGTTGGTACGCGGCTCACGGGTGCTCAGCCACCACGAGCGCAGGCCGAGCAGCACCAGGACGAAGTAGACGGAGTAGGTGAGGCCGGAGAAGGTGTAGCCGCTGTTGAAGGCGAGCGGGACGCCGACGATGTCCACGGCGATCCAGGCGAACCAGAACTCCAGCCAGCCGCGGGCCTGGGCCACCATCGCGGCCAGCGTGCCGACGAAGATGTAGGCGTCCGACCAGGGGCTCCAGGACAGGCTGGGGAAGGAGGTGAAGAGCAGCGCGAGCGCGACCGTGCCGGCCGCAGTGCCGGCCGCCAGCGCCAGCCGCTCGGGCCAACTGGCGAACCGTACGGCGATGGTGCCGGAGTCCCGGCGGCCCCGCCGCCACTGCGCCCAGCCCCAGGCGGCGGTGGCGATCACGATCAGCTGCTTGCCGATCAGGCCGGGCACGTGGCCCCCGAGGTAGGCGGTGATCAGCACCGCGCCGGACAGCAGCTGGACCGGCCAGCTCCAGACCGAGCGGCGCCAGCCGAGCGCGAGGCCGGCGAATCCGAGCAGGTTGCCGAACATGTCGGCCCACTTCACGTGTTCACCGAAGACGGTGAACGCCTCTCCACTGAGCCAGCTCACTTGGACTCCCCCGGGGTTTCGTCGATCGACGGGTTCTGCGGGCCCTGCGGGTTCTGCGCGCCCGGCAGGTCAGGCAGGTTGGGCAGGCCCGGCAGGTTGGGCAGGGTGCGGGACTCCAGGAGGCGTTCGACGTACTTGGCGAGCACGTCCACCTCCAGGTTGACGCTCTCGCCGACGGCCTTGGCGCCGAGCGTGGTCAGCGCGAGGGTGGCCGGAATGAGGCTGACGGTGAAGCTGTCCCGGGCGGCCTCCACCACGGTGAGGCTGACGCCGTCGACCGTGATCGAGCCCTTCTCCACCAGGTAGCGGGAGATGGTGTCGGGCAGCGAGAACCGCAGCACCTCCCAGCGCAGTTCGCCGTTCGCGTCGCGCTCGCCGGGCTCACGGCTCAACAGCCGCCCGGCGGCGTCGACATGGCCCTGCACGAGGTGGCCGCCGAGCCGGGCGCCCAGCGCCATCGCGCGCTCCAGGTTGACCCGGGAACCGGGCTTCAGCTCGCCGAGGCTGGAACGGTGCAGCGTCTCGGCCATCACGTCGGCGCTGAACTCACCGGTGCCCGCGGCCAGTTCCGCCGGGGAGTCGACGACGGTCAGGCAGACGCCGTTGACCGCGATGGAGTCGCCGTGACCCGCGTCCGCACAGACCACCGGGCCGCGCAGGCGGATTCGCGAGGAGTCGCCGATCTCCTCGATCGACACGACCTCGCCGAGCTCTTCGATGATGCCGGTGAACACCCGGGTTCTCCTCGCGTTTGGGGCGCGGACTCCGGGGCGGCAGAGGGAGATGACACGGACGGGCAACGGTGCGCGAGCCGACGGCACGACCCGTCGCCGGGATGCCGAGGCCGCCGGGAGATCGCTCACCCGGCCCGGGAGACACTGCTCTCCCGTCGTTCACCTGACCGCGGTCCGGTCCGGTAACGATGGACCACGGGTACTGCTCTTCGTCCGCCCGCGCACGCCTCCCATCCGGACTTTAACCGTCGGTCCAGGAATTTCACCTGGTCAACCGGCCGCTGGCTGCGGACGGGTCGCGGACTGTAACCGCCGGTTCGGATTTTCACCGACCCCGGAGTGCGCTGAACGTCACTGCTGATGCGGTCATTCTGCCACGGTCGGCGCAAGGGCAGGGAGGGGCTTTCGCTGTGGTCTGTTTCACGAACCTGCGGGGAATGCCCGGCGGGGGGCTACGCGCTCCTTCCGGGATCCGGTCTGGTGGCGGAGGCGGTCGGCGGGGGTGAGGCTGGTAGGTGGGGCCCTGCCGGTGACGCACCGAAGCTACGGAGGCGAGGGCGATGGCGAAGTTCATGGACGTCCACCACGGGATGACCGGGATCACGGCCGAGCAGCTCAGGCAGGCCCACGCGGCCGACCTGGCGGTCGAGGGCGAGGAAGGCGTCCACTTCGAGCAGGCGTGGGCGGACCCGGAGTCGGGCACGGTGTACTGCCTCTCCGACGCGCCCACCAAGGAAGCCGTGCAGCGGGTCCACAGCCGTAGCGGGCACCCGGCCGACGAGATCCACCCGGTGCCGTTGATGGTGTGAGGCCGGCCGCCCGGAGTGGTTCGGAGCGGCCGGAGCGGTTCAGCGTGTGGCGAGCGGTTCCGGGTGTTCGGAGCGGTTCAGCGTGTCGCGCAGCGGGTTCGGAGCGGCTCAGCGTGTGGCGCAGCGGGTTCGGAGCGGTTCAGCGTGTGGCGGGTGTGGTGATCTGCAGGAAGTGGGTGACCTCCGGCGGGTGCGCGAGGTAGCGCAGCTCGCCCTCCGACCAGACCGGCCGGATCCGCCACATCGGCCCGGCGTACCCGCGCAGGGCCTCCTCGTCGCGCCAGCGGCTCACCACCAGCACCCGGTGCCCGTTCTCCTCCGACACCGAGCGCAGCAGCTCACCGCCGAGGCAGCCGTCCGTCCGCCCCAGCTGCGGGATCACCTGGGCGGCCAGGTGATCGCAGAACTCCTCGATACGACCGGCCAGCACCTGCCCGGCCCAGATTCTTACGATCACGACCACCACCTCCGGCTGGCTGGAGTCCCTGGCCCCATTATCAGCGGAAAACCGCTGGTGAGGGGTCGGCCGGGGTTCGACCGGAGGCCCCGGCACGGTCGGCCGCAGCTCGGCCGGCGGCGCCCCGGGGGCCCTCGGCTAAATTCGCGGTATGACCACCACACCGGAAGCTGTCGTTCCGTCAAGCACCCGTCCGGACCGGCCGGGCGACCTGTTCGAGGCCCTCCGCGCGGGCGCCCTCAGCGATCCCGGCCAGCTGCGCGAGATCTACGAGCAGCCCGGCGACCACGCGCGCCGCAAGCAGGTCGGCCACCTGCACGAGGTCGCGCAGCGTCTGATCGCCTGCTCCTCGCTGGTCTTCGTCGCCAGCTCCGACGCCGCCGGGCACTGCGACGTCTCCCCGCGCGGCGGACCGACCGGGCTGGTCTCGGTGCTCGACGAGTACACCCTGGCCATACCGGACGCCACCGGCAACAAGCGGTTGGACACCCTGCACAACATCCTGGAGACCGGCCGGGTCGGGCTGCTCTTCGTCGTCCCCGGCCGGGACACCACGCTGCGGGTGAACGGCCGGGCCTGTGTCTCCACCGACCCGGAGCTGCTGCGCCAGCTGACCGCCGTCGGCAAACCGCCGCGCAGCGCGATCGTGGTCGCGGTGGAGGAGGTGTACGCGCACTGCCCGAAGTCGCTCCTGCGCGCCTCGGCGTGGAAGCCGGAGAACTGGCTCGCCAAGGACGCGCAGCCGAGCTCGGCGGAGGTCACGCTCTCGCACCTGCGGGACGAGGCGCTGACCATCGAGATGATCGAGCAGAACGAGCGGGACGCGCTGCTGTACCGGTACGAGTGAGGCCACCGTGCCGGCGGGGGCGGGTGAGGCGGGGTGCACGGCGGGCCGGGTTTCGCGGTGGGCCGGGGTGCACGGCGGGCCGGGTGCCCGGCCGGCCCCCTGCAGCACGGTGCGCCCGCCGGTCGGGCGGCCGCACCCGGTCGGCGGCCGGTCGGGTGACGGCGGGCCCCCGGGGGTTTGCCGGGGTGCCGGGGCGGCCGCCGGTGGCTTGAATGGACGGATGGACTGCGTCTTCTGTGCGGTGGTGGCGGGTGCGGAACCCGCGCACCGGGTGCTGGACGACGAAGCGGCGGTGGCCTTCCTGGACCGCCGGCCGCTGTTCCCCGGCCACGTTCTGGTGGTCCCGCGCGCCCACCACCGGACGCTCGCGGACCTGCCCGCGGACGAGGTGGGGCCGTTCTTCCTGCGGGTGCAGCGGGTGGCGGCGGCCGTCGAGCAAGGGCTGGGCGCGGCGGGCAGCTTCGTGGCGGCGAACAACCGGATCAGCCAGTCGGTGCCCCACCTGCACGTCCACGTGGTGCCGCGCAATCCGAAGGACGGGCTGCGCGGGTTCTTCTGGCCCCGGGGGAAGTACCCGGACGAGGCGGGGGCGGCGGAGGTCGCGGCCCGGCTGCGGGCGGCGCTGACGCGGTGAGCTGCGCGCTGCGCCTCGAGGGGCCGGCACCGTCCGGGCCGGCACCGTCCGGGCCGGCACCGTCCGGGGCTGTGCCGTCCTGGGTCGCACCGCGGGGCCGCGCCGCGCGGGGCTGCGCCGTCCGGGGCCGTACCGTGCCGGGAGCAGCCGGGTGTACGCCTGGAGAAGCATCGGGGACGGCCGAAATCGTTTTTGGGGCTGACGATCCGGCAGGTCGGCCCGCCTAGGCTCATGCCATGAACGAACTCGCGCGCGTCGTGCAACAGACGGTCGACCGGCTCGCGGGCCAGCACGTCGGCGCGGTCGTCGCCGGGCTGGCCGGCGGTGACACGGAGATCCGCGCTGCCGGGCGGTCGGGTCCGGGCGGCGGCGTGCCCGGGCCGTCCACCATCTTCGAAATCGGCTCCGTCACCAAGGTGTTCACCTCGCTCGTGCTCGCGCGGCTGGCACTCGACGGCACGGTACGGCTCGACGAGCCGCTCGCCGAGGTGCTCACCGGCGCGCGGGGCGGCCGGGTCGTCGTCCCCGGCAGGGGCGGGCAGCAGATCACCCTGCGGCACCTGGCCACCCACACGGCGGGCCTCCCCCGCCTGCCCCGGGGCCTGCTGGCGAAGGCCCTACTCAAGCCCAACGCCCCTGATCCGTACGCCCGTTGCAGCACCGAGTACGTGCTGGACGGGCTCGCCCGGACACGGCTGCGGGCCGCGCCCGGGCGCAGCTTCCGCTACTCCAACCTCGGCGCGGGGCTGCTCGGCCTGGCCCTCGCGCACCGGGCCGGTACGGGGTACGAGGAGTTGGTGACGCGTGAGGTCTGCGAGCCGCTGGGGCTGGTGGACACGCACGTGCGGGGGAACGCGGAGCGGCCCGGGCGGCTCGCGCACGGGCACACGCAGGGTGGGCGGCCGGTGCAGTACTGGGACTTGGCGGCCGTGCCGGGCATGGGCGGGCTCCGGTCGACCGCCGCCGACCTCGCGATACTCCTGCGAGCCCAGCTGGCCGCCGACCGCGCGTCGGACGCGCCGCTGTCGCCCGCGATCATGCTCACCCGGGAGACCAGGCACCGGGTCAACCTGTTCGCCTGGATGCACCTGGGCTGGCTCGGCCACCGGCTGCACAGCCAGCAGGGCGGCCACCTGCAGATCTGGCACAACGGCGCTACGGGCGGGTTCCGTTCGTTCGTGGCCTTCGACCCCGAGAAGCAGGTGGGGGTGGTGGTGCTGTCCAACACCCGCCGGTCGGTCGATCCGGCGGGCACGGCGCTGCTGCGCAGGCTGCAGACGGACTTCGCCACGGCGGGGTGACGGCGAGGCAGGACGCGGCAGGGCCGGCGCGGACGGTCGGCTCGGGAGGCGCCCGACCCTGCCCATCGGCACCCCCGGTAGCGGCGGGCTCCGGGCCGGGGGCGATGATGGTGGCGAGGTCGTTTCGGGCCAAAAGGTGCCGATTGGCACTGTTGCCAGGTGCCGCGGACGGTCGATGCTGGGGATGGATCCGGCAGCTGCGGTTCCGATGGGTCCGCCGAGCGAAAGGGGGCCGACGTGGCGGTGGTGTGGTCGCCGACGCGGGTGCGGACGGTCCGTCCGTCCGGGCCGGTCGGTCAGGGCGGCCGGGTCGGGCCGGCTGATCGGATCGGGCCGGTGGTGCGCGTGTACCGGCGGTTCCGGCCGGTGCCCCGGCGGGCGCGGGCGTGGGTGAACGCCTGCGCGGCCGTGGTCGCGGTGGCCGCCTGTCTGGCGCTCGGCGGGTGGTGGCCCGCGCCCGTGGTGGGGGCCGTCGCGGTGGTGGCGGCGAGCGGGTTCGGGTGGCTGCGGCCGGTGCCCGGTCTTCGGTCGGTACGGATCCACGAGGGCGGGCTGGTGCTGGTCGCGGCGGACGGCGGCGAGCGCCCGCTGCCGTGGGGCGCGCTGGAGGCCACCGAGTACTCCTCCGGATACTCCCCTGACGGTCGGCGCGGGGCCTGTGAGCAGGGACGAATATGGCTGGCCGGCGTGGACGAGCCGGTGGTGCTGGAGCATCTGCACGGGCTGGCCCGACTGTTCCGGGAGCTGGAGGAACGCCTCTCCCCCGGGCTCCGAGCCGCCCTGCACGAGACGCTGCGCACCGAGGGCAGCGTCCGGTTCGCACGGGGGCGGCTGACGGTGACGGCCGGCGGGCTGGTCCACCGGCCGCCGCACCCGCTCACGGCGACGGAGGCCTACCGGTGGGCGGAGGTGGAGTCGGCCCGGGCGTCGGCGCTTGGGGAGTTGGAGATCCGGACGCGCTCGGCCGGCCTGCCGCTCGCCCTCGCGGTGCCCAACGCCCGTGCGGCGGCCGGCTTCCTGGAGGAGCTCCGGGCCACCGCCCCCTAGGGGTCGCGACAGGCTCATCCCGGAAGGGACCAGTACATCTCTGAGTGGACGTCAGTTTCACTGCCTGCGGCCTACCGTCGCTGACATGAGCCGACTTCGCACCACCGCCGTCGCCGCCGCCCTGCTGCTCGCGCTGCCGTTGTCCGTCGCCGCCGCCTCGCCGGCCCTCGCCGCGCCCTCGCCCACCGGGGCCGCCGCACCCGCCGCCCAGACCGCCGTCCGCATCGAACTCCCGCGCCCGACGGGCCGGTACGCGGTCGGGCAGGAAGTCCTGCAGCTGGTGGACCAGAACCGTCCGGACCCGTGGGTGCCGTCCGCCGGACCGCGCCGGCTGATGGTCTCGATGTACTACCCCGCGCACGCCGGGACGGGCAGCCCGGCGCCGTACATGACCGAGGGGGCGGCCCGTGCACTGCTGGACGCGAAGCTGCCGGGCACCACCATCCCGACCGAGGCGTTGACCGGCACCCGGACCTGGGCGGAGTCCGGCGCGCGCCCGCAGGGCGGCCACTACCCGCTCGTGGTGCTGTCGCCCGGCTTCACCATGCAGCGGACCTCACTGACCAGCCTCGCCGTGGACCTGACCAGCCGGGGGTACGTGGTCGCCCTGGTCGATCACACCTACGAGAACTTCGGGACCACCTTCCCGGACGGGCAGACACTGCCCTGCGTGATGTGCGGGCGGCTCCGGACCCCCGAGGCCTGGGCGGGCCTGGACGAGAACCGGGCGAAGGACGTGTCCTTCGTCATCGACCAGCTGACCGACCGCCCCCACCCTGCCTGGCGCTACGCCCGCATGATCGACCGCGACCGGATCGGCATGGCCGGGCACTCGGCCGGGGGCGCGGCCACCGTCCCGGCACTGCTCGCCGACGACCGGATCCAGGCCGGGGTGGACCTCGACGGCACCATGGACGTCCCGGTCCCGGCCTCGGGGATCGGCGGCAAGCCGTTCCTGATGATGGGCCACCCGCTGGGCAACGGCGACGAGGACGGCAGCTGGGTCACGAGCTGGTCCAACCTGGACGGCTGGAAGCGGTGGCTGACCGTCGACGGCACCATCCACCCCAGCTTCACCGACTTCCCGGTGCTCATCGACGGGCTCAGCCTCCCGCAGGGGCCCGGGGCCACCATCGCGCCCCGCCGCGCCGTCGAGCTCACCCGCCAGTACGTCGGCGCCTTCTTCGACCTGCAGCTGAAGGGCATCGAGCAGCCGCTGCTCGACGGGCCGACCGCCGCCAACCCGGAGGTGCGGTTCCACTCCTGACCATCGGCCCGTGGGCGAGGCCGCCGGCACCCCGCCGACGGCCTCGTCGGCGTACGCGGGCGGACGCGCGGACAGGTCAGGCGGGCACGGCCGCCGAGGCAATCGGTTCGAGCAGCGGGTGCGGGCCGACCAAAGCGCGGGAGACCGGGTCCTCGCGGCGACTGCCCGAGCGGGCGGGGTTGGGGCGCATGGTGATCTCGGCCGGCGGGACGGGTGAACCGCCGCAGGTCGGGCAGGCGCCGACGAGGTCGAGGTCGGTGCCGCAGGCGGCGTGCGCGAAGAGGTGGTGCGGGCCGCCCTCGGTGGCGTGCCGGCCGCCCCAGCGGCTCAACTGGTAGAGCGGCCCCCAGAGTTCGAGGCCGGTTTCGGTGAGCAGATAGCCGTGGCGCAGCGGCGCCTGCTGGTACGGCTCCTTGCTCAGCACCCCGGCCGCGACCAGGGCGTTGAGGCGCGCGGTGAGGACGGCGCGCGGGATGCCGAGGTGGGTGAGGAAGTCGTTGAACCGCTGCACCCCGTAGAACGCGTCGCGCACGATCAGCAGGCTCCAGCGCTCGCCGACCACCTCCAGGGCGCGGGCCAGTGCGCAGTCCTGCAGTTCGTAGTCGGTTCCCAGGGCCATGGGCGCCAGCCTAGTCCACGGCCCTAGTGGGTTCAATGAACAGACCAACAGTGGTAGCGTGCCACCCGAAACGAAGGTTCATTCACCAGACCTTCGGGGCGGAACGGCCGGTCCCGGGGTCCAGTCCGGAGGGAACACCCATGCCCCCCGCAGCACCCGGCTCCTCCCCGGCACCACCCACCTCCTCCCCCGCCACCCCGCCCCCGCGCGTCCGGCCCGGCGCCACGCTCGCGACCACCTCGGCGGCGACCGCGCTGACCACCGCGGCCTACACCGCCCCCACCGCCTCGCTCGCCGCCACCGCCCAAGCCGCCCACCTGGGCGCCTCCGGCCGCACCTGGATCCTCACCGGCACCCTGGTCGGCATCTCGGCGCTGCTGCTCACCGCCGGAAGCGCCGCCGACGACCACGGGCGCAAACGGGTCTTCACCTTCGGCGTGCTGCTGTTCGCGGCTGCCGAGACGCTGTCCGCCCTGGCCCCCGGCGGCGCCGTCTACCTGGCCGCCCGGGTACTCCTCGGCCTCGCCTCGGCGGCCGTCCTGGCACCGGCACTCGCCCTGATCAGCCACGCCCACCCGACCGGGCCCGAACGGATCCGGGCACTGGGCGTCTGGGGTGCGGCCGTCGGCCTCGGGATCGCGATCGGCCCGGTGTACGGCGCACTGGTCCAGCAGTGGGCCGGGTGGCGCGCGGTCAGCGGCGGCATCGCGGTGGCCTCGGCCGTCGTGGCCGCCTGCGCCGTCGCCGTCCTCACCGAGTCACGGGCCGAGCGGCCGCGCGCACTCGACCCGTACGGGGTGCTCACGCTCGCCACCGGAACGTCCTGCCTGATCGCGGGGCTGGCCGAGGGGCGCAGCGGGTGGGGGCGGCCCTCGGTGGTGGCGCTGCTGGTGGGCGGGGTGCTGCTGCTGGCGGCGTTCGCCGTGGTCGAGGCGAGGGTGCGGGAGCCGATGCTGGACCTCGCGCTGTTCCGCAGCCCCGGCTTCATCGCGGCCACCGGCGGGGCGCTGTTCACCGGGCTGTCGCTGGTCGGGTTCATGAGCTACCTGCCCACCCTGCTCCAGGGCGTACTCGGCCTGTCCGGGCCGGCGGCGGGCGGCGTGCTGGCGCTGTGGTCGGGCCTGTCGGTGGTGTCCGCGCTGCAGGCCCGACGGCTGGCGGCGCACCTGTCGGCCACCGCGCAGGTCGCCCTCGGGCTGCTGGTCTGCGGGGCGGGCGAGCTGGGCCTGTACGGGCTCACGCCCGGCTCGTCCTGGCTGCGACTGGCCCCGGGGCTCGCCGTCGCGGGCATCGGCAGCGGGGTGCTCAACGCGGCCCTCGCCCGGCTGGCGGTCGGCAGCGTCCCGGCACACCGGGCGGCGATGGGCTCCGGCGCCAACAACACCTCCCGCTACCTGGGTTCGGCCCTCGGCGTGGCGGTCACGGTCGCCGTCGCCGGCTCCGCCCGCCCGGGCGCGCCCGGCCCCGAGGCGGCGGCCCACGCCCTCGCGGCGGGCTGCGATCGGGCCGTCCTGGTCGCCGCCGCCCTCTGCCTGCTCGGCGCCCTGCCCGCCCTCGCCGCCCGCACCGCCGAAGCCCGCACGGACGCGGAGACGGACACAGCGCAGCCAGCCCGAGAACCCGCCGCCACCCGGTGACGCACAAGAAGTCGACCCGGCCGACGTCCCACGCAGCCGCCCACACGGATACGCAGACGGATGCCACGCAGCCGGCCCGAAAGCCCTCGGCCGTACGGTGACGCACAAGAACGCACAAGAAGTCGACCCCGCCGACTTCCCGCGCACCGCACCGCACCGCGCGGCGCGGCGCGGCTGGGACGGGACCGGCTCGGGGCTGTTCGTGCTGTGCCCGGAGGCGGCCGTCGGGGGGTGGACGGCCGGGGAGGCGCTGCCTGCACCCGCCGAGGAGTATGCGGCCGCGTTCCCGGTGCCCGGGCACGGTGACGCGCCGGTACTGGGCGGGGAGCCGCTGCTCGTCGGGTGGCCGGCCCAGGAGCGCCTGCTGCCACGGTGAGCGGCCGCCCGGGGCCGCGTGCGAAGATGGCAGGGCTGGTGGGAACGATCTCCGGACGCTTCTGGGACGGTTCTCTGGCCATGGTGGACCACAACACGCAGCGCGAGGAGGAGCCGCAGCAGGACGCCCTGCTGATGGTGCCGATCGCGACGGCGCTGATCGCGGCGGACGGGCGGATCCTGCACTGGAGCAGCGACGCGGAGGCACTGCTCGGTCACCGTGCGGAGGACGCGGTCGGGGCGAAGGCGGCGAAGCTGCTGACCTCCGACGTGGAGCGGCCCGAGGTGCTCCAGTTGTTCCAGCGGATCCTCGAGGGCCGGCCCTGGACCGGCGTGTTCCCGGTGCGCCACCGTGACGGGCACCTGGTGAACCTGGAGTTCCGCACCCATCCGATCCGCGGGCCCGGCGGTGAACCGCTGGTGCTGGCGGTGGCCTCCGAGGTGACGACGCTGCGCCGGATCCAGGCGGACCTGGCGGTCCTGGACGGGTTCTTCACCCAGTCCCCGGTCGGCATGGGAGTCTTCGACACCGAGCTGCGTTTCGTCCGGTTGAACGAGGCGCTGGCCCGGGCCAACGGTCTGGCCCCCGGACAGCACCTGGGCCACCGGCTCACCGAGGTACTGCCCGGGATCAACGGCGCCGAGGCCGAAGCGGTGATGCGCCAGGTGCTGGAGAGCGGCGAGCCGGTGGTGGACACCCGCTCGCACGGCCGGACCCCGGGTGACCCGCAGCACGACCACGCCTGGTCGGCCTCCTACTTCCGGCTGGAGGACCGCAGCGGTCGGGTGCTCGGGGTGAGTTCGACCGTCATCGACATCACCGAGCGGTTCCGGGCCGATGCCCGGGCGGCCCGCGCGCAGGAGCGGCTGGCCCTGCTGGTCGATGCGACCGCCTCCATCGGCACCACGCTCGACCTGCGGCAGACCGCCCGGGAGCTGGCCGACGCGATGGTGCCCCGGGTCGCGGACATCAGCGGGGTGTTCGCGCTGGAGGCACTGGTGGCCGGCCGGAACGTCGAGCCGCCCGCCCCGGACACGCCCCAGTTGGTGCGTCGCCTGGCGCTGGCGACTGCCGACCCGCTCTACCCGTCCGAGGCGCTGCCGGTGGACGCCGTGTACGAGCTGCCGCCGGACTCCCCGTACGCCCGCGCGATGAGCACCGGGCGCACGGTGGTCACCCCGTCCTGGGAGCTGCCGGTGCTGAGCGAGGGCATCAACGAGAGCCGCCGGCAGGCCTACCTCGGCGACCGGCCGCGCTCGGTGCGGATCACCCCGCTGGTGGCGCGCGGCACCACGCTCGGCATGGTGGTGTACTCGCGGCGCGGTGAGCGCGAGTCCTTCGCGGAGGCCGACATCACGCTCGGTGACGAGCTGGCCTCGCGGGCCGCCGTCGCGATCGACAACGCCCGGCTGTACCTGCGCCAGCACCAGACCGTGCTGGCCCGCCAGCAGGCGCTGCGCGAGGCCAAGGCCGCGCAGGAGCGCCTGGCGCTGGTCAACGTGGCCTCGACCCGGATCGGCACCACGCTCGATCTCGCCCAGACCGCACAGGAGTTGGCCGAGGTGGCGACGCCCAGGCTGGCCGACACGGTGGTGGTGGAGGTGCTGGAGGAGCTGGTCCGCGGCGAGCGTGAGGCCCGCGCGCCGGCGGACGGCTCGGCGCTGCTGCGGCGGATGGCCTTCCATTCGGTGCACGGCTCGACCCTGAAGCCGATCGCCCGCACCGGCAACGTGCACCGTTTCCAACCCGGTTCGCCGTACGCGTGGAGCTTGGCGCACCGCAAGCCGGTGCTGGTGCCGCGGATGGACGAACAGGGCATGGCCTGGTTCGCCGACGACCCGGTGCGCACCGCCGCCATACGGGAGCAGAACGTGCGCTCGTTCATGGTGGTCCCGCTGATCGCGCGCGGCACCCCGGTCGGCGTGGCGGGCTTCTACCGGACCCTGGTCGAGCGCCCGTACGAGGACGACGACGTGGCGCTGGCCGGGGAGTTGGCGGTGCGGGCGGCCGTCTCCATCGACAACGCGCTGCTGTTCACCCGCGAACGCGACGCGGCGGCCGCCCGGCAGCGGGCGTTGGACGAGGCCTGGGCCGCCCAGCAGCGGCTGTCGCTGTTGAACGAGGCCAGCAACCGGATCGGCACCACGCTCGATCTGCACCGCACCGCCCAGGAGTTGGTGGAGGTGGTGCTCCCGCGCTTCGCCGACTTCGTCACCGTGGACCTGCGGGAGGCGGTGCTCAGCGGCGAGGAGCCGGGGACCGTCCCGGCGGAGGGTCGGGTGCTGATGCGGGCGGTGGCGGTCGGCGAAGTGACCTCGGACGGCACCATGACGGGGGCCGCCGACCAGGTGGGCGAGACCTCGCAGTCCGCCCAGCTGTACGCGCAGAGCCTGCGCACCCGGCGCTCGATCCTGGTGTCCGAGGTGACCGAGGAGGAGCTGCGCCGGATCGTCGCCTCCCCCGACCGGGTGCAGCCGGGGCTGGACGCCGGGGTGCACTCGTACCTGATGGTGCCGCTGATGGCGCGCGGACACGTGCTGGGCGGCGCGGAGTTCGTCCGCACCCGCAACCCGGTGCCGTTCGGCCCGGCTGACCGCTCGCTGGCCGAGGAGCTGGCCGCCCGCACCGCACTCGCGATCGACAACGGCCGGCTCTACCGCCGGGAGCGGGACACCGCGCTCATGCTGCAGCGCAGTCTGCTGCCGCAGGAGGTGCACCGCACCCTCGGCCTGGAGATCGCCTACCGCTACCTGCCCAGCAGCGTGGTCAGCGAGGTCGGCGGCGACTGGTTCGACGTGGTGCCGCTCTCCTCCGGGCGGGTCGCGCTGATCGTCGGCGACGTCATGGGCCACGGCATCCGGGCCGCCGCCACGATGGGCCAACTCCGTACGGCGGCACGAACGTTGATCACCCTTGACCTGGACCCGGCGCGGGTCCTGTACCGGCTGGACGAGGCCACCACGGCCGTCGGCGAGGGCCAGTTCGCCACCTGCGTCTGCGTGGTGTACGACCCGGTGGACCGCCGCTGCACCGCGGCCAGCGCCGGGCACCTGCCGCCCGTGGTCTGCGACGCCGAGGGACGGGCCCACCTGGTCGAGCTGCCGACCGGCACACCCCTCGGCGTCGGCGGAGTCCCGTTCGAGAGCGCCGAGTTCACCCTCCCCGAGGAGGGCATCCTGACGCTCTACACGGACGGCCTGGTCGAGCGCCGGGGCCGCGACCTGGACGAGGGCCTGCAGTTGCTCTGCCGCACCGTCGCCGACCGGCGCCGCTCGCTGGAGCAGACCTGCGACGCCGTCCTGACCCGGCTCACCGGCCGCACCAGCGAGGACGACATCGCCGTCATCATGGCGCAGGTCCGCCCGCACGGCGCGGACCGGATCGCCACCCTGCCGCTCACCGGCGACCGCGCGATGGTCGCGCACTCGCGCCGCTTCACCCGCGAGACGCTGGCGGGCTGGGGTCTCGGCGCCCTGGCCGACTGGGCCGAACTGCTCACCAGCGAACTGATCACCAACGCCCTGGTGCACGCCGGATCCCCCACCCAGCTGAGGCTGTTCTGCAACCGGGTGCTCACCGTCGAGGTCGCCGACCAGGAGGCCGAGGCGCCCCGGATCCGCCGCGCCCGCACCGAGGACGAGGGCGGCCGGGGCATCCACCTGGTCAACGAGCTCGCGCACCGCTGGGGCAGCCGCCGCACCGCCGACGGCAAGGTGGTCTGGTTCGAGCTGGAGCTTCCCCCGGGGGTCTCGTCCACCACCTGAACAACGGACGCTGTCGGGCCGCCGCCACGGCTGTCGGCCCGGGCGGCCACCTCACCGACACCCGACCGGCCCGCCCGGCCGGGACCGGGCCGCGCTCAGTCCGGCAGGAGGAGGTTGACGTCGCCGAACTCGTGCCAGAGGTAGCGGTGTTGGACGGCAGCGCGGTAGCAGGTGGCGAGGAGGGGGCGGCCGGCGACAGCGGCGAGCATCAGGAGGTGGGAGGCGCGGGGTTCGTGCCAGCCGGTGAGGAGGCCGTCGACGGCGCGGACGCCGCGTTCGGGGGTGATGACCAACTCGGTCCAGCCGTCGGCTTCCTGGAGGGTGCCGTCCGGTGTGGCCGCGGACTCCAGGGCGCGGACCACGGTGGTGCCGACGGCGATCACCCGGCCGCCGTCGGCCCGGACGTGACCGGCCAGTCGGGCGGTGGCGGCCGGGACGCGGAAGCGCTCGGCGTACGGGGCCTCGTGCGCCTCGGGCGAAGCCACCCCGGTGTGCAGGGTGACCGGCGCGACGAGCACGCCCCGGCCGGCCAGCCGGGCCACCACCTCGGCGCTGAACGGGCGGGCCGCGCTGGGCATTTCGCTGCTACCGGGGACGGTCGCGAAGACCGTCTGGTAGGCCTCGATCGGCCACTCGCGGTCCACGTAGCCGTACCGGATCGCCCGGCCGTGCACCGCCAGGTACGGCAACAGCTCGCAGGGCAGGGCGAGTTCGGCGTACCAGAGGCGGGCGGTGAAAGCCCGGGTCAGCACCGCCGTACCGCCTGCGGGCAGGGCGACCCGCAGGCCCGCGCGGGCCGGGGACTCCGCCGGCGAGTAGTACGCCGCCGCTTGCCCGGGCACGACACGACGCAACTCGACCAGGTGGGCGCCGTACCGGTCCGGCTGGGCGGAGGAGACGTGCAGCGCGACGGGCGTGCCGTCGGGCAGCCGGCCGGGCAGCGCGGCCGGGAGGGTGGCCGAGTTGTTGACCACCACGAGGTCTCTCGGGCGCAGCACCTCGGGCAGGTCGGCGAACCGGCGGTGCTCGACGGCGCCGGTGTCGCGGCGGCCGACCAGCATCCGGACGCCGTCCCGGGCCGTGCCACGCGCCTCCGCCGGTGCACGGGCGGAGAGTTCGGGCGGGACGGCGAGGCCGAGGTCGAGGTCGAGGCCGAGGTCGAGGTCGAGGCCGAGGTCGAGGCCGAAGCCAAGGCCAAGGCCGGTGAATGCGGTCATCGCCCGCCCCGGTCCCCGGCCGGGACGGCCAGGTCGTCGGCCGGGGCGGCGAGGTCCTCGGCACGGTAGCGGCCGGACGGGGTGCGGTCGCGGAGCAGGCCGAGCAGGACCGGCGCCACCTGCTCGGGCAGCGGCTCGCCGGAGATGTCCTCGCCGGGGCTGGCCTCCTGGAGCATTCGGGTGCGCATGCTGCCCGGGTCGACCGCCCAGACCCTCAGCTCCGGTTCCTCCCGGGCGAGGACGGCGGTGGCCAGGTCGAGCGCGGCCTTGCTGGCGCCGTAGCCGCCCCAGCCGAGGTAGGGCACCACGGCGGCGTCGGAGCTGATGTTGAGGACGGCGCCGGCGTGACCGCGCAGTTGGGGCAGGACGAGCTGGGTGAGGGCGATCGGGGCGAGCGCGTTGACCTCGAAGGTCTCCAGCAGGTCCGGCAGCGGGTAGTCGGCCAGCCGGGGCAGCGGCTCGGATCCGGGGGCGGGGGCGCCGTTGAGCGTGCCGGCGTTGTTGACCAGCAGGCTCGCGCCGCCGAGGCGCTCGGCGGCCTCGGCGAGGTGGGCGCGGTGGTCGTCGTCGACGACGCTGCCGGGCAGCGCGACGACCTTGGTGACGGCGGACAGGTCCGCCTCGGCGGCGGCGAGTCCGGCCGCGCCCCGGGCGGTGATCACCAGCTGCCAGCCGTCGGCGGCGAGGGCGTGCGCGAGGGCCAGCCCGAGGCCCCGGGAGGCGCCGGTGACCAGGGCGACGGGGGCGGTGTGCGGTGCGGCGGTGCGCTGTGCTGCGTTCATGCCGTAACGATCCGCCGCCGGGGCGGGCGGCGGATCGGCCCTCGGAACCGGGACCGGGTCGGACCTTGGGACTAGACCGGCGGACGGACCCGGGACTCCGAGCCCGCGCCCGAGCCCTCCGAGCCCGAGCCTTCCGCCCCGCCCTCCGACCAGCCCTCGGACCAGCCCTGCGGGTCGGTCCAGGCGGCCAGGGTGCGGCGGCTCTCGAAGCGGCGTTCCCGGCCGGTCAGCGGGTCGGTGAACTCGATCGCCGAGGCGAGCAGCTGCAGCGGACGGCGGAAGTCGTCCGGGGCCGGTTCGGGCAGCACCACCGGGTACACCGGGTCGCCGAGGATCGGCAGTCCGAGGCCGCTCATGTGCAGCCGCAGCTGGTGGGTGCGTCCGCTGAGCGGGCGCAGCCGGTAGCGGGCGAGGCCGTCGCGGCGCTCCAGCAGGTCGATCCGGCTCTCGCTGTTCGGCGGCGCGTCGACCTCCTGCGCGGCGATCACCCCGCGCTCCTTGACGATGTGGCTGCGCACGGTGCGCGGCAGGCTCAGCTCCGGGTCGTACGGAGCGATCGCCCGGTACTCCTTGCGCACCAGGCGGTCGCGGAACAGCGTCTGGTAGGCACCGCGCTCCTCGGGGCGCACGACGAACATGGCGAGGCCGGCGGTGAGCCGGTCCAGGCGGTGCGCGGGGCTGAGCACGGGCAGGTCGAGGGTGTGCCGCAGCCGGGAGAGCGCGGTCTCGGTGACGTGCCTGCCGCGCGGGGTGGTGGCCAGGAAGTGCGGCTTGTCGACGACCACCAGGTGCTCGTCGCGGTACAGCACGACCAGCTCGAACGGGACCCGCGCCTCCTCCGGGAGGTCCCGGTGGAACCAGACGTGCGCGCCGGGGCGGAACGGTTCGTCCGGGGCGACCGGACCGAGCGCGCCGACGATCTCGCCGTCGCGCAGCGCCGCCTCGATCCGCTCGGCCGGGACGGTGGGCAGCCGGTCGACCAGGTGGTCCCGCAGGGTGGGCCAGGGGCCTTCGAGCGGCAGCCGGAGGTGCACCGGGTCCACGCCGTGGCGTTGCGGGAGGGGGGAGGTCGGGCGGCGGCTCTTGCGTCTCATCTCCCGGCCCAGCGTAGTGCGCGCCCCGCCCGTGCCCGCGGCCGAGGTGCTGCCGCGGCCCGCGGCCGAGGTGCCGGGCCGGGGTGGGGCGGGGAGAGTGGACCGGTGGCCCTCGCTCGGCCGGCGGCCACCGACGCTCGGTCGATCAGCTACCGGACCCCTGTCGGGCCTTCCGACGGACCACTGGACGGACCCCTGGAGGACGCGTGACCGCCGACGGCCCGGACGGGGTGCCGCCGCTGCACCTGCCCCGACGGACCCGGATGCTGCTGTACGGCTCGCTCCTGCTGCTGGTCGCCGCCGTGGTGGCCGCCCTGGCCCTCGGCCCGGGGACCACCCTGGCGCCGCTGCTCGCGGTGGCCCCCGTCCTCGCCGGGGCGACCACCCGACGGGCCCGGGTGCCGCTGCTGGTCGGCGCGGCGGCGCTGCTCGCGGTCGGGCTGCTGGAGTCGGCCAACACGCAGCTGCCGCTCTCCGTCCGGATCAGCGTGCCGGTCACGGTACTGGCCTCGACGCTGGCCAGCGCCGCCAGCGTCGTCCTGGTGGCGGCCCGCGAACGGGAGCTGTTCCAGGTCCGGACGGTGGCCGAGGCGGCGCAGCGGGCCCTGCTGCGGCCGCCGGCCGAGCGGATCGGGCCGCTGCGGGTGGCGGTGCGCTATGTCGCGGCGGCGGCCGAGGCGCGGATCGGCGGGGACCTGTACGCCGTGGTGGAGACCCGGTTCGGGGTGCGGATCCTGCTGGGCGACGTCCAGGGGCACGGGCTCCCGGCGGTGGAGACGGCGGCGGACGTCCTCGGGGTGTTCCGGGAGGCGGCGCGGACCGAGCCCGACCCCGGGCGGCTCGCGGAACGGCTGGACGCGGCGCTCACGGCCCGCCCGGACGAGGACCGGTTCGCCACCGCGCTGCTGCTCGACGTGGCGCCGGACCGGGGGCCGGTGCAGGTCGTGAACTGCGGCCACCCGGCCCCGCTGCTGCGCCGGGCGGGCCGGGTGTGCGAGCTGGAGCCCCCGTTCCCGGCGCCGCCGCTGGGGCTGCTCGGGCTGACCGGCGACGAGTACCCGGCGCGGCGGTTCGACCCGGAGCCGGGCGACCTGCTGGTCCTGCACACCGACGGCGTGTCGGAGGCCCGGGACGCCGACGGGCATTTCTACCCGCTGGCGCAGCGACTGCCCGGCCTGCACGGCGGCAGCCCGGCGGACCTGCTGGACGCGCTGCTGGCGGACGTCGGCGGCTGGGTCGGGGACTCGGGGCTGGCCGACGACGCGGCGGTGCTGGCAGTGCGCTGGGAGCCGTGACAGGCCGGCGGGGCGGGGACGGCGGGGACGGCGGGGCTCAGGGGAGCAGGCAACGATTGTCAGTGGTGGGTGCAAGGCTCGGTGCGCGGTCGGCGGGGAGCCTGCTCGGTGCCCTGCCGCCGGACCACGACCGACGATCGACGAGGGGACGCTGCCGTGGGGTTCAAGGCTGAGGGGTTCAGGGCCGAGGGATCGTTCGAGCTGACGGCGTTCGAGCCGGTGGAGACGGAGGAGCGGGAGGGCGCGTCCTTCGGGCGGATCCGGATCGCCAAGACCTTCGCGGGCGCGCTGAGCGGGACGAGCGAGGTGCGGATGCTCTCCGTCGGGGGCCCGTCCGGCGGCCCGGCGTCGTACGTCGCGGTGGAGCACGTGACGGGTGAACTGGACGGGCGCAAGGGCTCGTTCGTGCTCCAGCACACGGCCTGGGACGCCACCGGGACGACGATCCGCGTGGTGCCGGGCACGGGGGCGGGCGAGCTGGCCGGGATCACCGGGGAGTTCCACCTGGCCGTCGACGAGTCCGGCGCCCACACCTTCGTCCTGGAGTACGAGCTGGGCTGAGCATATGAGCCGGGCTGACGTCCCGGGCTGACGAGCCGTACTGACGTCCCGCACCGCCGCGCCGCCGCCGCGCGCCGCACCCGCCGAAGGCTCGGCGGCACTGTCACGATGATGCGATCAGTGCACGATCGACATCGGAGGGTGGCACATGCCCGGCACGGCGGTGGATCGTACGACGGCAGCGGTCACGACAGCGGTCACGGCAGCAGCCGCAGCAGCGGTCGTGGAGGCAGCAACGGCCACGGAGGCGGCCACGGTCGAGGAGGTGGTCGGCCGGCTGCGGGAGATCGGGGCGGGGCTGCCCCAAGCCGACGGGGTGGCGGTCTTCAACCGGCTCTACCTCGACGTCACGGAGGCGGTCCGCGAGCGGCTCGCCGACGGGTACTTCGCCGACCCTGTGGCGATGGCCGAGCTGGACGTGGTGTTCGCCGGGCGATACCTGCGGGCCGTGGCCGCCGACGCGGCCGGGCAGGAGCCGCCCGCCTGCTGGCGGGCCCTGTTCGCGCTGCGCGCCCACCCGGGCGTGCACCCGCTGCAGTTCGCGCTGGCCGGGATGAACGCCCACATCCAGCACGACCTGCCGCTGGCCGTCGTGGACACCTGCCGCCGCCGGGGCTGCGAACCGGCCGCCGTCGAGAAGGACTACCACCGGATCAACGGGGTGCTGGCCGAGGTGGAGGCGGCCGTCCGGGAGCGGCTGATGCCCGGGCCCGACCTGCTGGAGCACGCCGAGCCGCTCACCCACCGGCTCGGCGCGTGGTCGGTCGCCTCGGCCCGCGAGGGGGCGTGGACCGCCGTCGCGGCGCTCTGGGAGCTGCGGCACCTGCCGGGCGCGGCCCGGGCTTTCGCCGCCGCGCTGGACGGCTCGGTCGGGCTGCTCGGCCACGCCCTGCTGCTCCCGCTCGGGCGGGGAGACGGACACACCCCGACCGACACGGCACCGACCGACATCGCCCCGACCGACATCGCCCCGACCGACACGGCGCCGCTCGGCCGGCTCCCCGAGGCGAGGAACCGGCCGGCCGGCGCCGGGGATGCGGGCGATCA
This sequence comes from Kitasatospora sp. NPDC034035, assembly GCF_055575755.1. Lineage (NCBI taxonomy): Bacteria > Bacillati > Actinomycetota > Actinomycetes > Kitasatosporales > Streptomycetaceae > Kitasatospora > Kitasatospora sp. NPDC034035. The sequence continues at coordinate 23,168 of NZ_JBVISA010000038.1, read as the reverse complement.
GGCCCAGCTGGAGTGCAGCGGCTTGCCCTCGGCGTAGCCGGCCGCGCTCTGGATGCCCACGATCGCCTTCTCCTGGAACTCCTCCAGGCTGTTGGCGCCCGCGTAGGTGCAGGAGCTGCGCACGCCGGCGATGATCGAGTCGATCAGGTCCTCGACTCCCGGGCGGGTCGGGTCGAGGAACATCCGGGAGTGCGAGATGCCCTCCTCGAACAGGGCCTTGCGGGCCCGGTCGTACGAGGAGTCCTGGGCGGTGCGGTTGCTCACCGCGCGGGCCGAGGCCATGCCGAAGCTCTCCTTGTACTGGCGGCCGTCGGCGGCGGTCTGCAGGTCGCCCGGGGACTCGTAGGTACCGGCGAACCAGGAGCCGATCATCACGTTGGAGGCGCCGGCGGCCAGCGCCATCGCGACGTCGCGCGGGTGCCGCACGCCGCCGTCGGCCCACACGTGCTTGCCGAGTCGGCGCGCCTCGGCGGCGCACTCCAGGACGGCGGAGAACTGCGGGCGGCCGACGCCGGTCATCATCCGGGTGGTGCACATGGCGCCCGGGCCGACACCGACCTTGAGGATGTCGGCGCCCGCCTCGACGAGGTCGCGGACACCGGCGGCGGAGACCACGTTGCCGGCCACGATCGGGATCTGCGGGTCCAGGCCGCGCACCGCGCGCAGCGCGCTGATCATGGATTCCTGGTGGCCGTGCGCGGTGTCCACCACCAGCACGTCGGCGCCGGCCTCGATGAGGGCCTTGGCCTTGCCCGCGACGTCGCCGTTGATGCCGACCGTGGCGGCGATCCGCAGCTTGCCGGCCGCGTCCACGGCCGGGGTGTAGAGGGTGGCGCGCAGCGCACCCTTGCGGGTGAGGATGCCGACCAGACGGCCCTCGCCGTCGACCACCGGGGCGAGCTTGCGGTGCCCCTCGGTGAGCTTCTCGAAGGCGGCGCGCGGCTCGATGTGCTCGTCCAGCAGCAGCAGGTCGCGGGACATGATGTCGGCGAGGCTGGTGAAGCGGTCGACGCCCTGGCAGTCGGAGTCGGCGACCACGCCGACCGGCTTGCCGTCCTCGACGACCACGAGGGCGCCGTGCGCGCGCTTGTGCAGCAGCGAGAGCGCCTCGGCGACGGTGGCGCCCGGGGCGAGGGTGATCGGGGTGTCGAACACCAGGTGGCGCTGCTTGACCCAGGAGATGACGTCGGCGATGACCTCGGTGGGGATGTCCTGCGGGATGGCGACCAGGCCGCCGCGGCGGGCGACGGTCTCGGCCATCCGGCGGCCGGCGATCGCGGTCATGTTGGCCACGACCAGCGGGATGGTGGTGCCGGTGCCGTCGTTCGAGGAGAGGTCCACACCCTGCCGGGAGCCCACGGCGGAACGGCTGGGGACCATGAAGACGTCGTCGTACGTGAGGTCGTACGAGGGCTTGAGGTCGTTCAGGAAGCGCATGAAGGGGGCTCTCTGGCTGGGAGAAATTACACCTCGGGTGCGGTTGCGGCGATGCCGTCGGGGCGCACTCGGGCGCCCTGCACCCAGCATTCGATTCTCCGTGAGGGCGGAGGCAAAAGCCAGTTCGAGGAGCATTGCTGGGGCTGTGCACAAACAGTGATCAATGCTCCGCGCGTAGACATGGACGATCATACAAAGACCCCCTCCCACGTCCGCTTTTCGCCTCGGCGTGGACCGCTCCCGTAGCATTCACGCGGTAAACGGCGAGGCGAACGGGAAACGGCAGCAGGCGTGGGCATCGGGCAGACGGACATCCGGCAGGGTCAGGACGAGGACACCGAGGAGGAGATCGACTACGGTCCCGGCCTCGACCCGGAGCGGCTGAAGCTCTGTCTGGAGGTGATCGCCGAGCTCGACGAACTGCACGTCGACCACCCGGACGCGATCACCGTCCGCCAGGCCGTCGGCGGCATATTCCGGACCCTCAAGCAGCGTCGCCGCCAGGAGACCCGGGCCCGCAAGACCGCCAACGACCGCGAGGTCACCGCCCGCACCGCCACCGGCGCGCCCACCCGGATCGACGACGAGACGGCCGGCGCCTTCGGCCTGACCACCGTCACCACCACCGAGATCGCCGGCATCCTGGAGCGCCCGCGCTCCTGCTACACGTGCAAGCAGCGCTACGTCGAGGTCGACGCGTTCTACCACAACCTCTGCCAGGACTGCGCCGTCAAGAACCGCGCCCACCGGGACGCCCGCGCCGACCTCACCGGCAAGCGCGCGCTGCTCACCGGCGGCCGGGCCAAGATCGGGATGTACATCGCGCTGATGCTGCTGCGCGACGGCGCCCACACCACCATCACCACCCGCTTCCCCAACGACGCGATCCGCCGCTTCAAGGCGATGCCGGACAGCGCCCAGTGGATCCACCGCCTCAAGGTCATCGGCATCGACCTGCGCGACCCGGCCCAGGTCATGGCACTCGCCGACGAAGTCGCCGCCGACGGCCCGCTGGACATCCTGATCAACAACGCCGCGCAGACCGTGCGCCGCCCGCCGGAGTCCTACCGCGAGCTGCTCAACGCCGAGTCCGCCCCGCTGCCCGCCGGCGAGCTGCCGCAGGCCACCACCATCGGCCGCTTCGGCAGCGGCAGCGTCGACCTGCCCGCGCTCCCCCACCAGGCGGGCGGCGACAAGCAGCGGCTGGCCGCCGAGGACGTCACCTCGCTCGCCCTGGTCACCGGCTCCGCCACCCCCGCCCGGATCGCGGCCGGCACCGCGATCGACGCCGGCGGCCTGGTGCCCGACCTCGCGGACACCAACAGCTGGGTGCAGACGGTCAGCGAGGTGGGCCCGATCGAGCTGCTGGAGGTGCAGCTCTGCAACTCCACCGCGCCGTTCATCCTGATCAGCCGGCTGCGCCCGGCGATGGCCGCCTCCCCGTCCCGCCGCAAGTACGTGGTCAACGTCTCCGCCATGGAGGGCGTGTTCCAGCGCGGCTACAAGGGCGCCGGCCACCCGCACACCAACATGGCCAAGGCCGCGCTCAACATGCTCACCCGCACCAGCGCGCAGGAGATGTTCGAGTCCGACGGCATCCTGATGACCGCCGTCGACACCGGCTGGATCACCGACGAGCGGCCGCACCCGGACAAGATGCGCCTCGCCGACGAGGGCTTCCACGCCCCGCTCGACCTGGTCGACGGCGCCGCCCGGGTGTACGACCCGATCGTGCGCGGCGAGCAGGGCGAGGACCTGTACGGCTGCTTCATGAAGGACTACGAGCGCGGCAACTGGTAACCATTCCCGGTAACCACCCGAAGGAGACCTCGACGTGACCACCGCACCGCTGCTCGGCGCCGGGATCATCGTGCCCACCGGGGACGGCCGGGTGCTGATCGGCCGGCGCACCACCGCCGGTGAGCCGCCCACCTGGAGCCTGCCGGGCGGCAAGGTCGACCCGGGCGAGTCCTTCGAGCGGACCGCGGCCCGCGAACTCGCCGAGGAGACCGGCATCGTGCTGCCCGCCGAGGGGATGCGGGTGCTCGCCGTGCACCTCGACCACGAGCTCGGCCGGCCGCGGCTGACCGCCGCCGTCCTCGCGCCGCCCAGCCTGGCGGAGGCGGTGGTCACCGAGCCGCACGCCTGCGCCGGCTGGGAGCGCTTCGCGGTCGACGAGCTGCCGGAGCCGATGTTCTACCCGTCCGCGCTGGTCCTGGGCAGTTGGCTGCCGGGGCTGGACGACGTACGGCGGGCCGGGACGCACGGCTACCCCGTCGCCCGCTGAGGGCAGGCGACGGGGCGGCGGGCCGTCGCGGGCCGGTCGGCCGACGGAAATCAGGGCCGGTCGGCCGACGGAAAGCAGGGGGTGGCCCCCACGGCCACCCCCTGCCACCACTGCCTGCCTTCCCCGCAGCTCGGCCCGGCACCCCCACGGTCGACCGGGCCACGGCCGCGCCCAGGCACGGGGGCGCCGCCGGCACCCAGCCTGCCCGGTCGGGACCTCCGCTGCCGAGGGCCGAACGTCCCCGGCCCCAGGGCCGAACGTCCCGGCGACAGGGCCTCACGAGGCCGAACGACACGGGCGGGACACCCACCCGCGATGGCACTCCTACGAGCGCGCACGACTCTTGTGCCCGAGGGCCCGTCGGGTGGAAATTGGTGGCGAACCGCCGTACGCCCCTACTCCCCTGAGGAGCCATCAACGTGTCCAGCACACCCCGCCCGGCCAGGCCCGCGTCGCTCCCGCGGCGAACCGGCCGTCAGCTGCGGCGGGCTCTCGGTGCCCGGCACGAACCGCTCGCCCGCCCCCTCGACCGCTCCCGCGCCCGGGCCTGGCTGCTCGCCGCGCTCGGCACGGTGCTCGCCGTCGCCCTCTCCGCGGGCGGCGCACTGCTCCTCTACCGGGACACCGCACCCCAGGCCGCCGCCGAGCACGCACGGCTGCACCGGATCGACGCCCTGGTCCGCACCGCCCCGGAGCGCGCCGCCGTCACCGGCAGCCGCTTCGCCGGGGGCTACAGCAATCAGATCGACGTCGAGGCGACCTGGACCGCCCCCGACGGCACGCCGCGCTCCGGCACCGTCCAGGCCCCGCGCTCGACCGTCACCGGCAGCAGCATCCCGATCTGGGTCGACCGGGCCGGCCGCGCCTCCACTCCCCCGGTCGACCGCACCGCCCTCGCCCTCTCCGCCGCCTGCACCGGCAGTGGCGCCCTCCTCACCCTGCTCGCCCTCGTCGTCCTCGCGCTGCGCCTGCGCCTCCACGCCCTGGACCGCCGCGCCGAAACCGCCTGGACCGACGGCTGGGCCCGCCTCGAACCCCGCTGGAGCGGGCGTGCGGGACACCGCCACGAGGACTGAGCCGGGTGGTGGCTCAGCGGGGCTCGGTCCAGGCCGGGGCGGGGACGCGCCTGGCGGCGTGGTGCGTGCGGGCGGCGACGGCGAGGAGGAGGGCGAGGGCCAGGGCGAGGGCGGTGGGGACGTTGGCGTGGAGGACGAGGACGGCGCCGAGGAGGGCGCCGGCGAACATCCAGACGGCGGAGGCGAGGCGGCGGAGGCCGGTGCGGTCGGCGGCGAGGGCGGTGATGGTCATGGTGAGCACGGTGGTCGTGAGGTCGGGCACCTTCAGCGCGCGGACCACCGCGTTCTGACCGCCCATGGCGAAGCCGAGCAGCCCGATCAGGGTGTAGCGGACCGGTTCGGTGGTGTGGCCGACGACGGCCGCCAGGACGGTGCTCGCCGCGACGAACGCCGACTGGACGCCGACGGCGGCGGTCAGCAGGTGGCCCCGGTGGCCGGGCAGGCGGCGGGCGAGGTGACCACCGGCCAGGGCGCCGAGCAGGAAGGCGGCGAGCGCGGCGAGCGAAGCGGTGGCGGAGAGGTTGGCCGCGCCGGCCAGGGCGAAGCCGAGGAACACCACGTTGCCGGTCATGTTGGCGACGAAGACGTGGCCGAGTTCGAGGTAGCTGACCGCGTCCACCACGCCGGTGACCACGGTCAGCATCAGCAGCATCGGCACCAGCGGCCCGTGCTCGGGGTCGGGGGTCGGCATCGGTCTCCCAGGCGGTTCGTGTGACGGTCCTTCCGTTCTACTCCCTCTCACCCCTCCGTTCCCTCCGTTCCCTCTGCCCTGTCAGGCGAGCGCGGGGCTGTCGGGGTCCTCGGGTTCGTCGTCCAGGTGCCAGTGCAGGTCGCGGACGCCCGGTTCCAACGACAGCCGGGTGACGACCTGTTCGAGCGCCGGGGCGACCTGCCCGGTGATCGAGACGGTGGCCCGTAGGCTGGTGGCGTCGCCCTGCTCGGTGCGGCGGGCGCGCAGGCCGGTCGGGGCGAGGCCGGAGGCGGCGAGGGCCTGGAGCAGCAGGGCCCGGATGTGGCTCTCGGACTTGCGGTCGCACTCCAGGTGGACGGTGGCGCGGCTGGTGGAGTCCGGGTCGCTGCCGGACTGCGGGGCCCGGTCGAGCAACCGGCCGGCCGGGCGCAGCACCAGGTGGACGACGAGCACGGCGAGTGTGCCGAGGACGGCGAGTTCCAGTTTGCCGGAGGCCGCGAGCACCCCGACGGCGGCCGAACACCACAGCGTGGCGGCGGTGTTGAGGCCGCGGACGCCGGCGCCGTCCCGGAGGATGACGCCACCGCCGAGGAAGCCGATGCCGGAGACGACGTAGGAGGCGACCCGGGTGGGGCTGCCGGTGTCGCCGACGGCCTCGCTGTAGAGGACGAACAGGGTGGCGCCGGCGGCGACCAGGGCGTTGGTGCGCAGGCCGGCCATCCGGGCCCGCCACTGGCGCTCGACGCCGATCAGCGCGCCGCAGGCGACACCGGTGGCGAGCCGGACCAGGAAGTCGGCGGTGGTCAGGGTGTGCACGACGGCACCTCCTTCACGGGGGTGAGGTCACGGGGGTGGTCAGTGACCCAGCGCGGTCTGGGCGACCTTGATGATGACCATCACCATCGCCACGAGCAGGTAGGCGCGCAGGGCTCCCATGCCGAGCTTGCGGGCGGTGGACATGGCCGGCTTGTCGAGGGTCTCCAGCGGGGGCATCCGCCAGTTCGCGCGGCCGGTGCGGTCGACGGGGTCCTCCTTGGTGGCGGTGCGGCCGGAGGTGAAGGAGTACCCGGCGACGAGGACGCCCGCGACGCCGCAGCCGGCCATGATCCACAGGATCGCCTCGGAGCTGATGTCCGGCCAGACCACGGCCGCGGTCAGGATCATCGAGAGCGTCACCAGGACGCCGACCACCGCCGAGGTGAAGGCGTTGGTCCTGGGTCCGTTGACCCAGGGGCCGAGCACCGCGCGGTCGTTGCAGAGGAGCAGCAGGAAGACGGTCGCGGAGGGCAGCAGTACGCCGGCCAGCACCTGCACGAACTGCGTCATCAGGCCCTGCATGGCGTCCGTCGACAGCAGGGTGATCGCGGCGGCCAGCGTCACCAGGCCGGCGTAGACGGCGTAGAAGCCCTTGGCGCCCTTCACTCCCCGGTGCAGCGAGTGCTTGATGCCGAACACGTCGCCGATCGCGTACGCCGTGGACAGCGAGACGGCGAACGCGCCGATGATCGAGGCGTCCAGCAGCGCGATCGCGAACAGCACACCGGCGACCCGCCCGGCCTTGGCCTCGATGCCCCGGGCCACCGCTCCCGCGTCGGAGAACTGCCCGAAGCCGTCGGTGCCGGCGAAGGCCGCCGCCGTGAGGCCGATCAGCGCGGCCGCGCCGACGATGACCACGACGATCCCGATCCACAGGTCGACCTTCTCGTACGTCATGAAGCGCGGGGTGATCCGCTTGTCGATGACGTACGACTGCTGGAAGAACAGCTGCCAGGGGGCGACGGTGGTGCCGACGATCGAGATGATCACCAGCATCACGGCGGCGAGCTGCCCCGACCCGCCGGGCATGGTGGGCGTCACGAAGTCGTGCGCCATCTGCGAGGTCTTCGGGTGGACCAGGAAGTAGATCGGCACCAGCAGCAGCGAGCCGACGCACAGGGTCACCGCGACCCGCTCGAAGCGCCGGAACGACCCGGTGAACGCCGAGGCGATGATGACCGCCGCCGCCAGGACCACGGCGGCCGCCTTGGGCAGACCCAGGTAGCCGGCGGCGAGCGTCACGCCGATGAACTCCGTCACCAGCGTCAGCGCGTTCAGCAGGAACAGGTCGATCACGCTGAACGCGCCCCAGAACCTGCCGAACCGCTCCAGGATCAGCCGGGCGTGCCCGACCCCGGTGACGGCGCCGAGCCGCAGCACCATCTCCTGGTTCACGTACAGCACCGGGACCAGCATCAGCAGCGTCCACAGCAGTTGGGTGCCGTAGTTCTGCCCCGCCTGGCCGTAGGTGGAGAAGGCGCCGGCATCGTTGTCGCCGACCATCACGATCAGGCCGGGGCCGACGATCGCGAGCAGTGTCTTCAGCCGGGCCGACAGGCCGTGGCGGGGGGTGGTGTCGTCGAGGCGGATGGTGCCGAACGCGCCCTTGATGTCGCCGACGTGGGCGTCGTCCAGAACGGCGTTGCGGGCGCTCGGAGTTGTGGGGACCTTCGGGTCCAGCATCAGGTTGGTCATGGCAGGGCCTCCCTGCCCCCTTCTTGAGGGGGCGTCAGGGGGCACGCGGCGGCGACCCCTGCGGGCGCACGGCGCCGGACCGCACAGCACCGGACCGCACGGCGGCGGGTTGCACGACGGCGGATTGCACGACGGCGGACCGCATGTCAGCGGACCACATGCGCCGGACCGCACGGCGACGCCGGGCGGCGGCGGCCGTACGGACATGACGATGCGCCAGATCGCTTGTGTCCGAGCATGGTTGAGCCAGGCGGAGCGCCGGGTGGACGCGCAGGGGAGGTTGTTATCGCGTGCCGGAGGTGATCGAGAGCATGCGGGGGCAGGGGCGACTGTGGCCCGGACTACTGCAGTCCATGTCTCTCGCCTCCTCCCGGCCGGGGCGCACCGAACGGGCGCCTTTCGCGCAGCCCAAGGCTGCGAACCGCCCTCAGCATAGACCGGCCCCGGGCGCCCGGGGACCGCTTTCCGACTCATCTTCGACACCTTTGTAGAAGTTTGACCGAACCCCGATTCGCCTTGAGCATCTTCTTCCGGCATATATAGTTCATCGACATATGCAGTTGAGAAGCCCACGAGGGGGAAGTGTGTCCCACACCGATCCGGCCCGACCCGCGCCCGTCCTGCGCCTGGCCAACGTCACCCGGGTACACGGGCGCGGCGCCGCCGAGGTGCACGCCCTGCGCGGCATCGACCTGGCCGTCCACCCGGGCGAGTTCGTCGCCGTCATGGGGCCGTCCGGCTCCGGGAAGTCCACCCTGCTGACCCTGGCCGGCGGGCTGGACCGGCCCAGCGACGGCGAGGTCCTGGTGGAAGGGGTCTCGCTCGGCGGCCTCGGCCGGGGCAAGCTCGCCGACCTGCGGCGGCGCTCCATCGGGTACGTCTTCCAGGACTACAACCTGATCCCGGCGCTCACCGCCGCCGAGAACATCGCCCTGCCGCGCGAGCTCGACGGCGTCCCCGGCCGCCGGGCCCGCCGGGAGGCCCTGGCCGCGCTGGAGGAGCTGGGCATCGGCGAACTCGCCGACCGCTTCCCCGACGACATGTCCGGCGGCCAGCAGCAGCGCGTGGCGATCGCCCGCGCGCTGATCGGCGAACGGCGGCTGGTGCTCGCCGACGAGCCGACCGGGGCGCTCGACTCCGCCACCGGCGACGCCGTGCTCGCCGTGCTGCGCGCCCGCTGCGACGCCGGGGCGGCCGCGATGATGGTCACCCACGAGGCCTCGCATGCCGGCTGGGCGGACCGGGTGGTCCACCTGCGGGACGGCGCGGTCGACGCGGAGAGCCGCGGCTACCGCTCCGCCACCCGCCCTGCGGCGCACCACCGGCCCAACGCCTTGGGCGAGGTGACGCAGTGAGGCTCGGAGCCTGGCGGGTCGCCCTGCGCATCGCCCGCCGTGACGCCCTGCGCGCCAAGGGGCGCAGCGCCCTGATCGTCGCCATGGTCGCCCTGCCCGTCCTCGGCGTCACCGGCGCCGACGTGGTCCACCGCAGCGGACAACTCTCCCCGGCCGAACGGGTCGAGCGGGTGGTCGGCGGAGCCGACGCCCTGGTCACCGCGCTCAAGCCGGGCCTGACCGTCGAGCAGGCCCCGGTCGCCGAGGACGGCGCCTTCGCCGTCGACTCCCGCCCGGGCCAGCAGCCGACGGCCGAACAGCAGAAGGGCGCGAGCACCGACCCGACGACGCTGGCCGGTTCGCTGCTGCCGCCCGGCAGCGCGCTCACCCCGGCCCGGCCCGGGCCGGAGACCGGCGCGAACTCGCCCGAGGGACTGGTCCGCACCCTCACCACCGAGGCCAACCTCGGCGACCCGATCTGGCGCGGGCGCATCTCCCTGGTCGAGGGCCGCGCCCCGAACGCCCCGCACGAGATCGCCGCCACCCGGGCCTTCCTGGACCACTCCGGACTCAAGGTCGGCGGCACCACCACCGTCCAGGGCCTGGAGCAGACCACCTTCACCGTCACCGGCGTGGTGGAGCACCCGGACGAGCTCGGCCGAGTCGAACTCGTCGCCCGGCCAGGCGAGTTGCTCGACCCGCTGGCCGCCGCCGCGGCGCCCGGCCAGTCCGCCGCCGAGCGGGCCTCGGGCCAGCGCGCCGCCTGGCTGGTCCGCCTCCCGGCGGGCGCCGCGCTCGACTGGGCCAAGGTCCAGGAGTTCAACGCCCACGGCTTCACGCTCACCGCGCGCTCCGTCGCACTCGCCCCGCCGCCCCGCGCGGCCGTCCCGTACTACCGCGACGCGTACCGCTACCGCGACCCGGCGGCCGACAACACCACCAAGCTGGTCATTGCCACCGTCACCGGCATGGCCCTGCTGGAAGTCGCCCTGCTCGCCGGGCCCGCCTTCGCGGTCGGCGCCCGCCGCTCCCGGCGCCAGCTCGCCCTGCTCGGCGCGGCCGGCGGCAGCCGCACCCACGTCGGCGCGGTCGTGCTCGGCGGCGGCCTGGTCCTCGGCACGGCCGGGGCGCTGGCCGGCGTCGCACTCGGCACCGCCGTGGTCGCCATGCTCCGACCGCAGATCGAACAGGTCGGTGGCACGCGCTTCGGCCACTTCGCGCTGCCCCCGCTGGACCTGCTCGCGATCGCCGGCATCGGCCTGGTCACCGCCCTGCTGGCGGCGGCGCTGCCCGCCCTGCAGGCCGCCCGCCGCAGCGTCACCGCCGGGCTGACCGGCCGGGACACCGTCCGCGGGCCCAACCGCTGGGTCACCGTGACCGGCCTGCTGCTGGTCGCCTTCGGCGCCGGGGTCACGATGTACGGCGCGAGCGCGGTCCAGCACGGCCAACCGGCCGTCAGCAGCTTCGACACCCGCACCCTCACCGTGCTCGGCGGCTCGATGACCGCCGAGATCGGACTGCTCCTGTGCACCCCGATGCTGGTCGCCGCAATCGGCCGGGCCGCCCGGAGACTACCGCTCGGCCCCCGGCTCGCCCTGCGCGACTCCGCCCGGCACCGCTCGCGCACCGCCCCGGCCGTCGCCGCGGTGATGGCCGCCGTCGCCGGCGCCGTCGCCATCGGCGTGTACAGCACCAGCACCGACGCCGAGAACCGGCGCGACTACCGGCCGCAGGCCCCGTACGGCGCCGTCCGGCTCGTCAGCTACAGCGACGGGCCCCGACTCGACCAGGTGCGCGGCGAGGTGGAGAAGCAGCTGACCGGACTCGGCCAGCGCGGCGACCTCGCCGAAGCGGTGTACCGGTTCTGCCCCAACTGCTCCAGCACCGTCCAGCTCAAGGGCCAGGTGAACTGGCGCACCCTCACCGACCGCCCGCACCTGGCCGCCGCGGACGCCACCGTGCTGCACAACCTCTTCGGCATCCACGACCCGGCCGTCGACCAGGCGCTGGCCGACGGAAAGCTCCTCGTCTTCGACCCTGCCTTCGTCGGCGCCGACGGGAAGACCGTACTCCAGCTGCGCGGCGGCAGCGGCGCGCCACTGCAGCCGGGCGAGATCCCCAAGCCCGACCTGCAGGAGATCCCCGTCGACGCGGTGGTGGTCGCCAACCCGACCGCCGCCCGCTTCGCCCAGGGCATGCTGCTGCCCTCCGCACTCCAGAAGCTCGGGCTCTCCGCGCAGCCCACCGGCTCGGTCTGGCTGCCCGCCACCCCGCCCGACCGCAAGGCGCAGCAGCGCGCCGAAGCGGCCGCGGTCCGGCTCGACCGCGTCGCCCAGCTGGACGTCGAACGCGGCTACCAGCCGAAGAGCGACGCGCTCACCCTGGCCCTCACCGGCTTCGCCGGACTGGTCGTCCTCGGCGCGGCCGGGATCGCCACCGGCCTCGCGGCCGCCGACTCCCGGCAGGACCAGGCCACCCTCGCCGCCGTCGGCGCGCCGCCGCGGATCCGGCGGACCATGGCGGGCCTGCAATGCGCGCTGATCGCCCTGCTCGGAGCGCTGCTCGGAGCGGCCAACGGATTCGTGCCGGCGGTGGGGCTGTTGAAGTCCCGGGCGAGCGGATTCGGGGCCCAGCCGGCGCTGATCACCGCCCCGTGGGGCGAGCTGCTGCTGGTCGTGCTGGCCCTGCCGGTGGTCGCGGGGCTGCTCGCGGCGCTGTTCACCAAGTCCCGGATCCCGCTCGGGCGGCGGCTGTCCTGAGGGCCGGGCGGTCGGGTTCGGACGCCATCCGAGCACCGGCCAGGCACCGCCCGAGCACTGGCCGACCGCTGGTCGGACACCGACCGAACACCGACCGAGCACCGGCTGAGCACGGATTGACACCACTCGGACACCACCCGGGCACCGCTCGGCACACGCCGGGCGCCCGCCCCCCGCCACCCGGGGGCGGGCGTCCGGCGCTCGCCGTACCATGGGCCGCGTTCCGGCGGGCGAAGGGCGCCGGCGATGGGCTCGGCGAGGGAGACAAGGCGGTGCTACGGGGTTTCGGAGACCTGGAGGCCGAGATCATGGACCGGCTCTGGACCTGGAACCGGCCGGCCACGGTGCGCGAGGTCGTGGACGACCTGCAGCGGCAACGGGCGGTCGCGTACACCACCGTCACCACGGTCGCCGACATCCTGCACACCAAGGGCTGGCTGCGCCGCGACAAGATCGGCCGCGCCTGGGTGTACGAACCGACCTGCACCCGCGAGGAGTACACCGCCCGGCTGATGCACCAGGCGCTGGAGACCACCCCCGACCGCACCGGCGCGCTGCTCCGCTTCGCCGACCGGATCAGCGGGGACGAGGCCTCCGCCCTGCTCGCGGCCCTCGGACGGGTGAAGTCCTGCGGCCCGGAGTGACCCTCGCCCGCTGATCCACCCGCCGGGGTCGTGGCGTGAGCCCGAAAAACGGCGGAGGCCCGGAACTCCGAACGCCCGGAACTCCGCAAGCCCGAGCTCGGGGGTCGGGGCCCCGAAAACGCCGGAGGCCCGCCACCGCCGAAGCGGGAGCGGGCCGTCGCGTACGCGGTCAGGCCGGGCGGACGGCGCCCATGTACTTCATCGCCGAGATCGGGAGCACCTCGATGTTCTTGCCGGTGCGCGGCGCGTGGATCATCTTGCCGTCGCCGATGTACAGGCCGACGTGGTGCAGGTCGTCGTAGAAGAAGACCAGGTCGCCGGGCTGGAGGTTGGCGCGGTCGACGTGCGGGCCGGAGTTCCACTGGTCCTGGGACATCCGGGGGATCGTGACGCTCGCCGCGCGGTAGGCCATGCTGGTGAGGCCGGAGCAGTCGAAGCTGTCCGGGCCGGTCCTGCTCCAGCCGTACGGCTTGCCGAGCTGGGCCTGGGCGAACGCGAGGACGGCGGCGGCCCGACCACTGGCGGCCGGCAGCGGGGCGCTCAGGTCGGGGCGGTCGGCGGAGCGGGAGGAACGGTCGGCCGCGGCGGCGCCGGCTGCGCCTGCGGCGGCGGCCTGCTTGGCCTCGGCCTTGGCCTTCTCCGCGGACTGCTGGGCGTTGATCCTGGCGCGGTCCTCGGCGCTGAGCTTGTTCAGCATCTCCTGCGCCTTGGCCAGCTTGGTCTGGATGTCGTTCTTCTGCCCCGCCAGCTGCTTGCCGACCGAGTCGAGCTGGGCGAGGGTCGCGGTGGCCTCGGCGCGGTCCTGGTCGAGCTTGCGCTGCTCGTCCTGGGCCTGCTTCAGCAGGTTCGCCTGGGAGTCGGCCACCTGGTTCTGCACCGCGGCGCGCTCCAGGTAGGCGGACGGGTCGGAGTCGAGCATCAGCTGGACCGACGCGTCGATGCCGTTGGTCCGGTACTGGTCGGCGGCGACCGCGCCGAGCCGGGTCCGCAGCTCGTTCATGGCGTCCTGGCCGCGGACGACCTTGTCCTGGATCTGGCTGGCCTCGCCCTGGAGCTTCTGCTGCTTGGCCTGGAAGCCGTTGTACTGCTCGACGGACTGCTCGGCCTCCTCGTTGAGCTTGTCCACCTGCTCCTTGACGGAGGCGAGCGTCGGCGCGGGCTCGGCGTGGGCGGTGCCCGAGGCGAGGACCGCGCTGCCGGCCGCCATGGCCGTGGTGAGGACCGCCATGCGGGCCCGGCTGGGGGGGCTGGTCTTGCGGCGCTTTCCCATGGGCGGTCGGCTCTCTTTCGGGGGAATCCGGCGACGGCACGAACAGGCCGGGGGACGGCGAAGGCGGGCAGGACGCGCAACGGGGGGATGCTGCCCCACCCACCTTCTTCGAAGTAACTTAATAGATGAGGGCCGGAGTTCCGCAATCCCCCTGATCATGACGTTTCGGTGCCATGACGGGACGTCGATCGCGGTGCGTGCCATCGCTGTTGACTACGGACGGCACCCGGGCGCGGGTTCAATCGCCGCCGCCTTCGCCGTCACGTCCCGCCTCCTTCGCCGCGGCACCCCCCGCCGGACCCGCGAGCCGCGGCCCATGGCACCACCCGCCCCACGGTGTGACAAGAACCGCCAAATCGAGGGAAAGGTCACACACGCCTCCCCTCCTGCAGCCCTGCGAACGGGCGCTAACCTGCGGACATGAAGGTCCCGCCCGAAGGGCTCCCCCTCGCCGCCGAGTTCCCGGCTGCGCACCGTGAGCAGTGGCAGCAGCTCGTGCAGGGCGTGCTGCGCAAGTCCGGTGCCCAGCCCGAGGACGGCGCCGCCGCCGAGCAGACACTCACCACCAAGCTCCAGGACGGGCTCAGCGCACGCCCGCTGTACACCTCCGACGACACCGCGGTCGACCCCGGGTACCCGGGCTTCCCGCCGTTCGTCCGCGGCGGCCGGCCGCAGGGCTCCGCCGTCGCCGGCTGGGACGTCCGGCAGCGGCACGCCGACCCGGACCGTCGGCGCGCCAACGAGGCCGTGCTGGCCGACCTGGAGAACGGCGTCGGCTCGCTCTGGCTGGAACTGGGCGGCGAGGCCCTCCCGCTGGACGCCCTGCCCGAGGCACTGAGCGGCGTGTACCTGGACCTGGCCGCCGTCGCACTCGACGCCGGACCCGAATTCACCGACGCCGCCGAGCAGTTGTTCAAGCTCTACGAGCAGCGCGAGGTCTCCCCCGGCGCCGCCTCCGGCAACCTCGGCGCCGACCCGCTGGGCCTGCAGGCCCGCACCGGCGACACCACCCGCACCGACGCGCTGCTCGCCGAGGCCACCGTGCTGGCCGCCCGCTGCGCCGCCGACTACCCGAACGTCCGGGCGCTGACCGTCGACGCCCTGCCGTACCACGAGGCCGGCGCCTCCCCAGCCCAGGAACTGGGCTGCTCGCTCGCCACCGGCGTCGCCTACCTGCGCGCCCTGACCGCGGCCGGGCTGCCGGTGGACGCCGCGCTCGGCCAGCTGGAGTTCCGCTACGCGGCGGACGCCGACCAGTTCCTGACGATCGCCAAGTTCCGTGCCGCGCGCCGCCTTTGGGCCCGCGTCGCCGAGGTGTCCGGGGCGTCCCCGGAGGCCTCGGCGCAGCGTCAGCACGCCGTCACCTCCCGAGTGATGATGACCGCCCGCGACCCGTGGGTGAACATGCTGCGCACCACCGTCGCCTGCCTGGCCGCCGGAGTCGGCGGCGCCGACGCCGTCACCGTCCTGCCCTTCGACAGCGCGCTCGGCCAGCCGGACGCCTTCGCCCGCCGGATCGCCCGCAACACCCAGTCGATCCTGCTGGAGGAGTCCCACCTGGCCCGGGTGATCGACCCGGCCGGCGGCTCCTGGTACGTCGAGCAGCTCGGCGAGGAGCTGGCCCGGGCCGCCTGGGCCTGGTTCCAGGAGATCGAGCGGGCCGGCGGCCAGCAGGCCGCACTCGGCTCCGGCCTGGTCGAGGAGCGGATCGCCGCCACCTGGGCGGAGCGGTCGGTCAAGCTCGCCAAGCGGCGCGAACCGGTCACCGGCGTCAGCGAGTTCCCGCACCTGGACGAGCAGCCGCTGGTCCGCGAGCCGGCCCCGGCCGCGCTCTCCGGCGGCCTGCCGCGGGTGCGCCGCGCCGAGGCGTACGAGGCGCTGCGCGACCGCTCGGACGCCCACGCCGCCGTACACGGTGCCCGCCCGGCCCTGTTCCTCGCCTCGATCGGCACCGCCGCCGCGCACACCGCGCGCACCACCTTCGCCGCCAACCTGTTCCAGGCGGGCGGCATCGCGACGACCTCCCTCGAGTCCGTCGACCCGGCCGCGTTCGCCGAGGCGTTCACCGCCTCCGGCGCCACCGTCGCCTGCCTCTGCTCCAGCGACGCCCTGTACGGCGAGCACGCCGCGGCCGTCGCCGGCGCGCTGAAGGCGGCCGGCGCCACGAAGGTCCTGCTCGCCGGACGGCCCGGTGAAGTACCCGACGGAGTGGACGAGTTCATCTACGCGGGCGGGGACGCGGTCGCCGTCCTGACCTCCCTGCTGGACCAGATCACCGGCGCGAGCGACGCCGACGAGAGCAAGGTGGCTCGATGATCCCCGACTTCACCGGAATCTGGCTGGACGGCGACGCCTCCGGCGTCACCGACACCCAGTGGCAGGCCGCCTGGCGCCGGTCCACCGGCAAGAACGTCGACGAGCTCGTCTGGGACACCCCCGAGGGCATCGGCGTCAAGCCGCTGTACACCGCCGAGGACCTCGCCGGGCTGGACTTCCTGGAGACCTACCCGGGCGTCGCCCCGTACCTGCGCGGGCCGTACCCGACCATGTACGTCAACCAGCCGTGGACCGTCCGCCAGTACGCGGGCTTCTCCACCGCCGAGGAGTCCAACGCCTTCTACCGCCGCAACCTCGCGGCCGGCCAGAAGGGCCTCTCGGTCGCCTTCGACCTGCCGACCCACCGCGGCTACGACAGCGACCACCCCCGCGTGACCGGCGACGTCGGCATGGCGGGCGTCGCCATCGACTCGATCTACGACATGCGCCAGCTGTTCGACGGCATCCCGCTCGACAAGATGTCGGTGTCGATGACCATGAACGGCGCCGTGCTGCCCGTCCTGGCGCTGTACATCGTCGCCGCCGAGGAGCAGGGCGTACCGCCCGAGAAGCTGGCCGGGACCATCCAGAACGACATCCTCAAGGAGTTCATGGTCCGCAACACCTACATCTACCCGCCGCAGCCGTCGATGCGGATCATCTCGGACATCTTCGCGTACACCTCGCAGAAGATGCCCCGGTACAACTCGATCTCCATCTCCGGCTACCACATCCAGGAAGCCGGCGCGACCGCCGACCTGGAACTGGCCTACACCCTCGCCGACGGCGTCGAGTACCTGCGCGCGGGCCTGGAGGTGGGACTGGACGTGGACGCCTTCGCGCCCCGCCTGTCGTTCTTCTGGGCGATCGGCATGAACTTCTTCATGGAGGTCGCCAAGCTGCGCGCGGCCCGGCTGCTCTGGGCCAAGCTGGTCAAGCAGTTCGACCCGAAGAACCCCAAGTCGCTGTCGCTGCGCACCCATTCGCAGACCTCCGGCTGGTCGCTCACCGCGCAGGACGTGTTCAACAACGTCACCCGCACCTGCGTCGAGGCGATGGCCGCCACCCAGGGCCACACCCAGTCGCTGCACACCAACGCCCTCGACGAGGCGCTCGCCCTGCCCACCGACTTCTCCGCGCGCATCGCCCGCAACACCCAGCTGCTGCTGCAGCAGGAATCCGGCACCTGCCGGGTCATCGACCCGTGGGGCGGCTCGGCGTACATCGAGAAGCTCACCAACGACCTCGCCACCCGGGCCTGGCAGCACATCCAGGAAGTCGAGGCGGCCGGCGGCATGGCCAAGGCCATCGACGCCGGCATCCCCAAGATGCGCGTCGAGGAAGCCGCCGCCCGGACCCAGGCGCGCATCGACTCCGGCCGCCAGCCGGTGATCGGCGTCAACAAGTACCGGGTGGAGAGCGACGAGCAGATCGACGTCCTCAAGGTCGACAACTCCTCGGTGCGGGCCCGGCAGATCGAGAAGCTGCGCCGGCTGCGCGAGGAGCGCGACGAGGCCGCTTGCCGCGACGCGCTGACCGCGCTCACCCGGGCCGCCGAGGCCGGACCGCAGCGCGACGGCTCGCTGGACGGCAACCTGCTGCACCTGGCCGTCAACGCGGCCCGGGCCAAGGCCACCGTCGGCGAGATCTCCGACGCCCTCGAGACGGTGTACGGCCGCCACTCCGGCCAGATCCGTACCATCTCCGGTGTGTACCGAGACGAAGCGGGCCCGTCGGCCTCCCTCCAGCGCACCCGCGACCTGGTCGAGCGGTTCGAGCAGGCCGAAGGCCGCCGCCCGCGCATCCTGGTCGCCAAGATGGGCCAGGACGGCCACGACCGCGGCCAGAAGGTCATCGCCACCGCCTTCGCCGACCTCGGCTTCACCGTCGACGTCGGCCCGCTGTTCCAGACCCCGGCCGAGGTCGCCCGCCAGGCCGTCGAAGCGGACGTCCACATCGTCGGCGTCTCCTCGCTGGCCGCCGGCCACCTCACCCTGGTGCCCGCCCTGCGCGCCGAACTCGCCGCGGCCGGCCGCGAGGACATCACCATCGTCGTCGGCGGGGTCATCCCCCCGCAGGACTTCGAGGCTCTCTACGAGGCGGGCGCGGCAGCGGTGTTCGGCCCCGGCACGGTCATCCCGGACGCCGCAAGCGACCTGCTGACGGCCCTGGCCGCCGAACTCGGCCACGAGCTGTGAGCCTTTGATCGTATGCCTCCGCGGACGATCGACCTCGACAGCTATGTGACCGGCGTCCTGGACGGCTCGCGCGCCTGGATCGCGCGAGCCGTCACCCTCGTCGAATCCTCCCGGCCCGACCACCGCGCGCTCGCGCAGCAACTGCTCCAACGGCTGCTGCCGCACGCGGGCGGCGCGGTCCGGGTCGGCATCACCGGGGTGCCCGGCGTCGGCAAGTCGACCTTCATCGACTCCTTCGGCACCATGCTGACGGCGCTCGGCCACCGGGTCGCGGTCCTCGCCGTCGACCCCACGTCCAGCCGGACCGGCGGCTCCATCCTGGGCGACAAGACCCGGATGGAGCGCCTGGCCGTCGACCCGCACGCCTTCGTCCGCCCGTCGCCGACCTCCGGGACCCTCGGCGGGGTCGCCAAGGCGACCCGCGAGTCGATGGTGGTGATGGAGGCGGCGGGGTACGACGTCGTCCTCATCGAGACGGTGGGCGTCGGCCAGTCCGAGACGGCCGTGGCCGGCATGGTCGACACCTTCCTGCTCCTCAGCCTGGCACGGACGGGAGACCAGCTGCAGGGCATCAAGAAGGGCGTCCTGGAGCTGGCGGACGTCATCGCCATCAACAAGGCCGACGGCCCACACGAACGCGACGCCGGCGCCGCGGCCCGCGAACTCGCAGGCGCCCTACGGCTGTTGCAGTCACCCGATGCCGCGTGGACCCCACCCGTCCTGACCTGCAGCGGCCGCGAGAACGTCGGCCTCGATGTCTTGTGGGAACGCCTCCAGCAGCACCGCAAGGTCCTCGACGCCACCGGCGCCCTGGCGGCCAAGCGCCGCGACCAGCAGGTGGAATGGACCTGGGCCATGGTCCACGACCAGCTCTACGCCCGGCTGCACGAACACCCCGAAGTGCGGCGACTGGCCCCCGAGTTGGAGGCCCAGGTGCGAGCCGGCACCCTCCCCGCCGGCCTCGCCGCCCAACAGCTCCTGGACGCCTTCTTCGGCTGACGGTCACATCGCGCTGCGAACGCGGCCGGCACTACACCACCTCGCACACCGAGCGGAGACCCTGCGCCGTGCCCCATCCATGCGTGGGGCACGGCGCTTCTGCGATCTCCAGACACTCGAACCAGACCACCTTGCCCGATCCGGCCGGGTACCAGCCCCACGCGTACGCCAGCGCCTCGATCAGCAACAGCCCACGCCCACCGGTCGATTCCTCGTCGCGCTCAGGTCGCGGAAGCTCCGGACACCGGTCCGCGACCTCCACCCGCACCCGGCCCGCAAGACGCCGGACGGTCACGGCACAGCGATCCTTGGCGTGGACCATGGCGTTGGCAATCACCTCACTCGCGCACAGCTCCAGCTCCTTGGACGCGGTGACCGTGAGCGGCACGCCCCACTCCCGCACGATCGCCATCACCAACCGTCGCGCCGCCGGCACGGCGTCAGCCCCCGGGGGCTGACCCCACTCCAACGGAACCGGGAATCGAGCGTTGCTCAATGGACTGACCACCACGTAAACCTCCAAGCCAGCCGGGCACGCAACTGCCCTGCGCTGCCCGTCGGCGTCTCGGCAAGTTGCCGAGACGCCGACGCACAAACCGATTTCTTACTGTCAGTCAACAAGTGGTCACGCTCATGAGACGATCAATCATGCGCCGCCTGCATACGAATATGCATCGGATGCATCGGACCGCGTGACTCGGCCGGGCAAGGCTCGTAGCGTTAGGTGAGCTGTTGAACTGGAACTCGGCAGTGCTCCGGGATGCGTCCCGGATGAGGAACTACGGCAAGGTCATCGAGCTGGCCCGGTCCTACCGGCGCATGACGCAGCTGCAATTGGGCGAGGCATGCGGGCTGTCACAGTCAGCCATCTCACGACTGGAGAAGCGAGGAACCAGCCCATATCCCATGGATGTTCTGCTGAGGGTGTCGCAGCACTTGGGTATCCCGCCCACTCTGCTCGGCCTCGCCGAACCTACGGGTCAGACGCGAATCGGAACTGAGAACGTGGAAAGACGCCAATTCCTGGGAGCGGCAACAGCACTCGCCGCGAGTCCCGTGCTCGCGGCCGTCGCAGGGCCCGCCGATGAGGCCGAGCAACAGGCTGGAGCACTCCGAGCCGCCACGACGTCCTACCGCCGACTCGACGGTTCAACGCCCTCACGAGAACTCGCGGATGTTGTCCACTCCCACCTGCGGCTGATTCAGGGGCTGGCTGGCACGGCACCCTCCGACGCCCATCGAGTCAGGCTCGCCGCCGTCGCAAGCGAGGCGGCGAGCCTGGCCGCGTGGCTGGCGTGGGACATGGGGGACCACGGGTCTGCTCGGTCGTTCTACGGAGCCGCGATCAGAGCCGCCCGTTCCGGAGCAAACCCGCTCCTTGCTGCGTACCAGGCCGGAAGCCTCGCGCAGTTCGAGGCGCACACCGGAAACGCGGCCCAGGCGCTCAGCCTGGCGCAACGGGCCCGGATTCTCCTGGAACCCGGGTGTCCACCGGTCGCCGACGCATGGCTGTCGTCGGTGGAAGCCCTCGGACATGCGGCCGCAGGCGACCGGCGGAGCACCGACCTCGCGTTGAAGCACAGCAGTGCGGCGGTCCGTGTCGGAAGGAACGAGGAACCGCCGCCCTGGCCCTGGGTGTTCACCTTCGATGAATCCAAGGTCTCTTCCTTCAGGGTTACTTGTGGCGTCAAACTCGGGCTTTCCGATTGGATCTCGGACAGTTCAGGCCCCGTTCTCGGCACCAGTCACACGAAACAGCGCGCGCTGCTGTTGCTGGATATCGCGACCGGCCATCTCGCCGCAGGGCGCATCGAAGCAGCGTTCGCGCTGGCCACGCAAGCACTGAAGATCGGCCTTCAGTACCGTTCAGGGCGAGTTGTCGAGCGGTGCCGCGCCCTTCGACGGTCGCTCAGCACCTCCTCACCACCCAAGGTCGTGCGGGAGTTCGATGAACGCCTGCACGGCGTCTACCTCTAGGAAAGGGTTGCGATGCGCATCGGAATCACGGGACACCGAGGGCTGTCGGCCGAGGTGGAGGGCCAGGTTCGGGGCCTGCTCGAAGACGCGCTCCCGGGCGAGGACGCGGCCGAGGTCACCGTCGTGTCCTGCATCGCGGACGGGCCGGATTCGTGGCTGGCGGACATCGCGCTTCAGCGGGGCGGACAACTGGAGGTCGTGGTCCCGGCGGACCAGTACCGGGACGGTCTGCCGGAGTGGCATCACCCCGTCTACGACCGGCTGTTCGGTAGAGCCATCACTGTTCACCGCACCGGGCACGTGAAGTCCGGCGAAGCCGCCCACCTCGCGGGGGGCGAGCTGCTCGTGGAGCACGTCGACAAGCTCCTCGCCGTCTGGGACGGCCTACCGGCCCGAGGCCACGGCGGCACGGCGGACGTGGTCGCCCATGCACGTCAGCGCGGTGTGCCGGTCTTGGTGCTGTGGCCGCAGGGGGCTCGCCGCTGACCGGCATCCCGTTCACCGCCGAGCAGGTGGGTCGCCTCACCACCACCGCGCCGATGACCCGCCGGAGCGGCGCTCCTGGCGGGGCGCCGGACAGCACCGGGGGCTGCTGCCGGCCCTCCGCGTGCCGGTGTTCGCCACACGGCCGCCTCTCGAGGAGACTGAACGGCGTGACTGATGTGCGAGAGATCCTGGACTACCAGACCTTCGGCCGAGCGGTACGCGAACTGGCGCAGACCATCGCCGACGACGGCTTCGAACCCGACCTCGTCCTGAGCATCGCCCGCGGCGGCGTGTTCGTGGCGGGCGGTCTGGCGTATGCGCTGGACTGCAAGAACATCCACCTGGTGAACGTCGAGTTCTACACGGGTGTGGGCACCACCCTCGACATGCCCGTCATGCTGGCGCCCGTCCCCGCGGCGATCGACTTCACCGACAAGAAGGTCCTGATCGCCGACGACGTCGCCGACACGGGCAAGACGCTGAAGCTGGTGCACGACTTCTGCCTCAGCCACGTCGCCGAGGTCCGGTCCGCCGTCATCTACGAGAAGTCGCACTCCCTGGTGAAGTGCGAGTACGTGTGGAAGCGGACCGACGACTGGATCGAGTTCCCGTGGTCGGCGCAGGATCCGGTCGTCAAACGCCCCGGCCAGGTGCTCGACGCCTGATCCGAGAAGGACAGCGCTGCCTTTCGTCGCCGCTGAGGCCGGACCGCGGCTCAGCGGCGACGGAGCGGTTCTGCGTCAGTGGGTTGCCCCCTCCGGGACGCGGAGGTCGGCGGTGCGGGTCGCAGCGGCGGTGAGGAGGGCGCGCAGGCCGTGGGCGACGGAGGCGGCCGGCAGCGAGGGCGTGGAGCCGTCGAGGACCTGTTCGGGCAGGGCGGGTATGTGGACGAACCCGCCGCGGGCGGTGGGGTGCTCGGTAGCGAGCAGGTGCATCAGGGCGTAGAAGACGTGGTTGCAGACGAACGTCCCGGCGGTGTGCGACAGGGAGGCGGGCACCCCGGCTTCCCGGACGGCGGCCACGCAGGCCTTGACGGGCAGGGTGGCGAAGTAGGCCGCGGGGCCGCCGGGGGCGACGGGCCGGTCGACCCCTCTCTGCCAGCCTTGGGTGAGACATCCCGCTTTGTCGGGTTAGCCTGAGAGGGCCCGAGTAGGAGTTCCACCCCTGATGACCAGCACCAATT
>NZ_JBVISA010000037.1:0-79994 GCF_055575755.1 Kitasatospora sp. NPDC034035 | reverse complement strand
AGGGCCTAGACAATCCTTATTCTCGCTGGTCAGAGGCACTTTTCGCCTATCTGATCACCTGCCGGACAGCCCGCTTCATGAAAGCGCGAGGTTAGACCGGGCCCGCGGAGTCCGCCCGCCGTAGGTTGGGGGCGTGCCGCGCCCAGGAGCCGCCCGACTCGCCCCGCCCGACTGGCTGACCGAGAGCCTGCGGCCCCGGGCCGCCCCGATCCCCTGGGCGGCGGTGGCCCGCGCCTCGGTCGCGCTCGCCGCCCCGCTCGCGGTGGGCACCGCCACCGGCCGGCCCTCCTACGGCGCACTGGTGTCGATGGGCGCGCTGTCCGCGGTCATCGGGGACACCGCCGACGCCTACCGGATGCGGATCTTCAACATCGCCGTGCCGCAGCTGTTCGGCGCCCTCGGCGTGCTGCTCGGCACCCTGGTGTACGGCACCGGCTGGACGGCCGTCCTGGCGCTGACCGTCGTCGCACTGGTCTCCGGCATGATCTCCTCGATCGGCGCGGTCGCCTCCGTCTCCGGACTGCTCCTGCTGCTCAACGCGGTGGTCGGGGCGGGCCTGCCGCTGCCCTCCCCCTGGTGGCTGCCGCCCGGGCTGCTGCTGCTCGGCGGCCTGGTGGTGCTCGCCCTGACCCTGCTCGCCTGGCCGCTGCGCATCGGCGTCCCCGAACGCGCGGTGGTCGCCGGGACCTACCGCTCCGTCGCCGACCTGCTCGCGGCCGCCGGCACGCCCGGGTACGACGGCCGGCGCCACGAGCTCACCCAGTCGCTCAACCACTCCTACGACCTGCTGCTCGCCCGGCGGGCCCGCCGACACGGCCGCTCCCCCACCCTGGTGCGGCTGCTCGCCCAGCTCAACGCGGTGATCCCGGTGGTCGAGGGGGCCGCGGCGGCGCACCTGCGCCCGCCCGAGTACGGCCCGCTGCCCGCCGCCTACCCGGCCGCCGTCCGCGCCCTGGCCGACGCCGTCGAGCAGGGCCGCACCGGCCCCGCCCCCTCGCCCGACCTGCCCGTGCCCGCCGGGCCGTCCACCCGGGCGCTGGCCGAGGCGATCGGGCACGCCGCCACCGTCGTGCACGAGGCCGCGCCGGACCCGTACGCCGTCGACGACCGGCTCGGCCGGCCCGCCGGCCTGGAGGTCCGGGCCCGGCGGGCGACCCGGGCGCTGCTGCTGTCCGGCGCGTCCTGGCGGTACGGGCTGCGGCTGGCGCTGTGCATCGGCACCGCGCAGGTGCTGGTCTCGGTGATCGCGGTGCCGCGCTCGTACTGGGTGGCGCTGACCGTGACCTTCGTGATGAAGCCCGACTTCGGCTCGGTGTTCTCCCGCGCCGTGCTGCGCGCGCTCGGCACCGCGGCCGGACTGCTGATCGCCATTCCGGTGCTCGCCGAGGTGCCGCACGGCTGGTGGGACGTGCCGGTGATGGCGGCGTTGGCGACGCTGATCCCCGCGCTGTCCGCCAAGGGGTACGCCTTCCAGACCGCGGCGATCACCCCGGTGATCCTGCTGCTCTCCGACCTGCTCAACCACCAGGGCTTCCACCTGGTGCTCCCCCGGCTCTACGACTCGCTGATCGGCTGCGGCATCACCCTGCTGGCCGGCTACCTGCTGTGGCCGGAGTCCTGGCACACCCGGATCGGCGACCGCCTCGCCGAAGCCGTCCAGGACACCGCCTCGTACGTGTCGCTGGCGTTCACCACCGGGCCGGGAGGGGACGAGCCGGCCCGCGCCCGGTACCGGCGGCGGCTCTACCGGGACCTGTCGGCCGTCCGCAGCGAGTTCCAGCGGGCGCTCACCGAGCCGCCGCCGGTCGGGGCCCGGGCGGAGGCCTGGTGGCCGGTGGTGATCGCGGTCGAGCGGATCGTGGACGCCACCACCGCCACCCGGGTGCGGATCGAGCACGGCGCGCCCGTCCCGACGGCGGCCGAGGTCGGCGCCGTGACCAGGGAGCTGGCCGACCTCGCCGAGGCGCTGCGCACCGGCCGGCCGCTGCCGGAGGCGGGGCCGGACGCGCCGGCGCCGGACTGCGCGCTGGCCCGGCTGCACCACGAGGTGCACGCGGCCCGGTCGGTGGCCGCGCCGGCGTCGTGAGCGCTACCCCCCCCCCGGCCGGTCCGGGCGCCCGGCCGGTCCTCGCCGCCGGTCAGTCCTCGATCCGCCGCCAGGGCCGATCCGCCTCCAGCGCGAAGGCCAGCTCCAGGAGTACCCGCTCCTGCCCGTGCGCCGCCGACAGGTGCACGCCGACCGGCAGCCCGCTGAGCGCCGAGCCCGCCGGCAGGGCGATGCCCGGGCCGCCGGTCACGTTGTTGACCGGGGTGAAGGCGACGTAGCGCAGCAGCCGGTCCATCAGCTCCTCGAAGTCGACGTTCGGGCTGAGGTGCCCGATCGGCGGGGCGGTGTGGGCGAGCACCGGGGAGAGGATCACGTCGTGGTTGCGGAAGACCCGCTTGTACACCCCCTCGGCCCGGCGCAGCCGCCGTAGCACGCCCGGGGTGTGCGGGAACTCCGCCTGGAACTGCCGGCGCAGCCCGGTGGTCAGGCCGTCCAGCCTGTCGGCGCGGAAGCTGGGGTCGATCAGCAGCCGGCCGGTGAAGGCGATCGCCCAGGCGATGTAGCCCCAGTAGGAGACGAAGTCCCGGGAGAACTCCTCACCGAAGGGCAGGGCGGTCGGCTCGACCCAGTGGCCCATCGCCTCGAGTCGCGCGGCGGTCTCCTCGACCACCCGGCGGGTCGCTTCGTCGGTCTTGGCGATCGGCGAGTCGACGACCAGGCCGATCCGCAACCGCTGCTCGCCGGGGCCCTCGACCAGGCCGAGCGGGGGCAGCTTGGGGTTGCGGCGGTGCCGCTCGGCGGCGGCGAAAAAGGCGGCGGTGTCGCGCACCGAGCGGGTCAGCACACCGTCGGTGACCAGGTCGATCGGCAGTTTGGCGCCCTGGGAGTTGGCGACCAGCCGGCCCCGGGTGGGTTTGAGTCCGACCAGGCCGCAACAGGCGGCCGGGATGCGGATCGAGCCGCCGCCGTCGTTGGCGTGCGCGATCGGCACCACGCCGGAGGCCACCAGGGCCGCCGCGCCGCCCGAGGAGGCGCCGGCCGAGTGCGAGGGCTTCCACGGGTTGCGCACCGGCTGGGCAGTGGCGAATTCGGTGGAGGCGTTGAGGCCGAACTCGGGCAGCCGGGTCTTGCCGAGGACGGCGAGGCCGGTGGAGAGGAACTGGTCGGTGAAGCGAGCGTTGCGGCGGGCCGGTTGGGCACGGAAGGCCTCGCTGCCCATCGAGGTCGGCAGCCCGCGCAGGTCGACGTTGTCCTTGAGGTAGGTCGGCACGCCCCAGAGCGGCCCGCCGATGCCTTCCCGGCTGATCTGCGGCTTGTCGTACGAGGCGTGGGCGACCGGTAGCAGCCTGCCGTCCACCCGTGCGGCACGGGCGACGGCCGCGCCGACCAGCTCCCGGGGGTTGACCGCGCCGGCCCGGACCAGGGCGGCCAGTGCCACCGCGTCGTACCGGCCGAGGGCGTCGTCGGCGAACGCGTGAACCTTCTCGTCGGTCATCCGAACTCCCCACTCCCTGCCGGACTTTCGGCCGTCCGGTCATCGCGTCGGCTCCGCACCGGCAGGTAGTACTGCCCAATTCTACTGACCGGTAGTCGCACAAGACATCGAGTGTATGCGTCCGTCAGCGATACCGGGCCCGCCGCCACGGTCAGCAGGTAAACGATCCGTCAAATCTTCAAGGGCGCACGAGCGTTCGGCATGCGCCCCCGTGTTCACCCCACCCGCCCGTCCACGATCGTTTCACGGGCTGCCGCCGGGAAAGATCCCGAACACGAACCGTTCCGGTCCTTCCCACCCGACCCAAGGTGACGCCCGTGCCGATCCACTTCTTCCCGACCACCCGGTTCACCGCCGCCACCGCCCCCGGCGGCCTCCCCCTGCTCGGCCACGCCCCCGCCTTCATCCGCCGCCCGTTCGACTTCGTGGCCGGCCTGCCCGCCCACGGCGACCTCGTCCGGCTGCGGCTCGGCCCGCTCGACGCGTACGTCGCCTGCCACCCCGAACTCGTCCGCCGGCTGCTCACCGAGGACCGTACGTACGACAAGGGCGGACTCGTCCTCGACAAGGCCCGCGAGGTCTTCGGCGACGGCCTCGCCACCTGCCCCGCCGCCGCCCACCGGCGCCAACGCCGCATGCTCCAGCCCGCGTTCCACCGCGACCGGCTGCCCGGCTACGCCGCGATGATGGCCGAGGAAATCGCCGGCACCACGGCCGCCTGGCGCGACGGCGAGGTGGTCGACGTCCCCGCCGCGATGTACCGCCTCACCACCGCCGTCACCGCCCGCTGCCTGTTCGCCGCCCACGAACGGGCCGGCTCGCTGCCGGTGCACGCGTGCATGGACGTCATCACCCGCGGCGTCGGCCGGCGCGTCATGATGCCGCTGCCCGGCGCCGACCGCATCCCCACCCCCGGCAACCGCCGCTTCCGGCGCGCCCGGCAGGACCTCAAGGAGATCACCCGCCGGCTGATCGCCGACCACCGCGCCGCCGGCACCGACCACCACGACCTGCTCTCCACCCTGCTCAGCGCCGTGGACGAGGACGGACAGGGCCTCACCGACGCCGAGATCCACGACCAGGTGGTCACCTTCCTGCTGGCCGGCACGGAGACCACCGCCGCCACCCTCTCCTGGGCGTGGACCCTGCTCGCCGCCAACCCGGCCGTCCGCGAGCGCCTGCACGCCGAACTCGACGCCGTCCTCGACGGCCGCCCCGCCCGCCACGAGGACCTGCCCGCCCTCCCGCTCACCGCCCGGATCGTCAGCGAGACCCTGCGGCTCTACCCGCCGGTCTGGATCCTCAGCCGCACCGTCACCGCCGACACCCGGCTCGGCGGCCACCACGTCCCGGCGGGCGCCACCGTCCTCTTCAGCCCGTACCTGCTGCACCGCCGGGCCGACGTCTTCACCTGCCCCGACCGCTTCGACCCCGACCGCTGGCTCACCACCGCCCGCCCCGCCCCCGGCACCTACGCCCCCTTCGGCCTCGGCGCCCGCCGCTGCATCGGCGACACCTTCGGCACCACCGAGGCCGTCCTCGCCATCGCCACCATCGCGGCCCGCTGGACCATCACTCCCACCCCCGGCCGTCCCATCCGCCCCACCCGCAGCTCCTCCCTGTCCCCGCGCCCCTTCACGGCGACCCTGACCCGCCGGTAGGAGCCCGGCTGGGCCCGATTGGAGCCGGGTGGGAGCCGGGGTGGGAGCCGGGTGGGAGCCGGGGTGGGAGCTGGGGTGGGAGCTGGGGTGGGGCGAAGTGCGGGGGTGGCGGCTCCGGGACGGTACTGTCGCGCGGGGGCCGGCGGGGTTGTGCCGGTCGGACTATCGGCTCGACTGGGGCAGCATCAGAAACATGAACGCTCGATCACCGCGGGGGCTCCCGGCCCGGCTGCTCCGCGCCGTCCGGACGTATCCGCGCCGCTCGCCGCTGACACTCTGCTACGTCGGCCTGCTCGTCCTCGGACACATCTGGGTCGAGGACCGGCTCTCCGCGGACCGGGCGGACGCCCTCCGCGCCTACATCAGCACCAACCTCGACAACCTGCACGACCATCCGGTCACCGCACTGTTCGGCAGCGCGCTGCTCTTCGACGGCACGCTCACCGACATCGCCTCCACCGGCTTCGGCGGCACCCTGATCACCCTCGGCCTCGGCATCTGCTGCTGCCTCGCCTGGGCGGAGCGCCGCTTCGGCAGACTGCGCGCCGCCGCCGTCCTCCTCGGCGGCCACATCGGCGCCACCCTGATCACCGCAGCCGTCATCCTGGTCGCCCTGCGGCACGGCTGGTACCCGGAGAGCGTGCGCCAGGACTCGGACTACGGCATCAGCTACGGCGCCCAGACCTCCCTCGCGTTCGCCACCCTCGCCCTGCCCCGCTGGGCCCGCCTCCCCTGGGCCGCCTTCGTGGTCGCCTGGCCGCTCTCCGGCGACGGCGAATGGCCCGGCCCGCTACCGGACTTCACCACCGTCGGCCACCTGCTCTCGGCCGCCCTCGGCTTCGCCCTGGCCGGCACCGCGGCCGCCCTGGCCTCGCGCCGCCGCCGGGCCGATGCGCTTGCCACGGCGGACGCCCACCCGTGATCATCCACCGATGAGCAACCCGGGCGCCGCCCGGCCGCACTGACGCTGCACCTGCGCCACGCAGGCTCGCGACACCGCCGCCGCTGCCCCGTCAGCTCGACGGCCCCCGCCCGTCGGCGATCTCGGCGAGCAGCCGCTCGATCGTCTCCAACCGCCGCCGCAGGTCCTCCACGTCGCCGCGGGTGGCGCTCTGCTCGCTCGCCTTCAGGGTGACCAGCAGCTGCCCGTCCGGCTCCAGCCGGGCCTTGGCGACATCGGTCAGCTTGTCGCCGTTCTGGACCCGGATGGCGTGCTCCAGCTCGGACGGGCGCAGCGCCAGGTCGTGCAGCGCGCCGGGCACCAGCTTGCCGCCCTCGACGACGGTGGTGGGCGTGCCCTCCAGGATCCGGGCGGCCCTCGGGTCCCGGGCGAGCCAGCGGGTGACGACGGCGTTCACCGCGATCAGGGTGGCCGCCCCGATCGCGCCGCCGAACAGGCTGTTGTCGTCGCCGATGATGGCGTTCTGCACCACGTTGGAGAGCAGGAAGATGACCACCATGTCGAAGGTGTTCAGCTGCGCCAGCCCGCGCTTCCCGGCGATCCGGAACAGGACCAGGACCAGCGCGTAGACCGCGACCGTACGCAGGATCTTCTCGACGATCGGAATCTGGACGACCGCCAGGTCATGCCACATGGCCCCGCTCCTCCCACCAGCACTCGACGGAACGGGGCCGACGCTACGCCAC
Organism: Kitasatospora sp. NPDC034035; assembly: GCF_055575755.1. NCBI lineage: Bacteria > Bacillati > Actinomycetota > Actinomycetes > Kitasatosporales > Streptomycetaceae > Kitasatospora > Kitasatospora sp. NPDC034035. Next base: position 73,144 of record NZ_JBVISA010000037.1, on the reverse strand, counting down.
GGGAGGCTACGAGCGCCGCTTCGGCTTGCCGCGCCGGGCCGCCGCCGCACCCCGGCCACCAGCCGACGGCTTCGGCTTCTGCCCGCCGGCCTTCGACGCTCCCGCCTTCTGCCCGCCGGCCTTCGACGCTCCCGCCTTGGCCCCGCCCGCCTTCTGCTGCGGCTTGCGCTGGCCCGCCGCCGCCTTCTTCGGCTGCTCCTCGGCCGGCGCCTGCCCGGCCCCGCGCCCGCGCGAGCTGTTGACCGTACGGCCGCGGACGATCCCGATGAACTCCTCCACCAGGTCGGTCGTCCGCTCCTGCGGCCAGGACAGCGCCACCTGCGACTGCGGCACCTCCGTCACCGGCCGGAAGGTGAGGTCCCGACGGTGGTGCAGCCGGGCGAGGGACTGCGGCACCAGGAGCACGCCGACGTTGGCCGCGACCAGCTCGATCGCGTCCGCCGTGGTGTCCGGGCGGGCGATGGCGGGTCGCCCGGGCAGGGTGTCGGTGGTGAGGCCCAGGGTGTCGTCGAGCGGGTGGAAGACCACCTCCTCGGCGAGGTCGTCGGGCGTGACCTCCTCGGCGGCGGCGAGCCAGTGGTCCTTGGGGAAGACCACGACGGTGGTCTCGGTGTACAGCGGGATCGCGCTGAGCACGTCCTTGTCGACCGGCAGCCGGACCAGCCCGGCGTCCGCGCCGCCCTCGCGCAGGGTCCGCTCGCCGTCGCCGACCGGGAGCGCGAGGAGGTCGAGCGGGACGTCCGGAAGCCGCTCCTCCCAGACCCGGACCCATTTGCCGGGGGTCACGCCCGGGACGTACACGAGCCGGAAGGAGGGGTTCACCTGCATGTCTGTCACAGGGCAAGGCTACCGACCGTGACCGGAGGAGGCCGCGCGCTCCCTTACCCTTGTCACCATGACATCGCTCAAGCAGAAGACCAGCCAGACCATGAAGCCGGCCACGGCGGCCAAGAAGCTGGGGATTTACCTCGCCGCGGCGCCGACCGACTTCCAGGAGGGCGTGGTCTCCCGCGAGGAGCTCAACGCGCTGCAGGCCGAGCCGCCGCAGTGGCTCCAGGACCTGCGCAAGGACGGCCCGCACCCGCGCCCGGTGGTCGCCGCCAAGCTCGGCATCTCGATCGCGGGCCTGGCCCGCGGCGGCGTGACCGAGGCGGTCACCACCGAGCAGATCGAGGCGATCAAGGCCGAGAACCCGCTCTGGCTGCAGCACGAGCGCGCCAACCAGGTCGACGCCCGCAAGGAAGCCGTGCGGATCAAGGAGAAGCAGGAGAAGGACGCCGCCGCCAAGGCCGCCAAGGAGGCGAAGGCCGCCCAGGCCCGCTGACCCCGCCCCGGCCCTCCCCGGCCCCTGACACTCCCCGGTTCCCTGCTGCTCCGGACCCCTGGTGCTCCGGAGTCCCTGGTGCTCCGGACTTCGGGCCCTTCCGGGCTCCGGCGGCGGCGATTGTCAGACCCCTGCGCAACGATGGTGCCGACGTCCGTTCCCACGGGCGTCGGCACAGTCGTACGCAGGGGTCAGCACGGGATCAGCACGGGGTCAGCAGACAGGGAGGCCGACAGGTGGCAGGGGCACTGGAGGGGCGGATCGCCCTGGTCGCGGGGGCGACGCGGGGCGCCGGGCGGGGTATCGCGGTCGAGCTCGGCGCGGCCGGCGCGACGGTGTACGTCACCGGCCGCAGCACCCGGGAGCACCGCTCGGAGTACGACCGTCCCGAGACGATCGAGGACACCGCCGACCTGGTCACCGCGGCGGGCGGCCGGGGCATCGCGGTGCCGACGGACCACCTGGTCCCGTCCCAGGTGGCCGCCCTGGCGGAGCGGATCGACGCCGAGCAGGGCCGGCTGGACGTCCTGGTCAACGACATCTGGGGCGCGGAGAAGCTGTTCGGCTGGAACATCCCGGTCTGGGAGCACGACCTGGACGACGGCCTGCGGCTGCTGCGCCTGGCGGTGGAGACGCACGCCGTCACCAGCCACCACCTCCTCCCGCTGCTGCTGAAGCACCCGGGCGGCCTGGTCGTGGAGATGACGGACGGCACCGCCGAGTACAACCGCGACACCTACCGCAACTCGTTCTTCTACGATCTGGCCAAGACCTCGGTGCTGCGGATGGCCTTCGCGCTCGGCCACGAACTGGGCCCGCGCGGCGCCACCGCGGTCGCGCTCACCCCGGGCTGGATGCGCTCCGAGATCATGCTGGAGAACTTCGGCGTCACCGAGGAGAACTGGCGCGACGCCGTGGCCCGGGAGCCGCACTTCGGCATCTCCGAGTCCCCGTACTTCGTCGGCCGGGCGGTCGCCGCCCTGGCCGCCGACGGCGAGGCCGCCCGCTGGAACGGCCGCTCGACGTCCAGTGGGCAGCTCGCCCGGGAGTACGGCTTCACCGACCGGGACGGCAGCCGACCGGACTGCTGGCGCTACCTGGTCGAGGTGATGGACGGGGGCAAGCCGGCCGCCCCGGAGGCCTACCGCTGACGTTCCGCGTGACTCCGGCCGCTCCGACCATCGCCGATCCGCGTCGGCCCTCGCAGGCCCTCGTCGGCCCTCGTCGGCGGCGTGATCGGCACCCGGTGGCGGCCGGAACTCCCTCCCTCCGCCGTGTGTTGACCGCGCCGCCGATCACTCCGAATAATCGGCGGGATCGGGGCGCCCCACAGGGAACCCGTGTCGCACCGACCGCGCCACACCAGGGGGATCCATGATCGAGCAGCCGCAACCCGCCGCACTGGCCGCACTGGCCGACGAGTACTTCGACGCCGAGAACACCCACAACCCGTTCGACGCGACCCTCGGCGGCGTCGAGGGCTACGCACACCTGCTGCCCGACCCCTCCCGCGCCGCCGATCAGCGGTACCGCGAGACCCTGCGGGGCTTCGGCACCCGGCTCGCCGCGATCCCGCTCGACGGCCTGAACACCGAGGACCGGATCACCCACCGGCTCCTGGCCCGGCTGATCGGCAACGGCATCGGCCGACTCACCCACGGGCTGCACGAGTTCAGCATCTCGGCAACCATCGTCGCCCCGCACAACGAGGTCTTCAGCTCGCTCGCGATGGTCCCCGTCGACCACGAGGGCCCCGACGCCTACCTGGAACGACTCGCCGGCCTGCCTGGCTACTTCGACGCCGCCCTGCGCCGTGCCCTGGACGCCGCCGCCGAGGGCCGCCACCCGCTGCGCAGCGGGGTCGATGCCGCCGTCGCCCAGCTGGACACCCACCTCGCGACCGCCCCGGACGAGGACTCGCTGCTGCGCCCGCTGCGGGGCCGCCCGGAGTACGAGCGCGCCCTGGCGATCGTGCGCGAGACCGTCCGCCCGGCGCTGGCCCGCTACCGGGCCGGGCTGGCCCAGCAGTTGGCACCGGAGGCCCGCCCCGACGACCGGGCCGGCGTCTGCCATGTGCCGGGCGGCACCGAGGGCTACGCCGACGCCGTCGCCCGCTTCACCCGGCCCGGGCTCACCCCGGAGGAGGTCCACCGGACCGGCCTGGACGCGGTCGCGGCGCTGCGCGAGGAGTTCGCCGAGCTCGGCGGCAAGGTGCTCGGCATCACCGACCCCGAGGGCGTGCTGACCGCGCTGCGCGAGGACCGCTCGCTGCGCTTCGGCAGCGCGGCCGAGATCATCGCCCTGGTGGACGCCGCTCTGGAGCGGGCCCGCCGCGCCTCGGCCGACTGGTTCCGCCCGTACCCGATCGCCGACTGCGTGACCAAGGAGATCGACCCGATCGAGGCGGAGACCGCGCCGCTGGCCTACTACCAGCCGCCGGGCCCGGGCGGGCTGCCCGGCACCCACTGGATCAACACCCTGCGCCCGGAGACCCGGTTCACCTACGAGTACGAGGCGATCGCCTTCCACGAGAGCGTGCCCGGCCACCACCTGCAGCTCGCCGTCGCACAGACCCTGCACCACCTGCCGCAGTTCCGGCAGAAGCCGAGCAGCCAGCTGACCGCCCACGTCGAGGGCTGGGGCCTGTACACCGAGCGGCTCGCGGACGAGATGGGGCTGTACAGCTCGGACCTCACCCGCTTCGGCATGCTCTCGATGGACGCGCTGCGGGCGGTGCGCCTGGTGGTGGACACCGGGATGCACCACTACGGCTGGTCCCGGGAGCGGGCGATGGCGTTCATGCGGGAGAACACCGCGACCCCCGAGGCCAACGTCCGCAACGAGATCGACCGCTACATCTCCTGGCCGGGCCAGGCCACCTCGTACCTGATCGGCCGTCGGGAGCTGGTCCGCCACCGTGAGCGGGCCCAGGCCGCGCTCAGCGCCCGGTTCGACGTCCGGGAGTTCCACCACCAGCTGATCGGGCACGGCAGCCTGCCGCTGGGGGTGCTGGACGATCTGGTCTCGGACTGGATCGCGGCGCAGTAGCGCACGGCCGTACGCCCTGTACCGCCTACACCGCCGCCTGTACGCCCTGTACGGCCGTGCGCCCGCGCGGCCGTACAGGGCGTACAGGGCGTACAGGGCGTACGGGTGCTGAAACGGTTCCGCACGCCCGGCAAAGGCTTCGCCCGCCCGGACGTGGCGTCACTCGTTCGGGCCTGTCGACACGGTAGTGTCCGCTGGCGCGGTCCCCGCCATCCGGGTGACCGCCGCTCACGCACACCCAGATGGAGGAACCCGTGCCGGCTCCCGCCCGCCGCGCCCTGGCCGTGGCCGCGGCCGTCCTGCTCGCCGCAGCCGCAGGCTGCTCGTCCGGCGGTGGCCACACCACCAAGGCGACCGCCGGCCACAGCTCCGCCCCGGGCGGGGACGCAGCCCAGCCCGCCCCGGCCGCGATCGTGACCGGCCCCGGCCCGAAGAGCTCCTACGAGGTCCAGCCGCAGCCCGCGCCGGGCAGCTGCCACTACCGCTACGCCGCGGACAAGCAGCCGCTGCCCGACCCGAGCTGCACCCCGGGCGCGATCAGCCCGGCGGTCAACCAGGACAGCCTCAAGGACACCATCTGCAAGCCGGGCGGCTACACCTCGACCATCCGCCCGCCGGCGAACCTCACCGGCAAGGAGAAGGCCGAGAACGCCAAGTCCTACGGCTACACCGGCCCGATGGGCGACGCCGAGTATGACCATCTGATCAGCCTCCAGCTCGGCGGCGATCCCAACGACGCGCGCAACCTCTGGATCCAGCCGCCCTCCCCCGGCCACGTCCCGGGCAAGGGTCCGAACAATCCCAAGGACTCGGTGGAGACCCACCTGCACACCGCGATCTGCAAGGGCCAGGTCACCCTCGCCGCCGCCCAGCAGGCGATCGCCACCGAGTGGACCACGGCCGAGGTCAAGCTCGGCATCAGGTCCGGCGGCACGCCGACCGCCGAGGCCGACGCCGACGGGGACTGACGGATCGTTTCGGCAGCGGACCGTTCCGGCTGCAGACCGCTCCGGCAGCAGACCGTTCCGGCAGCAGACCGTTCCGGCAGCCGAGCATTCCGCCCGAGACGTGGGGCAGCTCAGCGCCCGGGCGACTCCACCGGCTCCCCGAGCGTCTCCACCAGCTCGGCGATGGTGTCGAACGGCCGGTACTCCGCGAGCTCCGCGCCCAGCGCGCGGGCCCGCTCGCGGAACCGGCCCTCGCCGAGCACCTGGTCGACCGCCCGGCCGACCTCCTCCGGCGCCGGACGGCCCGTCCGCAGGTCCAGCCCAGCGCCCGACCACTGCACCCGGGCCGCCACCTCCGGCTTGTCCTCGCCGGCTCCGGCCACCACCAGCGGCACCCCGTACCGCAGCGCGGTCTGCACCCCGCCGTAGCCGCCGTTGCTGACCAGCACGTCGGTGTGCGGCAGCAGCCGCTCGAACGGGACGTAGTCGACGGCGCGCACGTTCCCCGGCAGGCCGCCGCCGAACAGGTCGGCGAGCGCCCGAGGCCCGTCCGGACGGCCGGTGGCGGCCACCACCAGCACGTCCCGCTCCGCCAGGGCGGCGACGGTCGGCGCGACCAGCTCCCCGAGGTCGGCGTTGGCCAGGGTCCCCTGGGTCACCACGACGACCGGCCGCTCGCCCGTCACCTCGCCCCACCACGACGGCAGCGGCTGCTCACTGCCGACCAGGCCCGGCAGCGCGCCGATCAGCCGGTAGCCGGGCGGGGCGTCGCTGCGCGGGTACTCGAAGCCCGGCACGGTCAGCTGCAGGAAGTGGTCCGGCACGGTCACCATGGCCAGCCCGCGCGGCCCCTCCGGCAGCCGGACGCCCAGCTCCGCGTACACCTTCTCGGCGTACCGGCGCAGCGGCTCGCCGCGCCGGTACGCCTCCTCCCGCAGCGCCCGGTTGCGGGCCCGGCCCTCCTCCCCCGGCAGGGGCGGCAGCCCGGGCCCGAAGGGCGCGGTGTCCACGCTCGGCAGCATCGACGGGGTCACCCCGATGCCGATCAGCGCCGGACGCTCCGGCCGAGGACGGCTCAGCGCCAGCGGCAGCGCGCCCTGCAGGAAGGCGTCCGCGATCACGGCGTCCGCCGGGAACTCGGCCAGCAGTGCGAGCAGCGCCCGGTACTGGACGGGGATCGGGTCGAGGAACACGTGCTGCGCGTCGAAGGCGAGCCGCTCCGGACCGGGCGGCAGACTCGACCGCCCCGGGAAGCTCGCGTCGAGGTCGCGGTCGTCGAAGTCCGCCCCGGCCGGCAGCGCGACGAACCGCGCCCCCGCCCGCTCCGCCGCGCCGGCGAACCGCGAGCCGCCGAGGAACACCACCTGGCGGCCGCGGGCGACGAGGTCGGCGGAGACGGCCAGCAGCGGGCTGGTGTGGCCGTGGGCGGGCACGGCGGTGGTGATGATCCTGGACAGCGGAGGCTCCCGAGGTCGAACGCGGTTCGTGGTCGGACATCACGGTAGGCACGCCCGATTGACAATCGATGAACGCGTCAGCGCCCGAGGACCGCACCACCGTTGACGCCGATGACCTGCCCGGTGACGTACCCGGCGGCCGGGGAGACGAGGTAGGCGACCGCGTCCGCCACGTCGGCGGGGGTGCCGGCCCGGCCGACCAGGGTGTCGGCGACCTTCCGGGCGTGGAACTCCTCGCTCCACCCCGAACCGAAGATCTCGGTCTCCTCGATGTAACCGGGCGCGAGCACGTTGACCGTGATCCCGTCCGGCCCCAACTGCCGGGCCAGGCCGAAGGCCCAGCCGTGCAGGGCGGCCTTCGCGGCAGCGTAGGAGCCGGCCGAGTGCGGGCCCGCGCCGCCGCGCTGGGCCGCCGCCGAGCTGATCACGACCAGCCGCCCGCCGGGGCGGCGCAGCGCGCCCTGCAGGGCGGTGGTCAGCAGCACCGCGGTGAGCAGGTTGATGTCCAGGTCGTGCCGCCAGGAGCGGGCCAGGGCGGCCAGGCCGTCGTCCTCGGGCGGGGTGATGATGGCACCCGCGTTGTTCACCAGCGCGTCCACCGGGCCGAGTTCGGTGATCCGGGCAGCCGCCGCCTCGACCGCCTCCGGGTCGGTCAGGTCGACCGCCACCGGGACGATCCGGCCCGAACCCACCGTCCACTCGATCTCCTCCCGGGCCTGCTCCAGCACGTCCGCCCGGCGCCCGATGATCACCACCCGGTGCCCGTCCCCGGCCAGCCGGGCCGCGATCGCCCGGCCGATCCCGGTGCCGCCGCCGGACACCACCGCGAGCTGTTCCCCCGTCACTTCATCCCCCTCGCACCCCTGCGCATCGCTCGGCGCGGCTCGGCCCGGGCACTTCCGCCCCTTCGGTTCCGAACCGCTCCCCGGTACCGTAGCGAGGCACACGAGCGGGCGAGCACCGGACCGCCGTTGGCGCTGCGCGATGCTCGGCGTGCTCCTGGGCCACCTGGCGCGCTGCCGGCGATCCTGGCCATCACCTTCCTGATCCACCCGCCGGACATCACCATCCCCTGGTGAGCCGCCGGAGCCCGCTACGCCGTCAACCGATCTACCAGGCTGCGCAGTTCGGCCGCACGCCACACCCGGTCGCCGAACCCGGGCAGCGTCAGGTGCAACGGCTCGGTCCAGCGCGCGGGCACCGCCGCCGAGCCGTACCGCGCCCCGGCCAGGCCGCCGGTGACGGCCGCCACGGTGTCGGTGTCGCCGCCGAGGTCGATCGCGGCCCGGAGCGCGGGCTCGAACCCGTCGGTGGTGCGCAGCGCCCAGACCGCCGAGCCCAGGCAGGGCCAGACGGCGCCGTTGGCCTCGGTGGCGCGGTCGGGGTGCCAGTCGGGGGCGAGGACGGTGGCGTAGCGCTCGCGGCTGTCGGGGTCGGCGTGGGCCAGGGCCTCGGGGATTCCGTCGAGCGGGTCGGTACCGTCGAGGGCGAGGCGGACCAGCTCGTGGAAGATCGCCGTGCCCTCCCAGGCGGCCCGGTCCCCGTGGGTGAGGGCGGCGATCCGGCGGCCGGCGTCCATGGTGGCCCGCCGACCGGCGCGGCGAAGGCCACGGCGGAGGTCGAGGCGCGCATCAGGGCGCCGTTGCCGGCGGCGCGCAGGGTGGTGTTGAAGTGGACGGCGGCGGCGAGGTCCCAGGGGAGGTCGCTTGTGAGCACGGCCTCGGTCTGGATGCCGATGTCCTTGGGGTCGGCGGCGGCCCAGCGGCGGAACCGGTCGAAGAGGTCCGGGAGGTCCAACCCGCCCTGCTCGACCAGGGATTCGGCGACAAGGACGGCCATCTGGGTGTCGTCGGTGGCCTCGCCGCGCTCCCAGCCGCCGCCGGCGACCATCTCGCCGGGGGTACCGGCAGGAAAGCGGGCGGTGTAGGCCCCGGCCGGGCCGAACTCGTACGGGGCGCCGAGGGCGTCGCCCACCGCCGCGCCGAGGACGGCCCCGGCCGCGCGGTCACGCCAGGCCGGGCCCGAGTCCGTGCCGGTGCTGGTGCCCGTGTCCGGGGTCATCAGTCCCGGCCCGGGACGATCGGCAGGCTGCGCTTGTGCTCGGTGCGGCGGTAGTGGCCGAGGATGGTGGCAAAGGCCTCCTCGCTGACCGGGCGGCCCTCCAGGAAGTCGTCCAGGGCGTCGTAGGTGACGCCGAGGGCCTCCTCGTCGGGGCGGCCGGGGGCGAGGTTCTCCAGGTCGGCGGTCGGGGTCTTCTTGACCAGCTCGGCCGGCGCCCCCAGCGCCTCGGCGATCGACCTGACCTGACCCTTCGTCAGGCCGGACAGCGGCATCACGTCGGCCGCGCCGTCGCCGTACTTGGTGAAGAAGCCGACGGCCGCCTCCGCCGCGTGGTCGGTGCCGACGACCAGGCCCCCGTTGGCGCCCGCCGCCGCGTACTGGACCACCATGCGCTGGCGGGCCTTGACGTTGCCGCGGACGAAGTCCTCCTGAGCGGGGCTGGTGAAGGCCAGGCCGGCGGTCAGCAGGGCGGACAGGGCGGCGTCGGTCGCGGGCTTGACGTCGACGGTCAGCAGCTCGTCCGGCTCGATGAAGGCGACCGCCCGCCGGGCGTCGTCCTCGTCCGCCTGCACCCCGTAGGGCAGTCGCATCGCGCAGAAGGCCGCTTGGTGGCCGTCGGCGCGCAGCCGGTCGACGGCGAGCCGGCAGAGCCGCCCGGCGGTGGTGGAGTCCACGCCGCCGCTGATGCCGAGCACCAGGGTGCGGGCGCCCGCGGCCCGGACCTGCTCGGCCAGGAACGCCACCCGGCGCTCGGCCTCCCGCAGGGGGTCGGGGACGGGCGCGACCCCGAGGGCTTGGGCGATCTCCCGCTGAAGATCGGCGGTGAGGGGCTCGGTCATTCCGACTCCTTGGGGCAGGTGACGTGGTGGGGCCCGTCATCGTCGTCACCGGCGAGTTCAGCGAGGTGGTGGCGGTGATGAACAGGCGATCGTTCTTCGGGCGTCGTGCTGCGGACCGGTGTTGTCTGACACAACGTGCCCGCGCAGAGCGTGGCTGTTCCGGTGTCACGGCCAGTTTCCCAGCCGTCGCAGGGCCGTGGGCCTGCGCCGAGGAGCGCGACACCGGACGTCGCACCGGCGCGTCGTCACTCCGTCTCGAACTGCACGAGGTGAGCAACCTCGCGCCCGTGCGCGTCAAGGCAGGGGTGGATGCCGCCGCCCTCGCCGTTGTCCAGCAGGGCGATGACGTTCTTCCGGGCCCCCTCGTCCGGCAGAACGCACCATCCGGTACGGAACGCGTCGGGAACGGCGCGGTCGGGCATCTGAAGGGCATCCGGCCAGGACAGTCGGCAGGCGTCCTCGAAAACCGGCAGAAGGCCGCGGTCCTGGTCGCTCGCTGCGCGACGGCGAATCTCCTGCCCGGCCAGCCTCATCAGACTGCCCACCGAGGCATCGTCACTGTCCTGCGACCCGGTCAGACAGACCACGCCGCAGTGCGTCAGCACGCCGACCCCGGAGAACTCGCCGAGCTCCACCGGCGGCGCCTCGCCGAACCACAGCAGGATTCCGAGCGCCACCGGCGCCGTTTGCGAGGAAGCGTCCATCACGGCATACACAGGGTGATCACCGGGAGGAACCTCCAGGTCGTCCGCCTCGCCCGACGTGGGGTCGTAGACGCTCGCCACACCCGATGGGACCGCAAGTTCACCCAGGTAGTGGAAGCTCCAGGAATCACGCTGTCCGCTCCTCCGCGGCCCATCCGCGAGGTGGTCAAACAATGCCTTGGCGAAATCCATCCGAGTCTCCCTCTGTCTGTCAGCTCTGTCTGTCAGGGCATCGGGCAACGCCCCTGTCCTGGCAGCCTCTCAGCCGCCGCCGACAATAGGGGGTCCTCGGCCTGGGCAGGAAGCGGCGCGGGAGGCCTCGGCGCCGAGCCTGGTCCACCCGCGGGGCATGACTGATCGTTTCACACAGCCCTTCGAAGGCGTCACGGGCAGATGATCGGGCCGGCGAGTTCGAGGAGGCCGCGGTCGAGGAACGCCCACTCAGGCCTCCGCCGCCCCGGACCCGTCCCCCTTGGTCAGCGACACCGGGCTGTGCGACGGCCCCGGGCTGTCCGACGGCCCCGGGTGCGTCAGGATGCCGAGGACCAAGCCGCCGTCCACGGTCTCCTGCGCGACCAGCAGGCTCGCCAACTCGTCCAGGTGGTGCCGGTGTTCCGTCAGCAGGCCGACGGCCCGTCGCTCGGCCTGCCGCAGCAGGGCCGCGACCGCCTCGTCCACGGCACGCTGGGTCTGCTCGGAGTACGGGCGGCGAAGCAGGTCCTCGGGGCTGTCGCCGAGGTAGTGCGGGCTGCCACTGGAGTAGCCGACCGGGCCGATCTCCGGGGAGAGGCCGAACTCGCGGACCATCCGGGTGGCCACCGAGGTGGCGTTGGCCAGGTCGTTGGCGGCGCCCGTGGAGCCCTCACCGAAGACCACCAACTCTGCTGCCCGCCCGCCGAGTTGGACGGTAAGCAGGTCGGTCAGGTAGCCCTCGCTGTAGAGGTGCCGCTCGGCCTCGGGCAGCTGCTCGGTGGCGCCGAGCGAGACGCCGGCCGGGAGGATGGTCACCTTGGCGACCGGGTCGGCGTGCTCGCACAGCGCGGCCATCAGCGCGTGCCCGGACTCGTGCACGGCGACGGCGTGCCGTTCTTCGGGCAGCAGCGCGTTGGAGGACTCCCGACGGCCGAGCAGCACACGGTCCCGGGCGGTGTCGAGGTCGTCGGCGGTGAGGGTGGCGCGCCCGGCGCGGACGGCGTTGATGGCGGCCTCGTTGACCAGGTTGGCGAGGTCGGCGCCGGAGAAGCCGGGGGTACCGCGGGCGATCCGGTCCAGGTCGGCGTCCGGGGCGAGGGTCTTGCCCTGGGTGTGCACGGCGAGGATGGCCGCCCGCTCGGCCTGGTTGGGCAGCGGCACGGTGACCTGCCGGTCGAAGCGGCCGGGGCGCAGCAGGGCCGGGTCGAGGGCGTCGGGCCGGTTGGTGGCGGCGATGACGACGATGCCGGTGGTCTGGTCGAAGCCGTCCATCTCGGCGAGCAGCTGGTTCAGGGTCTGCTCGCGCTCGTCGTTGCCGCCGATCCGGGTGCCGCCCGCCCGGCGGGCGCCGACGGCGTCGATCTCGTCGATGAAGATGATCGACGGCGCGCGTTTGCGGGCCTCGTCGAAGAGGTCGCGGACCCGGGACGCGCCGACGCCGACGAACATCTCGACGAACCCGGAGCCGGTCACGGACAGGAACGGCACCTCGGCCTCCCCCGCGACGGCCCGGGCCAGCAGGGTCTTGCCGGTGCCCGGCGGACCCACCATGATCACCCCGCGCGGCCCCTTCGCCCCGGCGGCGGCGTAGCGCTCCGGGCTTCGCAGGTAGTCGACCACCTCGCTGACCTCCTGCTTCACCCCTTCGTACCCGGCGACGTCGGCGAACCCGGTGGCCGGCCGCTCGGCCTCGATGATCTTGGCCCGGGAGCGGCCGATCGCACTCAGTCCACCGCCCAGCGACCGGGCGGCCATCCGGCCCGACCAGAGGAAGAGCCCGCCGAACAGCAGCAGCGGCAGGAACAGCAGCAGCGTGGACCAGATCGAGCTGCCGCCGGCGCGGCTGCCGGTGACGGTCACGTGCTGGTCGCTGAGCGCCCGGCTGAGCTGGGAGGTGTCCAGGGCGGTGGGGATCTGGGTGGTGAAGTGGGTGCCGTTCTTGAGCGTGCCGCTCACCCCGCCGTTGTCACTGACGTCCACCGTCTGCACCTGGCCGGTGTCGACCCGGTTCAGGAAGTCGGTGTAGCCGTAGCGGGTGCCGGGCGTGCCGGGGTTGGAGAACAGCACGAGCAGGAGCAGTGTCACCAGGACGGCGACGGGGAGCAGCCAGCGGCGCCACGAGGGCGGCGGGGGCTTGGGCGGGCCTCCTGGGCCCGGGCGCCGGCCGGGGCCCTGGCCTGATCCTGGGCCCTGGCCCGGGCCTTGGCCTTGGCCTGGGCGCGGGGTCCAGCCGGAGCCCTGACCGGAGCCCTGACTGGGGCCCGGGCCTGGGTCCGGGCCCCAGCGCGGGCCTTGACCGGGGCCGCGCTTCGCCGCTTGCCCGGAGCCGGGCCCCGGCTCGGGGTGCGGCACCGAGTGCGGCTCGGGGTGCGGCTCCGAATGCGGCTCGGAGTGCGGTGGTGTCGCGGGGTGCCAAGCAGCGCGCAGCCGGATTCGTACGATCATCCGCACTCACCGCCTCTCGGGGGCAACCGAGCCTCCGTCTCCATGGTCGGTCGCTCCGCGCCCGGATGGGACCCCGAAGGCCCGCCGTCCTCACCCCGGTCCCGGCGCCCGCCCGCTCGGGGGCGCCGGGACCGCGGCCCCCGACGGGGTCAGGAGAAGTCGAGCGAGCCCGTCCGGGTGCGCTTGAGCTCGAAGAAGTTCGGGTAGCCGGACAGCAGCCGGACGCCCTCGAAGACCCGCACGGCGTCCTCCCCGCGCGGTATCGCGGACAGCACCGGGCCGAAGAAGGCGACGCCGTCCACGTGGATGGTCGGGGTGCCGACCTCCTCGCCGACCGGGTCCATGCCCTCGTGGTGGCTCTTGCGCAGCGCGATGTCGTACTCGGTGCTGTTCGCCGCGTCGGCCAGCTCCTCGGGCAGGCCGGCCGCGACCAGGGCCTCCCGGATGACGGCGTCATCGGCGGGCCGGTCCTGGTCGTGGAAGCGGGTGCCGAGCTCGGTGTACAGGTCTCTCAGCACGTGCTGGCCGTGCTTCTCGGCGGCCGCGATGCAGACCCGGACGGGGCCCCAGCCGGTGGTCATCAGCCGCTGGTAGCGCTCCGGCAGGTCGGTACGGCCCTCGTTGAGGACCGACAGGCTCATCACCCGGAAGGTGAGGTCGAGCTCGCGGTGGCGATCGACCTCCAGGATCCACCGGGAGGTGATCCAGGCGAACGGGCAGACGGGGTCGAAGTAGAAGTCGACCTTGGTGGCCTTCGTCGAGGTGTCGGTCGCGTTGGCAGTCACGGTGGCGGTCGCGTTGTCGGTCGCGTTGTCGGTCGCACTGTTCGTCATGGTGTTCGTCACGTCGACGAGCCTAACGGTCAAGTGGACCGCCCGACAGAGCCAATCTTCCCCGTTTCCATTGGGCCACTTCGGAACGCGACCCGCTCTCAGCTGCAGGTCGTCCCATCCGCCGGCACCGTGCCGTCCAACAGGTAGGCGTCCACGGTCTGCTTCAGGCAGGGGTTGCCGGTGTTGTAGCCGCCGTGCCCCTCTCCCTGCAGCGTGACGGTAACGCCGACGCCCGCACCGAGCTGCTGCGCCATCGCGTGTGCTCCCTCGACCGGGGTGGCCGGGTCGCCGGTGGTGCCGACCACCAGGATCGGCGCCGCGCCCGCGGCGGCGACCTCCGGGTGGTCACCCTTGCCCGGGACGGGCCAGCCGGTGCAGCCGGTCAGGCCCCAGGCAGTGTAGGCGCCGAACACCGGGGAGGCGGCCTGGAACTGCGGCAGTTGCTGCTGGACGTCCTGGTCGGAGTACCGCTGCCGCGCGTCCACGCAGCTGATCGCCCGGTTCGCGGCGTTCAGGTTGCTGTAGTGCCCCTGCGCGTCGCGCCCGTTCAGCCCGTCGGCGAGCTGGAGCAGCGTGGTGCCCGTGCCCTGCTCCATCGCCTCGGTGAGGCCGGCGGCCAGCACGGGCCAGGTCTCCTGGCTGTAGAGGGCACCGGCGATGCCGGTGACCGCCTGGGTCTCGGTGAGCTGCCGCCCGTCCTTCGTGGGCAGCGGCGACTGCTCCAGCTTCTGCACCAGGGCGGCGACCTTCGCGGTGCCCTCGTCGCCGCCGGCGCCGGTCGGGCAGGAGGTGCCGGCCTGTGTGGCGCAGGCCTTCATGAAGTCGTCGAGGGCGAGTTGGAAGCCCTGGGCCTGGCCGAGCGCGGACTGCTGCGGGTCCTTGGTCGGATCGACGACCGAGTCCAGCACGAGCCGTCCGACCTGCTGCGGGAACAGGTGCGCGTACACGCCACCGAGCTGGGTGCCGTAGCTGATGCCGAAGTAGGAGAGCTTCTGGTCGCCCAGCACCTGCCGCATGAGGTCCATGTCCCGGGCGGCGCTCTCGGTGTCCACGTACGGCAGCACCGCACCCGAGTTGTGCTCGCAGGCGGCGACGAACCGGGCGTTGGTGTCGTCCAGGGACTTCACGGCGGCCGGGTTGTCCGGGGTGCTGTCGACGGCGGCGGTGGCGTCCATCGCCTGGTCGTCCAGGCACTCCACCCCGGCGCTGGCACCGACCCCGCGCGGATCGAAACTCACCAGGTCGTAGCGGGTGTTGAGGGAGGTGTAGAGCGGGGCGAAAGCCGGCAGGGCGGCCACGCCGGAGGCGCCGGGGCCACCGAAGTTGAAGAGCAGCGAGCCGATCCGGTGCTGCTCGTCCTTGGCCTTGCTGCGGATCAGCGCGAGGTCGATCGTCGCGCCGTCCGGCTTGCCGTGGTCCAGCGGCGCCTTGAGGGTGGCGCACTGCCAGTCGGCGGCGGGCGCGGTGCCGCTGCCCTGGGCGGTGTTGGGGGCGGGGCAGGCGTGCCAGTTCAGCTTCTGGGCGCTCGCCCCGGTGGCGATCGCGGGGGTGCCGGAGGCCGAGGAGGTGCCCGTAGCCGGGGAGGTGCCGGAGGCCGGGGAGGTGGGCGCGGGCTCGGCGGCGGACGAACCGTCGCCCTGGCAGCCGGTGGCGGCGGTGAGCAGCAGCGCGGTCAGGCCGAGCGCTCCGGCGCCACGGACGACGGTGTACATGGGGCGGGTCCACCTCTCGGGTCGGCCGGTCACCCCGGCGTGCGGCGGGCGCGTGGCGGGGACGGCGTACGCCCGGCGCGCGGCCCGGTCGACGCACCACAGACCCTAGGCGCCGAGACCCCCCGCTGCCTGCCGGAAACCTCCGGACGGGCGGCGCGTGCCGCCCGCCCTGCCACCGGCCACCCGGGTGAGGGTTCAACCGGCCCGCCCGGTGGCACCCTTACCGCCGTCCGCCCGCACCGGGCGCCGAAACCGTGCCACGGAGGGCGAGTTGAGCAACGACACCACCGCACGCGACGAGAGCGGCCACGCCGGCTACGACAGCGTGGACGCCGACGGGCCGGAGGGCCGGCGGGGCGAGCGGCCCGATTCCCGCACCGGAGACTGGGGCGTGATCGACGCCGTCCACCGCCACCTCCCCGAACACCGGGCAGGCATCGGGCAACCGCTGCTGCCGCTCCAGCTGATCAAGATCCAGCGGGCGGGCGGACCGGGCGTTCGGCGAGCAGTTCGCCGCTGTCCGGGTCGTAGAGTTCGACGGTGCAGCGGTGGCCGATCCGGCCGAAGGTCTCGATCAACTCGGTGACCCCGCCGATCGCGATCTCGCCCGTGAAGACCACCGGGTCCAGCGGGAGCACCGACAACCGGGCGTACGTGTGCTCGGCCTCGAACTCCGTCCAGGACTGCTTGCGCACCCGCCAGCCCCACCCGAAGAGGATCTCCGCCACCTGCTGGGCATCACACGCGGTCGGCACCGAACCACTGATCTCGACAACGGGCTCCCGGCCGCCGAACACCGGTCCGACGCCCCAGCCCGACGAGAATTCCATGGCCGCAGCTTAGGGCCGGAGGCGCACCGCCGGAACATCCGGTTGCCGGTCGCCCCGCGCCCGCGACATGAGCCGCGCTCATGAGGTGGCCGGCGCTCGTCGCATGAGCGGAGCTCATCGCATGTGCCGCACTCACCGCATGAGCGGAACTCACCGCATGAGCGGAACTCATCGCATGCGCGGAACTCATCGCAGACGACTTCTCCCTGACCCACGTCATCGCCGACCCTTCCTCGGCCCGCCCCCGCCACGTGTCAAAGGCCCATGGCCCGGGGCGACATGTCGACCCGCACACCGCGGCTCACCCTGCAGTGGTCGGCTCGGTCGTGATCGCGCGCGCCCAGGTCGCCGCCGTCTCGGCCGCGTGGGCGGCGGCCCGGGCGGGGGTGGTGCCGGTGCAGAAGACGTGCCCGGCCGCCGTCAGGCTGCTCAGCGGGCCGTCGACCACCGTGCCGGGCCGGACCAGGGCGATCGCGTCCGTCACGTGGGGCAGGGCGCGGATCTCCTCCGCGTCGGGCATGCCGGTGATCCGTCTCCCCGGTGCGGCCGGGACCGCCGCCCAGGCCACCGGGCGGCCGGTGCGCCAGGGGATCGACGGCGGTCGGCCCTGGGCCAGGTCGGCCAGGAGGGCGGCGACGTCGATGCCGTGCTGCAGGCGCAGCAGGTGGGGGATCATGTTGCCGCCCGGGCGCAGGCCGATCTCGCCGAGGTACCAGGCTCCGGTGGTGTCCCGCAGGACCTCCACGTGCGCGAACCCGGTGACGAGGCCCAGGGCGTCGGCGGCGGCCCGCGCCAACTCCCGGACGCGCGCGGCCTCCTCACCGTCGGAGTCGTCCATCAGCACCGAGCCGATCGCGGGTGCCGCGCCGTCGCCGTCACCGGTTCCCAGCAGCGGGGCCGGGTACCGGCCGGGCAGGCAGTACAGTTCGCGGCTCTCGTGCCGGAGCAGCTCGCAGTGGTACTCGGCCGCGACCGGGACGGCCCGTTCGACCAGGATCCCACCGGGGGCCCGGTCCAGCCCCCGGCCGACGGCGGAGGCCGCGAAGCCCGCCGGGAGCCCGGCGAGCGGTCCGAAGGCCCGGCGGGCGTGGAGTTCGGCGAGGTGCTCGCGGCTGCGTACGAGGTGGGTGTGCAGGGTGGCGAAGCCGTACCGGTGTTTGGCCACGACGGGCCAGCCGAGTGCGTCACCGGCCGCGGCGATGTCCTCCGGGGTGCCCGCCCGCAGGTTGTCCGCCACCGGAACGCCGGCCGCCGCGAGTGCCCGCTTCATGACCGCCTTGTCGGTCGCCGCTACCGCCGAGGCGAGCGACTGCCCGGGCAGGCCCAGGAACGCCCTTTGAGGACGGCGGCCGCGCGGAGGCAGCACTCGTCCCCGGTGGACACCGACGCGATTCCTTGTGGTTCCAATTCCCGCGCGAGCAGGGCCAGTCGGGTGTAGTCGTCCCAGTCCTCGACGGCGCACAGCCCGTACCGGGCGGAGTCGGAGCGGTTCGCCAGCTCGGCGGCCGGAATGACGGCCAGCACCCGCTGGCCCCGGTCCACGAGCGCGTTCTCCAGGGAGGGATCGATGGTGGACAACACCACGTGCATGGCGGATTCCTTCTGCGCGGAGCCTCCTCACAGTTCAGCAGAGAGGTAACTGACCCTGCCAATCGGCAGGGTCTCACCGAGAATTCCGGCCCGGGAACCTCCCGATCGGCACATGTGCGAAGACGGGCAGGGCGCAAGGATGACGGTCATCGGAGCCCCGCCGTGGGGCCCGGGAAGGAGCCCGGCCATGACGGTGATGTCCATCCTGTTCGCGGTAATCACAGTGATCGCGGTGATCGCGGTGATCGCACTGTCCGCCGGGTTCACCGCCTCCGTCGCCGCGAGCGCCCGCGCCTCACCCCGGCTCCATCCCCGGGGTGCCCCGGACGGCGTACGCCCGCAGGCGCAGCCCGTCGAAGGCGGCCCGGGGCAGGCTCAACCCGAAGCGCCGCTCGACGGCGCCGAGGGTGCGGCGGCGGGCGGCCTCGGCGCCGGCGCCGCCTGCCCTGTCGACACCGGCGGGGGTGACACCGTCCGCTTCCAGGACCCTCGCGGCAACCAGGTCCGGCACCAGCAGGTCGGGCTCCTGGCCCCAGCGCCAGCGTTCCTCGCCGAGGCCGAAGCCGCACAGCACGGCGCCGTCCCGGGCGTAGTCGAGCAGTGCCGGCGGCTGCTCCGGCATCGGGCGGAAGTGGACGACCTCGACACCGTCGCGCGCTATCTCGGTGAGCAGTTCGCCGCCGGTGGAGTCGCCGTACTCGATCGCGAACGACCAGCCGCCGCACTCGCCGACCCGGATCACACCGTCGCTGTCGTCGCCGGGGCGGTAGACGTCGATGTCCAGGGCCCGGATCTCGGTGCCGCTGATCGGCGCGGTCCCGGCAGTAGGGTCGGCGCCCATCCGGCGGGCGAGTTCCTCCGGCGGGATCCCCCGGGCGAACACCACACCGCCGACCTCACCGTCCGCGTCGGGCCTTCCTGTTCCGGGCAGGCCGGTGCCCGGCCGACCGAATTCCGCGAGCCACTGGATGCCGTCGCCGTCCTTCCCGGCTCCCTCGCGCGTTCCGTCGGTCATACCGCCCTCCCCTCGCGCCGGCCTGCGGTGGCCGGGCGCGCCGGTGGGCACCCTAACCGACGCCGCCGACGGCCGGAGCCCGGTCGTCGGATCGGTGCCGGAACCGGCCCTGTCCGGGCTGTCACGCGCCCCCGACCGAACGAACGAAGGCCGAACGAAAGCCGGACGGACACCACACGGAGGCCGGACGGACACCGAATGGAGGCCGGACGGAGGCCGGACGGAGGCCGGACGGAGGCCGGACGGACACCGGACGGACACCGGCCGGAGGATGGTCCGGAGCGGAACTCGCCCGGCTCAGGCGGCCGCTCCCCCGCCTCGTCGGCGCCGACTGGTTCACCCGCCGACGGGTCCACCCGCCGACCGGTTCCGCCGGCGTTTCACTCGGATCCGTGGGGCCGTTCCTGGCCGGCCACGGCCTCGAACAGCAGTTTCGCGGCCACCGTCGCCCCGTCGGTGCGGATGGTGCCGGCCACGGTCTCCGCGTGTGCGCGGGTCTCGGGCGCCAGGGCCGTGGCGAGCACGGCGGACAGGGAGTCGACAGTCGGCGCGGGGTCGAGGTGGGCCGCGCCGATGCCCAACTCGGCCACGCGGGTTGCCCAGTACGGCTGGTCCGCGATCCGGGGGACGACCACCTGGGGCGCGCCGGCCCGGGCCGCCGCCGTGGTGGTGCCCGCCCCACCGTGGTGGACGACGGCGGCCACGCGGCGGAACAGCGCCTGCTGGTTGACCTCGCCGACGACCAGGCAGTCGTCCCGGTCGTCGACCGGGGCCAGCCCTGCCCAGCCGCGGGCGAGGACCACCCGACGGCCGTGGGTGCGGGCCGCTTCGATCGCGACCCGAGCGATGCCTTCCGGGGCGTGCGCGGCCATGCTGCCGAAGCCCACGTACACGGGTGGTTCACCGGCTGCCAGGAAGGTCTCCAGGTCGGCCGGCAGCGGACGGTCGTCGGGCAGGATCCACGCGCCGGTCTGCACCGGGTCGAGCTCCGTCATGCCCTGCGACGGGCAGAGCCCGGGGTCCGCCGCCAGCCACGGCCGGTCGGTGACGACGTGGTCGCGGACGTTGTCGACCGGTGGAAGGCCGAGCGACGCACGGTGGCGGTTGAGGGCCCCGCCGTACAGCGCGTTCACCCGCTGGGCGTCCTGTTCCCACAGCACCCGGTGGTCGGTCTCGTCCTGCGGGGAGGGTGTGCCCGGCCGTGCCCCTGGCCGGAAGTGCCGCGACGGCAGTCCGAGGGTGTGGAAGCACGCGAGCACGTAGCGAATGCCGAGGTACTCGGCCACGTCCCGCGCACCGGCCGGCATCAGGCCGGTCGCCAGGAGCACGTCGCATCCCTCGGCCGTCGCGGTGAGTGTGTCGAACCGCGCGGCGACCAGCTCGGGGGCGAGCCGGAAGGCGTCCTGCGCCGTCGGCGGCTTCGGACCGGCGACCACCGAGCGCACCGTCGGGCCGAGTGGCACCAGCGGCACTCCGATCCGTGCCAGCAGGTCCACGAACTCCTCGTCCGGCGGCGCGCACACCCGCACGTCCGCACCGAGCCCCTGCAGCGCCGCCGCCAGGGCCGCCAGCGGTTCGACATCTCCGCGCGATCCCCATGTCGTCAACAACACGCGCATTTCACGACTCCCGTTTTCGCAGGTCATGGCCTTTCGACCATCGATTCTGCGGGGTGACCGGGGCCTTGCCGCAAGCCCCCGCGTGCGCTATAGCTTGGTAGTGGCAGGGAGTGCGATCTCCCTGCCGTTTCCTTTTCGGCCGGCCCCGCCCCTCGTCACACGCGACGGCGCATCAGCAGGGCGTACGCGGCAGCCGCCACCACCATGCCCACCGGCAGGGCCAGGTCGACGCCGGTCAGGGCGGCCACCGGGCCGGTGTAGAGGGTGTCGACGCAGAGGGCCGCGCTCGCCACGCCGCCGGCGAGGGCGAGGGCGCCGGCGGGGTTGAAGCCCGCCCGGTACCAGAAGCGGCTGCCGGGCGTCTCGTCGCCCAGGGCGTGGCCGTCGTAGCGGTTGCGGCGCAGCAGGATGTCGGCGGCGTAGATCGCGGTGCTGGGACCGAGCAGGACGACGGTCAGTTGGAGGACGTTGCTGACGGTGTCGAGGAAGTTGGAGACCAGCAGCGCGTAGAGGGTCAGCGCGACCGCGACCGCGCCGTCCACCAGCACGCTGAGGGTGCGGCGGATGCGGATGCCGACGGCTTGGAGGGCGAGGCCGGCGCTGTAGGCGGTGAGGGCGTTGACCGCGATGGTGCCGACGACCAGGGCGAGCAGGAAGACCGGGTTGAACCAGCCGGGCAGGATCTTCTGCAGGGCGGCCTGCGGGTCGGTCATGTCGACGGCGGTGGCGCCGAGCACCCCGAGCCCGCCGACCGCGACGCTGGGCAGGAAGCCGCCGAGGGCCGTCCAGCCGAGGACGGCGCGCGGGCACCCGGGGGTTACCCCCCGGCTCGACTCGGCGGAATCCCTCAGCGCGCCAACGCTCCTCGATGATCGACGATTCGTCTACCGGCGTTCGCCGGCGAACGACTCCACCGATCTCGAGGAGCAGCCGAGAATGACCGCACGCGGCACGCACATCGGCCGACGGTCCCTGTTGGCCGCCACGGCAGCCATGGCGACCACCGCCCTGTTCGCCCCGGCCACCGTGGCGGCTGCGGACCAGCCGCCGGACCGGTCGGCGGACCGGGCGGCGGACGCAGCGCAGCGTCAATCCTCTGCCGTGGTGAGGGAGTTGGACGCCATCGCCCACCCGCTGCGAAGCACCGAGGCCGGCGGCCGGGACACCGACCTGCGGGCGCTGGGCGCCGTGATCGGCGACGCCACGGTGGTGGGGCTCGGCGAGGCCACGCACGGCACCCACGAGTTCTTCACCATGAAGCAGCGCGTCCTGCGCTACCTCGTCGAGGAGAAGGGCTTCACCGCCTTCGCGTTGGAGACCAGCTGGTCCTCGGGCCTGCGCGTCGACGACTACGTCCAGGGCCGCACCGGCGGCGACGCCCGGCGACTCGTCCAGGAGACGATGGGCGGATCCCCGTGGGATCGGCAGGAGTTCGCCGACCTGATCGACTGGATGCGCTCCCACAACCGCGAACACCCCGGGCGCCCGGTCCACTTCGTCGGCGACGACCTGGACTTCCCCTCGATCGGCGACCAGCTCTTCGACCGGGTGACCGGCTACGTCCGGGACGCGGCGCCCGAGTCGCTGCCCCGCCTGGAGCAGCTGTACGCCGGCCTGCGCCCGTTCGACGACGCCGTCACGTACCTGACCACGACGCCGCTCGCCGAGCGGCGGACCAATGCCGCAGTGGCGCAGCGGACGCTGGAGCTGGTCACCGCGGCCGAGGGCGGGGGCGGCGAGGCGTACGAGTGGGCGCTGCAGAACGCCCGCAGCATCGCTCAGACCTTCGCCTTCACCGCCGTGGACCTCGACGACCCGGCCGACCTGGCCGAGAAGGAGCACTTCCGCGACCGGGCCATGACCGACAACGCCCTGTGGTGGCAGCGCCGCACCGGCAGCAGGATGCTGCTCTCGGCGCACAACGGCCACGTCGGGTACCGGTCCAGCGACCCCGTGCTGTACCCCAGGACCCAGGGCTCCTACCTGCGCGACGCCCTGGGAGCGGGCTACCTCTCCATCGGCTTCACCTTCGACCGCGGCTCCTTCCTCACCAAGGACGCTCCCTTCGCGCCCGCGTGGAAGAAGGTGACCGTTCCGCCGGCCACCGCCGACATGAACGAGTACACCCTCGACCGGGTGCGCCACCGCGACTACTACGTCGACCTGCGCTCCGCCCCGCCGGCCACCCGCGCCTGGCTGGGCACCGCCCGTCCGACCTATGACGCCGGTACGGAGTTCCGCGACGACCCGCTCCCCCGCCTCGCGATCGGCCCGACCTACGACGCGCTGATCCACCTCCACGCGACCACGGAGGCCCGCCCGACCACGCAGGCCCGCAGCCTCTGAGCTCCGGGAATCGCGGGAATCAGGGACTCGGGGCCGTCCTTGAGCCCGCAGGCCGAGCAGACCTGGGACGAGAACCTACCCGCAGGCGCTGACAACGCCCCACACCCCGGGCGCGGCAGGACAGTCGTCACGGCCTTGCACGTCGACTCGGTCCTCGTGACCAGGTACCGGCGAGGAGTGTTCAGCTTGAAGTGGCGTGTCCTCCCGGCGCCTTCGACAAGCAGTACATCGAACAGCAGCAGCGACCCACGTAACGCTCCACACCGACGGACCGTACGGGCCGTCCCGGCCCTGGAGGGCCGGGCCCGCGCCCACGCTCACCTGTCAGAGGCCACTGCTAGCGTACCCCTCCGTCAGCACAAGATCGCGGACGAATGACCGCACCACCGACGAGGAGACAGCAGCACATGGTGGAAGTGACGCGCCACACGGTGGTCCACCAGCGGATCCGGGACGCTCTGGGGGACGTCCGTGGCCGGGTCCTCGGCCACTGGTACGACATCGAGGACGAACTGACCATCAAGTCCGTCCGCGCGATGGGCGACGAGCTGCTCGACCACCTCGGCGCCCTCACCCTGGAGGATCCGGCGCTGGCCGGCGCCGACGCCCGCGCGGCCCTGCGGACGGCGGCCGAGTGCGCCCTCGGCGTGCTCCAGCTCGGCTGCTTCCCCCGGGGCGACTTCCAGGTCCCCTTCCCGTACATCGGGGAGACGCTGGACAGCGACGACATCAGCTTCGGTGCCACCGTGGACTTCGCGCCCAAGGCGGGCACCTGGGTGGAAGCCTTCGCGATGTGCGTGATCAGCGGCCTGATCCGGGACGAGGACCGGATGTTCGGGCCGCTGCTGACGGAGGACTACGCGCCCTCGATCCACGACCGGCTGCCGTTCTCGGACCGCACCTCCGTCTCCGACCCGGCGAGCCTCGCCGAGATGGACGCGCTCTGCGCCTACCTCGGTGTCGTGGAGACGCGACACTCGCAGCGGGTCGCCCCCGCCCCGCTGCGCAAGCCGGACACCGCGGAGCGCGCGGCGGCCGCCCGGGCCCTGGAGGCCGCGGGCGAGTCCTGGGCGACCGGGTTGAGCCCCGACCAGCAGCTGCTGCGGGTCCTGCTGGACGACGACCGGTCGGCCTTCGAGGAGGCGCTCACCGCCCGCCTCGCCCAACACCGCAACAGCACGCCCGCGACGGCCTGGCCCCGCACCCTGCTCCCGGTCGTCCCGATCGCCCTCGCCGCGCTCGCCGTCCAGGTCCACGGATGGGAGCTCGGCATAACCTCCGGCTACCTCCCGGCCACGCTGATCAACGCGGGCTGAACCAGCCCCCCGGCGGGCACGGTGCCGGACAGGGTGGTCATGGGGGTGCTCGCTCTCCTCCGCTCGGGGCCCGATCGGGGCTCGGTCGGGGCTCGGTCGGCGCATCGTCGGCGCATCAGGACGTGGACGGCGTTGCCCGACAGGCAAAACATCCCACCTTTACCTCAACAGTCTGTTTATCATCTCCGGGTCCCTGCCCCCATCCGGAGCACTCACACATGTCCATGCCACCGCCCGTCGCCACGCCCAGACCGCACCCGCTGCACGCCCTGCGGGCCACCGTCTTCGCCATCGGCGCCCTGCTCCTGCTCGTCGCGGTCGGCGTCCTGCTCCACCAACCGCTACTGATCCCCCCGTTGGCGGCCAGCGCGGCGCTGGTGCACGGCGCGCCCGGCCTGCCGATCTCGCAGCCGCGCAACCTGGTCGGCGGTCAGCTGATGTCGGCTCTGATCGGCTTCGCCACCCTCGCCGTCACCGGCAGCACCGCCTGGGGCGCGGCCATCGCCGCCGGACTCTCGCTGGGCGCGATGATGCTCACCCACCTCTCGCACTCTCCGGCGGTTGCCACCGCCGTGATCGTGGTCCTCCAGGCGCCGCATCCCGTGCCGTTCCTTCCGCTGCTCGCGCTGGCCGCCGGGCTCCTGGTCCTCATCGGCCTGCTGCCCGGCCGGATCGGCGGGCACCCGGTCCGGTACCCGCTGTCCTGGTGACCGCGCACGAACCCGCGGCGCCGCACGGGCGCCCGGGTGGCCGGGTGGCCGGGTGGCCGGGCGCCCGGGTGGCCGGTGGTCGGGTGGCCGACTGAGGGCCGACGGCTCGCGCCGGCCCCCGCTGGTCCGACCGACCTAATCCCCCTGCTCGGCCAGCGACTTGAGGCCTTCGATGGTGGCCGTCATGCCCTTGCGCAGTTCGCCGAGTCGGAACTCGACGATCTTCTCCTCGGCCTCCGGCTTGGCCTCGATGTAGGAGCTGAGGCCGCTGCGGCCCGGGCCGATCTCCACCGACTGGCGCAGCCGGGTGCCGCCGTTCTCGGGGGTGAGGTCGAAACGCCACCGCGCCAGCGAGCCGGTCACCTCGGACACCGGCTCGCCGTAGCGGCCGTCCGCGTCCATCACGGCCCAGGCGAAGGTGCGGGCGTCGGCCGGGTCCGTCGCGTCCGCGGTCGCGACCGGGTCGGTCAGCTCGATCACCTCGGAGACCGTCCGCCAGTCGGGCATGTTCGCGCGGTGGTTGTGGCCCTCGAAGCGGGCGCCCGGCGCGGGGCGGTCCGCGCCGTCCAGCCAGGCGACGCGGTGGAGCTCCGGGCTGAGCCGGGTGGGCAGGGCGATGTCGGTCACCAGCTCCCACACCCGTTCGACCGGTGCCTCGACGAACACCTCACAGTGCGCACCCGGACCGTCGGCGTACCGCATGACCGTTCCCCCTTCTGTTGCACGTCACGTGTCTTGTTGCATCAATGTGCATCCATGCGGGTCGACACCCGCCCGCGCCCCCGCCTCTTGCGTCCGGAACGCCGCGAAGGCAGCGGGCGGGTTGCCGCCCTGGGCCCGGAAACGATGATCGACCCGCCGAACACCCAAGTCAATCCACCGGTTTGCTGGGACACCTCCAAGCGATACCTTGGATCTCCGTGACCATTGACGACCTCCGCGTCTTCGCCGCGGTCTGCCGGGCCGGCTCGCTCAGCGCCGTCGCCCGTGACCTCCACTGCACCCAGTCCGCGGTCAGCCAGCACGTGAAGCGCCTCGAACGCGAGCTCGGCCTCTCCCTGATCGAGCGGCACCCGCGCGGGGTGGTGCCCACCAAGGCGGGCCGCCTGCTCCAGGCCGCCGTCGCCACCGGCCTCGGCGGCATCGACCACGCGCTGCACCGGATCGCCGAACTCGCGCGCGGCGAAGGAGGATCCGTCCGGATCACCACCGGCGCCACCAGTATCCGGCACTTCATGTCCGCGGCCGTGGTGGCCTTCCGCCGGCGCTTCCCGCACGTCAGCCTGGAGTTCCAGACCGAGGTCTCCAGCCGCAGCTGTCTGGAGGCGCTCACCGCCGGTCGGGTCGACCTCGCCTGGATCACCCTCGGCACGCAGGCCCGCGGCATCGACCAGCGGCCGGTCGTCGACCTGCCGTGGGTCCTGGCCGTCGCGGCGGGCGACCCGCTCTCCGCCAGGGCCCGCATCGAACCCGCCGACCTGCAGGACGCCCGGCTGATCGGGCTGCCGCAGAACTCCGTCGCCCGCTCCCAACTCGACTCCTGGCTGGGGAAGTCGGGCATCCGGCCGGTCTTCGACACCAGCGTCGCGGACTGGGACACCGCGATCCTGCTCGCCGAGCTCGGCCTCGGCCACGCCGTCGTCCCCGCGCTCCCCCAGTGGCAGGGCCCCGGCCACCCCGGCCTGCGGCTGCTCCCGCTCCCCGATCTCCCGGCCCTCACCGCCGGCTGGGCCATCCGCGACTGGGACAACCTCTGCCCCCTCGCCCGCGCCTTCGCCGACACCGTCGCCGCCCACTGCGGAGACGACGCCGCCCTCCCGGCGGCGCACCCGGGAGCCCGCTGACCTCCTGGGCCCCCACGACCGGTCCGTTCGCCCGGCGCACGGACCGGCGTGCTGATGCAGGACCGTGACGCCGTCCGAAACACGGGGGTCGGCTCGGGCAGCGTCACCGGTCCCGCCGGCCGTGGCTCCCTCAGCGGGAGGCGGACGTGCGGTCCAGGAAGCGCCGCACCCCGTCCCGTACGCCCTCGGTCGTTACGGTCGCCGCGAAGGCCGCTGCCTCAGCCGCGAGTCCCTCGTCGATCGGGAGGTTGACGCCCCGGGTCACGGCCCGCAGGCAGGCGGCCACCGCCGTGGGGGCGTGCCGGGTGATGCGGTCGGCCAAGTCCCGTGCGGTGTGCAGCAGCTCACCTGCCGGAACGACCGCATTGACCAGGCCGATCCCGGCGGCGCGGGCGGCCGGGACCGGGTCGCCGGTGAGGATCATCTCCAGGCCGCGCTTGCGGCCGACGTGGCGCGGCAGCCGCTGAGAGCCGCCGAAGGGCGGCGGGAAGCCGAGCGAGATCTCCGGCTTGGCGAAGGTCGCGTGCTCGGCGGCGACGGCGAGTGGCGCGGCCTCGGTGATCTCGCAACCACCGCCGTACGCAAGTCCGTTGACGGCCACGATGACGGGCTTGGGGAACTCCTCGATCCGCCTGGTGAGGGTGTGGCCGCGCCGGACGAACTCGCGCAGCGCCCGTTCGGGCCCACCGGCGATGCTGGCGGCCAGGGACGGGATGTCGGCGCCCGCGCTGAAGGCCCGCTGCCCGGCGCCGGTGAGGATGACGGCGCGGACGGTCTCGTCGGCGTCGATGCGGTCGAGCTCGGCGAGCAGTGCGTCGATCGTCGGGTAGTCGAGGGCGTTGAGCTTCCTCTCCCGGTCGATGGTGAGGGTGACGACGTGCTGGTCCCGCTCGCTGCGGATGGTCATGGGCGCGTGCTCCGTTCCCGGCTTCGCTGCTGGCCCGGCCGGCCTCGCTGCTGGATGTGTCGAGGCTAGGAACTCCCATCCATGACAATCCAGTTATTGTCCTGGATACACTCCCGGTCCGCGCTCCCGTACACGCCACCCCAGGAACGGCAGGTGACCGGTGCGACCGCCCTCCTACAAGGCGATCGTCGACGAGTACGCGACGGCCATCCGCTCCGGCGCGCTCCCGGCCGGCACCCGGCTGCCGACCCACCGCGCCCTGGCCCGCGAACGGCGGGTCGCCCTGGCCACCGCCACCCGGGTCTACGCCGAACTGGCCGCCGCCGGACTGGTGGTGGGCGAGCAGGGCCGGGGCACCTTCGTCCGGGTGCGCTCCGGCTACGACGGCCTCGAGCCCTCCCGCGCGCTCCCGGTACCCCGGGTGGCGGACCTCTCCTTCAACCAGCCGCTCGCCCCCGGTCAGGGCGACCTGCTGCGGCAGGCCCTGCGCGCCCTCGCCTCCTCGGGCGACGCGGAGGCGCTGCTGCGCCAGCACCCGCCGGGCGGCCACCGGCACGACCGGGCGGCGGTGGCCAGGTACCTGCTGGACCGCGGCGTCGACACGGCGCCGGAGAACGTGCTGCTCACCAGCGGGGCGCAGCAGGCGCTGGACTGCGTCCTGCGCACCCTCACCCGCCCCGGGGACGTCCTGGCCGTGGACGCGCTCAGCTATCCCGGTATCAAGCTGCTCGCCGCCGCGCACGGGCTGGACCTGGCGCCCGTCCCGATCACCCCCGCGGGCCCGGACCTCGACGCGGGCCCGGACCTCGACGCACTCGACCGGCTCTGCCGCGCCCGCCCGGTGCGCGCGGTGTACACCATGCCGACCGTCCACAACCCGCTCGGCTGGGTGCTCGACCGGGCGCGGCGCGAGCGCCTGGCCGGCCTGGCCGCCGAGCACGGCTGCACGCTGATCGAGGACGGCACGTACGCCTTCCTGGAGGCCGTACCGCCCCCGCCCCTGCACGCCCTCGCGCCCGAACGCACCTGCTACGTGGCCGGCCTGTCGAAGAACGTGGCGCCGGGTCTGCGGTTCGGCTTCGCCGTCCTGCCGGACCACCTGCTGCGGGCCGCGACCACCCGACTGCGCACGGCTGCCTGGGGTGCGCCCGGCCTGATCACCGCCCTCGCCACCGGCTGGCTCGCGGACGGCACGGTCGCCCGCCTGGAACGGGAGCGCCGTACGGACGCCGCCGCGCGGCAGGCCGTCGCCCGCACCGCCCTCGCCGGCCTGGGCATCACCGCCCACCCCGGCTCCTACATCCTCTGGCTCACCCTCGAACCCCACCAGCGCCCCGATCAGGTGGCCGCCTCCCTCGCCGCCGAGGGCATCCTGATCTCCACCGCCGACGCCTTCGCCACCACCCCCCACCATCCCAACGCCGTCCGCCTCGCCCTCGCCACACCCCCGCTCACCGAGCTGCCCGCCGCCCTCACCCGCCTCCGGTCCACTCTCGACGCGCTCGCCCCATAGCCGAGTAGGCCGAGAAGCCGAGAAGCCGCGAGCCCCGCAGCCCCCGGCACCGGAAGTCGGCCGGCCCGACTTCCTAGTCGGCGGCCTCCTCCCCCCGCTCCACAGCCCGTCCGAAGCGGGTGCTCCAGTCCGCGAGCAGCGTCCGCAGCCCGGGAGGGCCGATCACCTCGAAGTCGGCGCCCAGCGACCCCAGCGCCATGGCGGGCCAGTCGAGGGAGTCGGCGGTCATCAGGAGCCGGCAGCGGCCGGTGGCGACGGGCTCGACCGTGCCCCAGCGGCCGACCCGCGCCCGGACGTGGTCGGCGGGCGCGTCGATCAGCACCTCCACCCGCTGCGGGCGGGGCATCCCGTTGAGGCCCGCGCGGACGAACTCCGCCGCGTCGGCGGCCGGGAGGACACGCGGGGCGAAGCGGGCGTCGCTGCCCTGCGGGGCGGTCAGCCGGTCGAGGCGGAAGCTGCGCCAGTCGGCGCGGTCGAGGTCGTACGCGACGAGGTACCAACGGCGGTTGAGGCAGACCAGCCGGTGCGGTTCGACGTGCCGTTCGGTGCCGCGCCCGTCGGCGGCGGTGTACGCGAATCGCATCCGTTCGCCGTCCCGGCAGGCGAGGGCCACCACCGTGAGGATGTCCGGGTCGACGCCCGCGCCCGCCTGGGTGCCCCAGTCGACCGGGACGGTCATCGTGCGCAGCGCCTCCACCCGGCGGCGCAGCCGGGCCGGCATCACCTGGACCACCTTCGCCAGTACGCGCACCGAGGCTTCGGCGACGCCCTCCACCGGGCTCTCCGCCGCCGCCTGCAGGCCCACCGCCAGGGCCACCGCCTCCTCGTCGTCGATGACCAGCGGCGGCAGTGCCGCGCCCGCCGCCAGCTGGTAGCCGCCGTCGACGCCGCGCTGCGCGTCGACGGGGTAGCCGAGTTCGCGCAGCCGGTCGACGTCGCGGCGCAGGGTGCGGACGGAGACCCCGAGCCGGTCGGCCAGTTCCTCGCCGGGCCAGTACCGGTGGGTCTGGAGCAGGGAGAGCAGTCGCAGCGTCCTGGTGCTGGTGTTCGCCATGGATCCGATTCTTCCCGGAATTCAGGACAGGAAGTGGCCGCAATGGTCCGTAGCGTGGTTCTTGTCCGAGGGAGCAGGAACCGAACGAAAGGCCCTAAGCCATGACCACGACGACCCCGACCACGACCAGCACCCCCGCCGCGACCCCCAGCACCGTCACCGGCGAGCGCGCCGACCTCCTGGTCGCGCTGGAGAAGCAGCGGCACTTCCTGCGCTTCACCACCCGCGACCTCACCGACGAGCAGGCGGGCCTGCGGACCACCGCGAGCGCGCTCTGTCTGGGCGGCCTGATCAAGCACGTGACCACGGTCGAGCGGCTCTGGGCGGAGTTCATCGTGGATGGCCCGTCCGCGATGCCCGACTTCACCACGTGGACCGAGGCCGACTTCGCCCGCCGAGCCGACGAGTTCCGGATGCTGCCCGGCGAGACGCTGGCCGGCGTCCTGGCCGCGTACGAGGAGGTGTCGCGCCGTACGGACGAGCTGGTGGCCACGCTCCCCGACCTGGACGCCGCCCACCCGCTGCCGAAGGCCCCGTGGTTCCAGGCGGACACCACGTGGTCGGCCCGCCGGGTGCTGCTGCACATCGTCGCCGAGACCGCCCAGCACGCGGGCCACGCCGACATCATCCGCGAGTCCCTGGACGGCGCGAAGTCGATGGGCTGAACCCCGGACGGCGGCAGGGTCCGTCGGTCACCCCACCGACGGACCCCACGCATCGCTCCCGAAACCGGGCGCGAACCCGGCCTCAGACCCGCACTCAGGCCCGCACTCTGGCCCGCACTCAGGCCGGCCCGACCAGCGTGAACCCGGCCCCGTCGACCGCGCCGCGGACCACGGCCTCGTCCAGCGGCTGCGCGGAGGCCACGGTGACCCGCCCGCTCGGCGCGTCGGCGACGACGTCGGTGACGCCCGGCAGGGCGGACAGCCCGGCGCTGACCGTCCTCTCGCAGTGGCCGCAGCTCATCCCGTCGACGGCGAAAACGGCGGTGGTGGACATGACGGTGCCTCCGATGACGTGCACGGGGAGTGGGTCGACCCGCACCACAACACCCGAATCCGGCCCCCGATCCCAGGGACACGCCGCACGGGTGACACCATCGAGCGGTTCCGGGAACCACCCGGGCCCCGCATCCGACAGGAGACCTCACCCCGGCCTCGCGAACCCCCTGAACCCCTGCCCCGTCCCCACCCGTTCCTCCCGGTAGAACCCCGAAGCCCGCCCGGGCCCCGCATTGGAGCCGTACCGCCATGTCCACACTGGCCCCGATACCCGCCCGACCGAACGGCCCCCTCGGGGGCAGCCGGTGAAGACGCTCACCCGGCTCCGCGCCCGGCGGCTGCGCCCCCGGAAGCTCTGGCACGGCGCGCTCGCCCTCGCGGTGGCCGCCGCCGTGACGGCCGGCCTGCTGTGGTGGCAGCCGTGGAGCGAACGCGAGCACGGCCCGGCCGCGCTCGTGTTCACCACGGCGCCCGGCGGCTCCGCCCGTTTCGGCACCGGCGAGCACCTGTACCGGTACAAGGTGCGGGTGGAGAACGGGATCGCGGAGAGTCCGGAGCAGTTCGCCGCCGAGGTGGACGCGGTCCTGGGCGATGTCCGGCACGGCTGGGCCGCCGGCGGTACGGCCTCCTTCCAGCGGATGCCCGCCGACCCGGTGGACTTCACCGTCTACCTGGCCACTCCACAGTCCACCGACCGGATCTGCGGCCAGTACGGGCTGGACACCGGCGGCTGGGTGAACTGCGGCGTGACCCACCAGGTGGTGATCAACCTCAAGCGGTGGACCGAGCTGTCCGAGTTCTACCAGGGCAAGCCCGAGCTGTACCACGCGCTCGCGGTCAACCACGAGGTCGGCCACATCCTCGGCAACGGGCACGTCGACTGCCCGGGCCCGGGCGCTCCTGCGCCGGTGATGATGCAGCAGATCAAGGGGCTGCACGACTGCGTCCCCAACGGCTGGCCCTACTCCGACGCCGGCACCCTGCTGACCGGCCCGCCCGTCCAGGCCCCCACCAACGCCCCGTAAACCGCCGTAGCCGTCGCGGTTCCACCGCCGGTTCCGCCGCTGTGCCGCCGCAACCACCCACCCCGTACCGAAGCACCGCCCCGAAACACGGATAATCCTGGTCGGACCGGACGCCGCCCGCACCGCGCGCCCGGTCCCGATCGTGTCCGTAGTCGGTGCCGGTGGAGGAAGTGCGTTGAACGGTGTGCCCGGCGGGGAGATCCTGGACTGGCCGGTGCTGTTGGCGGCCGCGGAGGCGGCCGCCCGGGCGACCCGGGGGCAGGGCCGGGTCGCGGACTACATTCCGGCCCTCGCCACCGCCGACCCGGAGGCCTTCGGCATGGCCGTCGCCACCGTCGACGGGGAGCTGTACGGCGTCGGGGACTGGGAGCAGCCGTTCTCCGTCCAGAGCGTGTCCAAGCTGTTCTCCCTGGCGCTCGCGGTCGCCTACGGCGGTGACACGCTCTGGCGGGGCGTCGGCCGCGAGCCGTCCGGCAACCCCTTCAACTCCCTGGTGCAGCTGGAGACCGAGCACGGCATCCCGCGCAACCCGTTCATCAACGCGGGCGCCCTCGTGGTGACCGACCGCCTGCAGACCATGACCGGCGACGCCTCCAGCGCGGTACGGGAGTTCCTGCGCCGCGAGTCCGGCAATCCCGGGCTCGACACCGACCCGGTGGTCGCCGCCTCCGAGGCCGAGCACGGCCACCGCAACGCCGCCCTGGCGCACTTCATCGCCAGCCACGGCAATCTGGAGAACCCGGTCGAGACCGTCCTGGAGCACTACTACGCCCACTGCGCCCTGGCCACGAGCTGCCGCGACCTGGTCCTGGCCGGCTCCTTCCTCGCCCGCTACGGCGTGCGCGCCGACGGCACGCACCTGATGTCCCGCAGCGAGGCCAAGCGCATCAACGCGGTCCTGCTCACCTGCGGCACCTACGACGCCGCCGGCGAGTTCGCGTTCCGCGTCGGCCTTCCGGGCAAGAGCGGCGTCGGCGGCGGCATCCTCGCCATACTCCCCGGCCGCGCCGCCGTCTGCGCCTGGGGTCCGCGCCTCGACCAGGCCGGCAACTCCGTCGCCGCGGTCACCGCCCTGGACACCCTGACCACCCTCTCCGGCTGCTCGGTCTTCTGAGCCTCCGACGAGGTGCCGGTGAGGTGGCGAGGCCGGGCCCCGAAATCGGCCGGGCCCCGGTCGTCCGCACAGCGACCGGGGCCCGACGTCTCTCCGTGCGGGCTACTCCACCGTCACGCTCTTCGCCAGGTTGCGCGGCTTGTCCACGTCGCGGCCGAGGGCGACGGCGGCGTGGTAGGCGAGCAGCTGCAGCGGGATGTTGAGCAGCAGCGGGTCCAGCTCGGGCTCGCTCTTGGGCACCAGGATGCAGTGGTCCGCGAGCTTCTCCTCCGGGCGGCGGTGGGCGACGGCGATGACGCGCCCCGAGCGGGCCTTGATCTCGCCCAGCGTGGTGAGGTTCTTGTCCAGCAGCTCGTCGTCCGGGACGAGGGCGACGGTGGGCAGTTCGGGGCTGATCAGGGCCAGCGGGCCGTGCTTGAGCTCGCTCGCCGGGTAGGCCTCGGCGTGGACGTAGGAGATCTCCTTGAGCTTCTGCGCGCCCTCCCGGGCGACCGGGTAGCCGCGCACCCGGCCGATGAACATCATGCCCGTCGACTCGGCGTACTCGGCGGCGAGTTCGGCGATCGCCTCGCTCTGGTCCAGCACCTCGCGGATCTGGTCCGGCAGCGCCTGCAGCGCCGAGACGATCCGGCGCCCGTCGGCGGGCGACAGGTCGTGGATGCGGCCGAAGTGCAGGGCCAGCAGCGCGAAGGCGACGACGGTCGAGGTGAACGCCTTGGTGGAGGCCACCGAGACCTCCGGCCCGGCGTGCAGGTAGATGCCGCCGTCGCACTCGCGGGCGATCGCGCTGCCCACGGTGTTGACGACACCGAGCACCCGGCCGCCCTTGCGCTTGATCTCCTGGACGGCGGCCAGCGTGTCGTAGGTCTCGCCGGACTGGCTGACCGCGACGTACAGGGTGTCCGCCTCGATCACCGGGTTGCGGTAGCGGAACTCCGAGGCCGGCTCGCTGTGCGCGGGGATCCGGGACAGCTCCTCGATGAGCTGCGCGCCCATCTCGCCCGCGTAGTAGGCGGATCCGCAGCCGAGGATCTTGACCCGGCGGATCTCGCGCAGTTCCCGGGCGTCCAGGTTGAGGCCGCCGAGGTGCGCGGTGGCGAAGCGCTCGTCGAGCCGGCCGCTGAGCGTGCGCTCGACCGAGCCGGGCTGCTCGTGGATCTCCTTGAGCAGGTAGTGCTCGTAGCCGGCGGTGTCGAAGGAGTCGACCTCCCAGTCCACGGTGGACGGCTGGCGGTGGGTGGTGCGGGCGTCCGCGGTGAAGGTGCGGAAGCCGTCGGCCCGGACGGTGGCGAGTTCGCCGTCCTCCAGGTGGACGACCTGGCGGGTGTAGCGGACCAGCGCGGAGACGTCCGAGGCGGCGAACATCTCCTTCTCGCCGATGCCGAGCACGATCGGGCTGCCGTTGCGGGCGACCACGATCCGGTCCGGCTGCTCGGCGTCGAGCACCGCGATGCCGTACGTGCCGACCACCCGGCCGAGCGCGGCGCGCACCGCGTCCTCCAGCTCGACGCCTTCGGTGATGTGCGCGGCGATCAGGTGGGCGAGCACCTCGGTGTCGGTCTCGGAGCGGAAGACGGCGCCGTCGGCGGCCAGCTTGACGCGCAGTTCGTCGGCGTTCTCGATGATGCCGTTGTGGACGACGGCGATCCGTTCGGCGTTGTCCAGGTGCGGGTGCGCGTTGGCGTCGCTGGGGACGCCGTGGGTGGCCCAGCGGGTGTGGCCGATGCCGGTGGTGCCCTTGAACCGGGCGGGCACGGCGGCGGCGAGGTCGGCGACGCGGCCCTTCACCTTGCGGAGCTTGATGCCGCCGCTGCGCCCGGTGACGGCGACGCCCGCCGAGTCGTAGCCGCGGTACTCCAGCCGGGCCAGTCCCTCCAGCAGGAAGGGGGTCGCGTCCTTGGGGCCGATGTAGGCCACGATTCCGCACATGGGTGGACTCCTCGTTCGTAGTGGCGTAGACGGGTGGCGTAGACGTGGTGGCGCAGGTCGTTCCGGGGCCGCCTGGGCGACGGCGCTCAGACGGCGCTCAGCCGTAGACGATCCGCCGCAGCTGGCGGGCCGAGAGTTCCGGCGCCGCGACGCGCCTCTGCGGGAGCTCCTCGGCGAGCCGGGCGAAGATCCGCTCGTTGGTCAGACCTCGTGCCTGCAGCTCGGCGTGGCGGCGGCGCACGTACTCCTCGGTGCTCTCGGAGAAGTACGCCAGCACCTCCGCCACGACCCGCGCCGCCTCCCGGGGCCCGAGCGGGCTGGTCCGGGTCAGGTGGGCGAGGAGGTCTTCGTGAGGGTGGGGTGAGCTCGGCACGAGTGAGCAGCCTAGGTCGATCGAAGCGCGAAGCCAAAGTTCCTGCCCGATATCGGGCAGACATGACGGCTTATGGCCCAGTCGCACGGCCCGGGCGCACCCCGTACCCGCCCTCGACGCCCACCCGGCCCCGCGTTCGCTCGTCTTCCGCCCAACCCTTGAAGCGTCACCGACTCCACACGTAGCGTGATCCCCTGAACACGAAGCGGAAGACCGGAGGCTGGCTGATGTGCGGGATCACCGGATGGGTCGCCTTCGACCGCGACCTCACCGCCGAACCGAGGGACCGGAGCGTCCTCGACGCGATGACGGCCACCCAGCTCTGCCGCGGCCCGGACGCCGGCGGCGTCCTGCTCGAGCCGCACGCCGCGATCGGCCACCGCCGCCTCGCGGTGATCGACCCCGAGGGCGGCACCCAGCCGATGACGGTCGAGCGGAACGGCCGGCTGCTGGCCGCGCTCACCTACAGCGGCGAGGTCTACAACCACCGCGAGCTGCGCGCCGAACTGGAGGCGGCCGGCCACCGCTTCCGCACCCGCAGCGACACCGAGGTCGTGCTGCACGCCTACCTGGAGTGGGGCGAGGGCCTCGCCGAGCGGCTCAACGGCATGTTCGCCTTCGCCGTCTGGGACGCCCGGCGCGAGGAACTGCTGCTGGTCCGCGACCGGATGGGCGTCAAACCGCTGCACTACCACCCCACCCCGGACGGCGTGGTCTTCGGCTCCGAACCCAAGGCCCTGCTCGCCCACCCCGCCGTCCGTCCGGTGGTCGACCTGGACGGGCTGCGCGAACTGCTCGGCTACACCCGCACCCCCGGCCTGACGCCGTACCGGGGCATCCAGGAGGTCCGGCCCGGGCACGTGGTGCGGGTGCGCCGCGCGGGCGTCTCGGTCCGCCGCTACTGGGCGCTGGAGGCACGCGAGCACCGCGACGGCCTGGCGAACACCGTCGCCACCGTCCGGGCCCTGCTGGAGGACATCGTGCACCGCCAGCTCGACGCGGACGTCCCGCTCTGCTCGCTGCTCTCCGGCGGCCTGGACTCCAGCGCCGTCACCGCCCTCGCCGCCCGGGCGCTGCGCGCCGCCGGGGCCGGCCCGGTGCGCTCCTTCTCCGTCGGGTTCACCGGCCGGAGCGGGCACTTCCACGCCGACGAGGTCCGGCAGACCGAGGACGGCCCGTACGCCCGGCTGCTCGCCGACCACATCGGCGCCGACCACAGCGTGATCGAGCTGGACGCCGCCGACCTCACCGACCCCTCCCGGCGCTCCGCCGCGCTGCGCGCCCGCGACCTGCCGGGCGGGGTCGGCGACATGGACGTGTCCCTGCTGCTGCTCTTCCGGGGCGTGCGCCGTCACTCCACCGTCGCCCTGTCCGGCGAGTCCGCGGACGAGCTGTTCGGCGGCTACAGCTGGTTCCACGACCCGAGGAGCGTCGCCACCGAGGACTTCCCCTGGGCCGCGGGCCTCAGCGCCATCGCCGGCAGCGGCTCCGGCCCGCGCGAACAGCTGCTCGACGCCGAACTGCTGCGCAAGCTCGACCTGGAGGGCTACCGCCGGTCCCGCTACCGCGAGGCGATCGCCGAGGTCCCGCACCTGGCGGCGGCCGACCCGCTGGAGCGGCGGATGCGTGAGATCTCCTACCTCAACCTGACCCGCTTCGTCCGCATCCTGCTCGACCGCAAGGACCGGATGAGCATGGCCAACGGGCTGGAGGTGCGGGTGCCGTTCTGCGACCACCGGCTGGTCCAGTACGTGTTCAACACACCGTGGGCGATGAAGAGCTTCGACGGACGGGAGAAGAGCCTGCTGCGCGCCGCCGTCCGGGACGTGCTGCCGGCCGCGATCGCCGACCGGGCGAAGAGCCCCTACCCGGTGACCACCGACCCGCACTACCCGGCCCGGCTGCGCGCCGAACTCACCCGGCTCGCCGCCGAGCGGAAGTCCCCGGCACTCGACCTGCTCGACCGGCGGCGCCTCGCCGACGCGCTCGCCCCGGACACCGACCCGCAGTCCGTCCGGCTGGGCGTGGACCTCGCGCTCGACCTGGACGCCTGGCTGACGGAGTACCAGGTCACGCTGGAGCTATGACTCCCCGCACCCGCACGGCGCACCGGCACCCGGTCGGCGCAGCGGCGCGGCGACGCACCGGCGCCCGGACGGCGCAGCGGCCCGGCCACACGGGCCGTTGCGCCGTCCGGGTGATCACCGGGAACCATCCCGCCGCTCCCGAGCGTCGCACGGTGCGGTAGCGTCGCCGACATCTCCCGAATGGCGGGCGAAATCGTGGATTCCCGCCCCCCTGCCGTCAGGATGGGAGCGAACCCTTTCACCTCGATCCGCCGGGGGATCCCGTCATGCAGCCGCGAGTCTTCGCGATTCTCACCGCCCTCCTCCTGGGCGTCCTGGGCCTCGGGTCGGTGGCCGTCACCGACTGGTCGCCCGCGGCGGCCACCGGGACGCCCGCCGCCGCGGCCCCCGGGGCTCCTGCCGCCGGCGGCGCCCAGCCGACCTCGGCGGGCCCCGCGAGCGCCACTCCGACCGGCGACCCGGCGGTGTGGACCCGCTCGACGCTGCGCAACAAGCTGATGGCCGAGATGGACGCCACCGACCCCGGCGTCGCCCTCGCCGACCTCGACAAGATCACCAAGGAGAAGCCGTACACCGTGCGCTTCTGCCACCCGATCGCGCACGAGCTCGGCCACGCGGCGGTCAAGCGCTTCAACGCGGACTTCCAGAAGGTCATCTCCTTCCCGCACGAGACCTGCGCGGCCGGCTACCTGCACGGCGCCGTCGAGGAGATGCTCAACGCCTCCGCCCAGCCCGAGGTGGACCTGCTCAAGCTCTGCGCGCCCAAGAACAGCGGCCCCTGCATCCACGGCGTCGGCCACGGCACGATGTTCGTCGTCAAGCAGGACGTCGCCAAGGCCCGCGACCTGTGCAACAAGTTCCCCACCGACCAGAACAAGATCCGCTGCTCCGAGGGCCTGTTCATGCAGCTCTTCGGCCCGGACGAGGAGGACGAGCAGGCCAAGGCCAACCTGCCCGCCGACAAGCTCGCCCAGGACCCGCTCTACCCGTGCAAGGACCAGCCGGCCCTGTTCCAGTCCGCCTGCTTCTTCTACGCCCCGACCTTCTACCTCTCCTCGCACGACTACCCGAACCACCCCGAGGTCTACGCCGACGCCCTCAAGTGGTGCCTCAACGGCAAGGCCGGCGGCGGGGCGGTGGACTGCAGCCGCGGCGTCGGCTCGCGGACCATGAAGTACAACCTCGACCGCGAGGACTGGGCCGCCCAGCAGTGCGCCACCGCCGCCGACGGCTGGCAGCGCAAGGCCTGCGCGGAGGGCCTGGTCAGCTACTACACGGTCAACTACACGGACGCCGGCGCGGCCGGCCGGCTCTGCGCCAAGATCACCAACAAGGAGATGCAGGGCTACTGCCGCTCGGCGAGCGGCCTGTCCGCCTCGCTGGACTGATCGCCCCCGTCCCGCTCGCTGGACTGATCGCCCCCGTTCCGTCTGCTGGGCCCGCGCCGCACGGCGCGGGCCCTTTGCGTAAGATCACCCGACCATCGCCTGATCAGGGTGCGCCGAGGATGCCGCGCCTCCCCTCCCCCGGCCCCCTGGAGCGCCCCGCATGGCCACCGACGACTTCCGCGCCGCCGCCCACGCCACCGCCGAACTGGTCTCCGACTACCTCGCCGAACTCCCCGACCGCCCGATCTGGCAGCCCATGGACGACACCGCGCGCCAGGCCCTGCTCGACGCCCCGCTGCCCGCCGACGGCCGCCCGCTCGCCGAACTGGTCGACACCATCGGGCGCGAGGTCATGCCGTACCCCATGGGCAACGGCAACCCGCGCTTCTTCGGCTGGGTCAACTCGGCCCCCGCTCCCGCCGGGGTGCTCGCCACCCTCGCCGCGTCCGCGATGAACCCCAGCTCGGCCGGCGGCGACCACGCCGACGTCCACCTGGAACGCGCCGTCGTCCGCTGGATCGCCGAACTCGTCGGCTTCCCGCACCCGGCCGGCGGCGGGCTGCTCACCTCCGGCACCTCGATGGCGACCATCGTCTGCCTCGCCGCCGCCCGCAACCGCGCCGCCCGCCGGGCCGGCCGGGACGTCCGCGAGGACGGCCTGGCCGGCCTGCCCCCGCTGGCCGGCTACGTCACCGGCGAGACCCACTCCTGCGTCCGCAAGGCCGCCGAACTCCTCGGCCTCGGCAGCAAGCACCTGCGCACCGTCGCCACCGGCCCCGACGGCCTCCTCGACACCGCCGAGCTGCGCTCCGCCGTCGAGCGCGACCGGGCGGCCGGCCTGCTGCCCTTCCTGGTCGTCGCCTCGGCCGGCACCGTCGGCACCGGCGCGGTCGACGAGTTCGGCCCGATCGCCGACCTCTGCGAGGAGCAGCGCCTCTGGCTGCACGTGGACGGCGCGTACGGCGCCTTCGGCCGGCTCGACCCCGCCATCGCCCACCGCTACGCCGGCCTGGAGCGCGCCGACTCGCTCGCCCTCGACCCGCACAAGTGGCTCGGCGTCCCGGTCGACTGCGGCTGTGCCCTGGTCCGCGACACCGAGGAGCTGCGCGGCACCTTCAGCCTCGTCCCGTCCTACCTGCGCGACGAGGCGGCCGGCGCGCTCGGCTGGTTCTCCGAGTACGGCACCGAGCAGACCCGCCCGTTCCGCGCCCTCAAGGTCTGGGCCACCGTCGCCCACAAGGGCCGTGCCGGCCTCTCCCGGGACATCGCCCGGTGCACCGCGCTGGCCCGCCGCCTCGGCGAACTCGTCAGCGCCGACGAGGAGTTGGAGCTGCTCGCCGAGGTCCAGACCTCCATCGTGGCGTTCCGCCACCGCGCCCCCGGCCTGGACCCCGCCGCCCGCGACACCCTCAACCGCGACCTCCCCGCCGCCGTCCAGCAGCGCGGCCGGGTCTTCGTCACCGGCGCCCGCCTCGGCGAGCACGAGATGCTCCGCGCCTGCCTCCTCAACGCCACGACGACGGAGGACGACCTCCGCCTCCTCCTCGCCGAGGTGAAGGCCGCAGCCGCGGAACTGCTCCCGTAACAGCCTCACGCGGACCGTAACCACCAGGTCACGGCAGGTACGCGGCCGGGAAACACCGGTCGGGCACGGTGGAGGTCATGGAGCACTCGAAGCCTTCCCTCCGCCGCGTCCCCGGTGCCCGACGCGACCGCCGCTGGCGCCGCGACACCGTCGAGCTCGCCGCGGTCTTCCTCTCCGTCACCGCCGCCGACCTCATCGCCAAGGTCGTCGTCCACGGCCCGGACGGCCCGGTCGTCCTGGGCACCTCCGCGCTCGCCCTGCTCGCCACCGCGGTGCTTCACAGCTGGTGGTCTCCGCACGCCCCGCCACCGACCACGCTGTGGCGGGTGCGCACCACGGCGCTCGCCCACACCCCCACCACGCTCAACGACCACCGGATCACCCTGCTCTCGCTCCACCCCGAGGAGCTCTTCCTCCGCACCCCCCGGTCCGTCACCCCGGCCGACCTCGCGGCCCTCCTCACCACCACCGGCCACACCGTGGAAGGCCCCCCGACCCGGATCGCCTGACCGGCACCCGGCGCGGCCGTCAGTCCTCGGCCTTCACCTCGACCGTGTCGGCAGTGCTCGCGTCCTCGATCGTCATGGCGCCGGATACTACGTCAGCGCACGGACGCCCCTGCGGGCAGAGTCCGTGCGCTGACGGGTCGTGCGCTGATCAGCCCTTGACGGCGGGCTTCACCACGCACACGGCGTTGCCGAGCATGGAGCCGAAGCCGCCGAGCAGGGCGCTGGTGACGGACTTGCAGGCGGCGGCCTCCTCCGGGGTCTTGGGGCCGTTGTTCTCGGAGTTCGAGGTGACCGTCGAGGAGGCGATGGCGGCGGCGGGCTGGGCGAGGGCGAGCGGGGCTACGAGGAGCAGCGCGCAACACGCGACGGCCCGTACGGACTTCTGGAACACAGGGAACCCCTTCGGATCGGGACGGGATCGGCGGTAAGCCGAGCCATCCCTATCCGAAGGGGTTCCCCCGCTCACGGATTCTGGGCCATCCGTGAGCGTGTCCGCGTCAGTGCTCCGGGGCGGTCTCCCGGTCCGTGGTCCGCTCCAGCGCCCGGATCGCGGCGACGAGTTCGGCCACGCCGTGCTCCTTCAGCACCCCGTAGTGGTCGCCGGCCAGGTCGACCACGGCGGGCGGGGCGGCGGAGTAGCCGCTGCTGCCCTCGATGAAGGAGTAGTCGTCGCCGGCGGCCTTGAAGATGGTCACCGGGGCGTCCAGCCGCCGCTCGGCCAGCTCGCGGAAGCTGTACTCGAACTCGTAGGTCTCACCGACGATTCCGGTGATCCGGCGGATCAGCTCCTCGTCCAGCTCCGGCAGCATCCGGTGCACGGAGGCGACGAAGCCGTCCTCGTCCGCCGTCGCGGTCAGGCAGCGCTCCAGTTCGGGGCCGCTGATCCGGCCGGTGAACACCCCGAACAGGATGGTCACGTACGCGGGGTTGGCGTACGAGGCCTCGCGGCCCCACTGGTGGCCGTCGTCCCGGCGCACCTCCGGGTTGCCGGGGCAGATCAGCAGCAGGTTCTCCACCCGCTGGCCGGCCTGTTCCAGCTGCCAGGCCGCCTCGAAGGCGACCCGGGCGCCGAAGGAGAAGCCCCACAGCGTGTACGGGCCCTCGGGCTGCACCCGGCGCAGTTCGGCGACGTCGGCGGCGGCCATCTCCCGGATGGTCGGGTACGGCGTCTCGCCCTCGTTGATGCCGTGCGCCTGGATGCCGTAGAAGGCGCGGCCGTCGCTCGCCTCCCGGCCGAGCAGGCGCAGGTTCATCGGGTAGCCGCCCAGCCCGGGCCAGCAGAACACCGGCCGGCCGCACTCGCCGGGGTGCAGCGGGATCAGCCGGGAGCTGGAGGCCCCGGCCCCGGCCCCGGCCCCGCCCCCGGCCCCGCCCCCGCCCTCGCCCTCGCCGCAGGCGCGCTCGATGCGGGCGGCCAGGTCGACCAGCCTGGGGCACTCGAACAGCACCTGCAGCGGCAGCGTGATGCCGAACTCGCGGTTGATCCGGTGGACCAGGGCCACGGCTGTCAGCGAGTTGCCGCCGACGGCGAAGAACTCGTCCGCCACCGAGACGTCCTCGTACTTCAGCGCCTGCCCCCAGGCCTCGGCCAGCCACCGCTCGTGCCCGGTGCCCGGGGCGACGTACTCGCTGCGGGCGTCGGCCGTGCGGACGGCGTCGGAGGCGGCGAGGGCCTTGAGGTCGACCTTGCCGTTCGCGGTGAGCGGCAGGGCGTCCACGACCAGCACCCGGTTGGGGAGCATGTAGTCGGGCAGCAGGTTGGCCAGTTCGTCCTTGATGATCTCGGCCGGGCCCTTCATGTGGACGGTGTCCTCGTGCATGCCCTCGCTGCGGATCTGCTCCTCGCTCACCTTGCCGCCGAGGAAGAAGTACGACGGGCCGGGGGCGATGCCGCGGCCGGCGAGGATCTCGTCGATGCGGCGCGAAGCGGGCAGCGGGTGGCCGGACTTGGAGCTGTAGCCGGAGGACATGAAGCCCAGGCCCCGGCCGTTGCGCTGCAGGTGGTGCAGCTTGGTGCCGAGCGCGATGTACTCCAGCCACTCCTGCTCGGCGCGGCTGACGGCGGTGATGCCGAACGCGGCCCGGGCGTAGACGGACTGGTTGATCGCGATCACGTGCCGGGACTCCACCACCGCGTCCGAGACCCGCTCCAGGTCGCCGTCGGTGTACCGGTAGAGGCCGGCCGGCAGGCCTTCCACCCGGTCCTCGTGGACCTGGAGGTACAGCTCGGTGCACTCGGCGCGGGCCGCTCCGCCGCCCCGGGCGACCGTGAAGCCGCCCAGGTAGTGGTCCTCCTCGGCGACGTCCAGCCGCTCCTTGACCGCCGGGTCGAGGCCGAGCGGGCGCACGTCCAGCCCGTACTCGGGCAGCACCTCCTCGAGGACGCCCAGCATGTGGCCGGTCTCGAACTCCAGCACCTCGCGGATGTTGTTCTTGTACACCGGCTCGATGGCGCCGTGTTTGCCGGAGAAGTGCAGCGTCAGGTAGGCCTCCTCGCGGGTCTCGGCGGGCCCGGTCCGGATCAGGCTGTGCTCGACCGGGTGGTAGTAGTACAGCCCGGCCGCGAGCCCGTCCAGACCGCCGGTCTCCAGGTACAGCTGGGTCGCGTACAGCGCGCCCGGCGAGGCG
Source organism: Kitasatospora sp. NPDC034035 (assembly GCF_055575755.1). Taxonomy (NCBI): domain Bacteria; kingdom Bacillati; phylum Actinomycetota; class Actinomycetes; order Kitasatosporales; family Streptomycetaceae; genus Kitasatospora; species Kitasatospora sp. NPDC034035. Next base: position 29,199 of record NZ_JBVISA010000037.1, on the reverse strand, counting down.
TACGCGTACTTCGGCAGCAGCCGCTCCTCGCTGTGGAACTGGCCGAACCAGCGCAGGATGCGGCCGAGTTCGGGGAAGCTCAGCAGCTCCAGGTCCCGGCCGAAGGCGCCGGCCGGACGCGGGGCGAGCAGCGCGGCGAGGTCCTCGCGGGTGACCGGGCCGCCGTCGTAGAAGCGGTAGGTCTTGCGGGCGAAGGTCTCCCGGCGCTGGGCCTCGCTCTCGCGCCGCCCGGGCAGCTCGACCCGCTCGCGGCCGGCCAGCCGGGCCGGGTCGCGCACGCCGGGGTCGGACAGCTGTGCCTTGACCTGCAGCTTGCTGGCCTTGGACTGGTGGTGGCCGCCGTGGTTGCCCTGGTCCATCAGGGCGGCCTCGCGCGGGTTGAGCTCGACGCAGGCGACCAGGTTCCGGTGGCCGGTGCGCTCGTCGCCGGCGACGATCGCGGCCGAGCGGCGCACCCAGGTGTGTTCCTCGATCGCGCGGGCGATCTCGTCCAGCTCGACCCGGTAGCCGCGCAGCTTGACCTGGTTGTCGACCCGGCCGGCGAACTGGAGGGTGCCGTCCGCGTTCCACTGCGCGAGGTCGCCGGTGCGGTACAGCCGCTCGCCGGGCGTGAACGGGGACGGGACGAACCGCTCCTCGGTCAGCTCCGGCCGGTGCAGGTAGCCGCGGGCCAGCTGCACGCCGCCGATGTACAGCTCGCCGACGCCGTCGGCGTCGACCGGCACCAGCTGCTCGTCCAGGATGTAGCACCGGGTGTTGTCGACCGGGCGGCCGATCGGCACCGAGCCGGCGCCGTCGCCCAGCTCGGCCGGGTCGACCACGTGCGCGGTGGCGTTGATGGTGCACTCGGTCGGGCCGTACAGGTTGACCAGCTTCGCCCCCGGCAGGGCGTGGCCCAGATTGCGGGCGAGCCGCCGGGACAGCGCCTCGCCGCCGGAGAACAGCCGGGCCAGGCCGGCGCAGTCGGTGAAGCCCTCGGTGTCCAGCAGTGCCTGGAACAGGGTGGGCACGCACTGCAGCGCGGTCACGCCGTGCCGCCGGACGGCGGCGACCAGCGCCTCCGGGTCGCGGTAGAGGCCGGGCGTACCGGCCACCACGCGGGCGCCGACGGCCGGGGCGAGGATCTCCCACTGGGCGGCGTCGAAGCTCATCGGGGTCTTCTGCAGCACGGTGACCCCGGGGTCGAGGTGCCCGGCGTCGAGCATCCAGCGCAGCTGCGAGACCACCGCGCGGTGCTCGATCATCACGCCCTTGGGGCGGCCGGTGGAGCCGGAGGTGTAGATCACGTAGGCCAGCGACTCCGGCCGGACCTCCTCGGCGCCGGCCTTCTCGGCGCCGCTCCCCTCGGCGCCGCTCCCCTCCGCCGCGGCGCGGTTCGCCGGGGCGTCCTCGAAGGTGACGATCGCCGTCCCGGCCGGGGCCAGCGCGGCCAACTGCTCGCGCAGGTGTTCCTGGGTGAGCACGATCCGGGTGCCGCTGTCCTCGATCATGTAGCGGAGCCGGTCCTCGGGGTACTCGGGCGACAGCGGCAGGTAGCCGGCCCCGGCGTGCAGGACGCCCCAGACCCCGGCGACCAGCTCCACCGACGGCTCGACGTACAGGCCGACGCAGGTGTCGGCGCCGGCGCCCAGGCGGCGCAGCTCGGCGGCCAGCCGGCGGGCGGACTCGGACAGCTCCAGGAAGGTGAGGCCGCCGGCCTCGCTCTCGCCGACGACGGCCGTGGAATCCGGCCGGGTGCGCACCTGCCGGTCGAGCAGGGCGGTGAGCGAGGTGCCGACCGGGGCGCGGCGGGCGTGCGGGAGGGCGGGGGTGGCGGCGGAGACGGCGACGGACGGGGTGATGCGCATGAGAGCTGCCTTCGGTGCTTGGCTGGGTGCCCGGCGGGGTGCCTGGCGGAAAGGGGTCCCGGCGTCCTGCTCACCAGGAGCGCCGGTCATGGAATCCACCGTCGGCCGCCCGCTGTCCCACCTGCCTGAGGCAGCGGTCTGGACCTGTTCCGGCTCCGTCCCGGCTCCCGGGCCACCCGGTCCCGGTTCCGGCCCGGCCGGTCCCGGCCGTGTCCCGGGCGTGTCCCGGGCGGGCATTCGCCCGTTCACGATCACGTAACCGACCGGAAGCGAACCGTAGGTAGCGTCGGCCGCATGACGGCATCACGCACTCGCCCCGAACGGCTCTGGCACCGGCCCTTCCGCAGGTCCGACCCCAGGTGCGCGGCGTCCGAGAGCCTGGCCGCCCGGCTGCCCGCGCTCGCCGACGGCCCGTCCCGGGTCGCCCGGCCGCACCCGCACCCCAACCCACACCCGCACCACCCCAACCCGCAGCCGCACCCGCAGCGCGGCCCGGCCGACCGGGTGCCGGACGCCCCGTCCCGGCTGTCCCTGCCGGACGGGACCGTGCTGCTGCTGCGCCCCGCCGGCCCGGCCGACAAGGCGGCGGCCCTGGCGATGCACGGCCGCTGCTCCCCCGCCGCGCTGCGGCTGCGCTACCACGGACCGGTCCGCGACGCCGACCGCTACCTCGACCACCTGCTGGACGCCCGGCACGGCCGCAGCCTCGCCGTGGCCGCCCCGGACGGGCGGATCCTCGCCCTCGGGCACCTGATGTGGGACGACGGCGAGGCGGAGCTGGCCGTCCTGGTCGAGGACGCCTGGCAGCGCCAGGGGCTGGGCCAGGCCCTGCTGCGGCGGCTGTCGGCGACGGCCCGGGCGACCGGGATCGGGACGGTGTACGCGGTGACCCACGCCGCCAACAGCGGCCTGATCGCCGCGATGCGCCGGCTGGCCGCGCCGCTGGACTTCCGTGCCGAGGACGGCACCCTGGTGATCACGGCCACCCTGGGCGCCGAGGATCCGGCCGCCCGCACCCACCACCCGAGCCGCTGATCATTTCTTCACCAGATCCTTACCGGGGCACCCCGGGAACCCGGCGGAGCCGGTGGAGCGTCCCCAAGGGATGAGGAGTCCCTCCGTACACCGCCCTCCTTGACGGAGCGTCAGTACCCTGCGCCGGCCCGTCACAGCAGGCGGCGCGGGGTCCGGATCGTCCGGCCGGACGACGGAGTCGGTAGGCTGACTCCCGTCCCCGCCGCCCGACGGCCCGTTATCCGGTCCCGGGCGGTGCCGCAGCAAGGAGGAACCACTGAGCATGGCAGGCACCGAATCGGAGCCCACAGGCGCACGCGACGCCTCGCTGCCGGCCCGCGCCAAGATCGCGGTCACGGCCGGCAAGGTCGCCGCCGCCGTGTCGCGCAAGGCCGGACGCGGGAGCGGCTCGGTGATCGGCGGCAAGGTCGCCCTCAAGCTCGACCCCGACCTGCTCGCCACCCTCGCCGACCACCTCGATGTCGTCCTGGTCAGCGCGACCAACGGCAAGACCACTACCACCCGCCTGATCGCCGAGGCGCTGCGCGCCGCCGGCCCGGTGGTCTCCAACGCCCTCGGCGCGAACATGCCGGCCGGCATCACCTCCGCCCTGGCGGGCGGCAGCGACGCCCGCTTCGGCGTGATCGAGGTCGACGAGAAGTACCTGGCGATGGTCGCCCGCGACACCAGCCCCAAGGCGATCGCCCTGCTCAACCTCTCCCGCGACCAACTCGACCGCGCCGCCGAGACCCGGATGATGGCCGAGAAGTGGCGCGAGGGCCTGCAGGACACCGAGGCCGTGGTCATCGCCAACGCCGACGACCCGCTGGTGACCTGGGCCGCCTCCTCCTGCAAGAAGGTGGTCTGGGTGGCCGCCGGGCAGGCGTGGAAGGAGGACGCCTGGTCCTGCCCCGCCTGCGGCGGTGTGATGCAGCGCCCCGGCGACGACTGGTTCTGCCAGGAGTGCGGCTTCCGTCGCCCCAACCCGCACTGGGCGCTCCAGGGCACCCACGTGATCGACCCGCAGCGCGGCGCCTGGCCGATCCAGCTGCAGCTGCCCGGCCGGGCCAACCTGGCCAACGCCACCAGCTCGGCCGCCGTCGCCGCCGTGTTCGGCGTCTCCCCGCAGGTCGCCCTGGAGCGGATGCGCTCGGTGACCGCCGTGGCCGGCCGCTACGACGTCGTCCAGTACCAGGGCCGGGACATCCGCCTGCTGCTGGCCAAGAACCCGGCCGGCTGGCTGGAGACCTTCTCGCTGATCGACGGCCCGCCCGCCCCGGTGATCCTCTCCGTCAACGCCCTCGACGCCGACGGCACCGACACCTCCTGGCTGTGGGACGTCGACTACGAGCGTCTCGCCGGGCACCCGGTCTTCGTGATGGGCCAGCGCAAGCTGGACCTGGCCGTCCGACTGGAGGTCGCCGGGCTGCAGTTCCACGTGGTGGACACCCTGGAGCAGGCCGTCCGGATGGCGCCGCCCGGCCGGATCGAGGCCATCGCCAACTACACCGCCTTCCAGCAGCTGCGGAAGGTCGTGGCCGGCTGATGCCGCGCCCGCACACCAGTCTTTTCGTGACGGAAGGCCTTCGAGGATGAGTGAGAGCAGCCTGCGCGTGGTCTGGGTCTACCCGGACCTGCTCAGCACCTACGGCGACCGCGGCAACGCCCTGGTCGTGGAGCGCCGGGCCCGCCAGCGCCATCTCAACGTGACCCGGATCGACGTCCGCTCCGACCAGGCGATCCCCACCAGCGGGGACATCTACCTGATCGGCGGCGGCGAGGACCGCCCGCAGCGGCTGGCCGCCGAGCGGCTGCGCGCCGACAGCGGCCTGGTGCGGGCCGCCGAGAACGGCGCGATCATCTTCGGCGTCTGCGCCGGCTTCCAGATCATGGGCCACGAGTTCATCAACGACCTCGGCGAGCGCGAGCCCGGCCTGGGCCTGCTCGACGTCTGGACCGCGCGCGGCGAGGGCGCCCGCTGCGTCGGCGACGTGCTCGCCGACGTCGACCCCCGGCTCGGCCTGCCGCAGCTGACCGGCTTCGAGAACCACCAGGGCGTCACCCACCTCGGACAGGGCGTCCAGCCGTTCGCCAACGTCACCGTCGGCCGGGGCAACGGCACCGGTGACGGCACCGAGGGCGCCTGGCGGGACACCGTCTTCGGCACCTACCTGCACGGCCCCGTGCTGGCGCGCAACCCCGCCGTGGCCGACATGCTGATCAAGCTGGCGCTGGACGTCAACGCCCTGCCGCCGGCCGACACCACCTGGTACGACGCGTTGCGCGCCGAGCGCATCGCCGCCGCGACGCGCCCCGCGTAGTACGCCGGTACGCCCCGGCCGGGTGCCCGCGATGCGGTCACCCGGCCCGCGGGCGGCCCCGGACGTACGACAATGGGGCTGCCTACTGCACACCCTCCTCGGCAGCAGGCTGCACATCCACGTGGGGGCGCCGACGGCGCCGCTCCCACGTCGGCTCCTGCCCGGCCGGACCAGGGGCCGTATGCTCGACTTCACGGTCGGTTTCGGACGTTCTGTCCGGATCGACCGGTCCTTCACCCCACGGCCACTCCCCCGCCACCCCGGTGCGGGAGCGCCCCGTCACGGTGACGGCTCGTCGTCCCAGCCTGTAGTCCGGCCGTACCTCGGTTCTGCTCGGGAGTTGCAAAGCTAATGCGTATCGGAGTGCTGACCAGCGGCGGTGACTGCCCCGGACTGAACGCGGTGATCCGTTCCGTGGTCCACCGGGGGGTGGTCGACCACGGCGACGAGATCATCGGGTTCGAGGACGGGTGGCGCGGATTCCTCGAGGGCCACCACCGCCCCCTGACCCTGGACTCGGTGAGCGGCATCCTCGCCCAGGGCGGCACCATCCTCGGGTCCTCCCGGGTCCAGCCGAGCCACCTGCGGGACGGCGTCGAGCGCGCCAAGAAGTACTGCTCGGACCTCGGCCTGGACGCGGTCATCCCGATCGGCGGCGAGGGCACCCTGAAGGCCGCCAAGCTGATGAGCGACGCGGGCCTGCCGATCGTCGGCGTGCCGAAGACCATCGACAACGACATCGCCGCCACCGACGTGACCTTCGGCTTCGACACCGCCGTCTCGGTCGCCACCGAGGCCCTGGACCGGCTGAAGACCACCGCCGAGTCCCACCAGCGGGTCATGGTCGTCGAGGTCATGGGCCGGCACACCGGCTGGATCGCGCTCAACGCCGGCATGGCGGCCGGCGCGCACGCCATCGTCGTCCCGGAACGCCCGTTCCACATCGACAAGCTCACCGCCGTCGTCCGCGAGCGCTTCGACCGCCAGAAGAAGTTCGCCATCGTGGTCTGCGCCGAGGGCGCCAAGCCCGAGCCCGGCACCATGCACTGGGAGGAGGGCAGCAAGGACATCTACGGCCACGAGCGCTTCACCGGCATCGCCACCCAGCTCTCCCGCGAGCTGGAGCACCGCCTCGGCAAGGAGGCCCGGCCGGTCATCCTCGGCCACACCCAGCGCGGCGGCACCCCGACCGCCTACGACCGGGTGCTCGCCACCCGCTTCGGCTGGCACGCCGTCGAAGCCGTCCACAAGGGCGCCTTCGGGCACATCACGGCGCTGCAGGGCACCAACATCAACCTGGTGCCGCTCGCGGAGGCCGTCGCCGAGCTGAAGACCGTCCCGCAGGATCGCTACCTCGAGGCCGAGACGGTCCTCTGACCGCTCGCCCGCCCGCCGAAGGCCCCCGGACCCCGCCGCCGCGTACGGTCCGGGGGCCTTCGCGCACCCGGCGGGCGTGCCCGCGCCCCGCCCTCCAGCGTGGCCGCAGCCGGCCTGCCTGGAACTCGGCATGACCTACACCGAGCTGCCCGAACTCCTCACCCGCGCCGACCTGGTGAGCCTGCACGTGCCCCTGCTGCCGTGTAGCCGCTCCGGTTGGCGGTGGTGGTCACGCGTCGGCCCGCGGGGCAGGGCCCCTGCCTCCGGTGCCGAACAGGGGGAAGGCCTCGGCGAGGATCGCTGCGAGGTGGCGCTCCTCGACCCCCGCCTCCCGGGCCGCCCGGATCCGAGCGGCAATGTCGCCGGGCAGACGGCCGGCGGGTGCCGTCACCCAGTTGCCCGCGTCCTCGGGTCCCACGGAAACGCTGCTGGTCATGGACGCGCCCCCGAGGCCGGGATGAACTGAAGTCATGGACGTGGCGGCAGGTGTGGTCGACCGGCGGGCCCGACGGCCCGCGCTGGATCTCGTCACTACCGGCCTGTCCCACGCCCCGCGCCCGCCCAACCCTGAACCACCCGAACGGGGGCGATCAGGGCGACGCGCAGCACACCGCGACGTCATCGGCCACTTCTGCCGGCCGGCTCCAGCAGCTCGATCACCGTCGGGAGCAGGCCGCGGAAAGCGTCCGAAGCCGGTGCCGGGGACGTCCAAGGGAAACCCTCGGGCCCAGCACCGGCTTTTGGTGGGTCTGCGCGCTCCGCCGATCCGCGGATCTCAGGGGTTCAGGGTCGCGCTGCGCAGAACCGCGGCAAGCGTCCCGGGATCGGGAGGGCCCGGCCCGGCTGGGATCTGCGTTCCTAGGCTCGGGTCTCCTGTCGGTGGGTTCCGGCTGTCAGCGCCCAGATGACGAAGATGTCGATGGCGATCATGACCAAGGCCCAGAACGGGTAGTAGGGCAGCCACAGGAAGTTGGCGATCATGTTCAATCCTGCCGCGGTCACGCCGAGTATCCGTGCCCACATCGCGCCGGTGAAGAGCAGGAAGCCCGCCACCACGATCACGAGGCCGAGGATGAGGTGCAGCCAGCCCCAGCCGGTGACGTCGAACTTGTAGACGTAGTTGCCGGTGATCACATAGCGCTCGTCGTTGACGATGGCGCCGATTCCCTCGAGGATCGCCATCGTTCCGCCGAAGATCATCATGCAGGCTGCGAAGAGGGTCCAGCCGCCCGCGAAGGGCTTCCGGCTGACTTGATTACCTTCCGACGCTCGGCTGACGTTGCTGGCCATGTTCGGCTCCTTGGGAGAGAAACCGTCGCCGTTTCCGTGCGACCTGGTCAGAGATCCGGCCTCCAGTACCAAGTTGCCACGATCGCGACACGGCGGCTACTCGCGCACTGCCCCAGCCCTTCGTCGGGCCGAGAGAACGATCACCGGGTCCACGAGTCGGAACCTGCACATCCTCCTGGCCTTCCGCGGGGCCGGAGATGGTGGGTCACCCGATCGAGTCACTGCACCGGGTGATCCACTCGGTCGGCCCACTGTCCGTGCGGGCGGTCCGGAGGTTGCCTACGGTCGGACCGGGCGGCCTTCGGACGCCCCGGTCTGGGCAGGCAGCGCAGACTGAAGCCCAGCGACACGTGGAGATGGCAGACATGCCCACCACCTCTGAGACGCCCGTTCTCGACACCCTCATGGCCATGACCGCCGATTCGATCGAGCGGTGCGGACTGGCCCCCGACATGCTGATCCTCACCCGCATCGCGGCGCTGGCGGCGATGGACGCACCTGCGCTCTCCTACCTCGCGCACCTCGAACCGGCGATGAAGGAGCACATGACCGCCAGTCAGCTGCAGGACGTGCTGGTCGCGATCGCGCCGATCGTCGGCACCGCCCGGGTGATGTCGGCCGCGACCCACATCACCGAGGCGCTCGGGGTCGCCATCGCGGTGGCCGACGCGGGAATCGAGAACCAGGGCGGCATGTAGCACGCCGCGACCGCGGTGCATGTCGTTCTTCAAACCGTTTGCCGTGGCGGTGATCCCGGACGGCGGAGGAACCGGTCAGCCGGCCGCCGCCCGGGGTGGGGGACGACCACGATCACGCAAGGGATCGGGTCGGAGTGAAGCGCGGATCGCGAACCTGGGGGTGAAGTGCTCGAACTTCCACACCACCGCGCTGCGTTCGCTGACCCGGGCCGCGCTGCTGACCGGCCGCACCGCGCCCTCGAACGGGATGGCGACGATCGCCGAGTTTCAGTTCCGGCTTCCCCGGCGGCTGAGACGCGCATCTGCTCGGGCCATAGCGCAACGCCGTGGTGGCGGGACAGCGGGATCGACCGAGGCCTTCGAGTCACCTCCAACACGTCGAAGGCGCCACCCCTGTTTGCGCGCCGCGGTGAGAGGCTGGTCGTGTGGAGGAACCTCCCCTCGATGGCCCGGAATCCGCACTGTCCCGTCAAGTGCTGCGGGCAGCCCTGGCGGACCCTGGCCACCTGCCCGAACTGCTGGCCAATTTCGCCGTCCACCATCTCGGGCGGCGCGCCGGCGCCTCGGTCGCCCGCGCGCGCGACCAGCATCCCGACGCCGGTGACGCCGAGCTGTGCGTCATGGTGATCACACGGGGCCGGCGGGTCAGCCAGAGCGAGGGCGCATTCGTGGGCGGCCCGTTCATGGCGCTCGTCCCGTTCGCGTTCTGCAGCGCGCTGCTCACGCAGAGCCGGATGATGCTGGAGTTGGCGGCGGTCGCGGGGCGGGAGCCCACCGATGGCGCACGGGCGGCCGAGCTGCTCGTGATCCAGGGCGTGTACCAGGACGAGGAGCAGGCCCGGGCCGCGCTCGAGGCCGCCGCGGCGACGCGAACCGATACCCCTCCCGGCCGTATCGCAGCCCTGTGGAGGGTGGTGAAACGGATGGCCTACCTGCTCGGCGTGGTTACCCCCGAGCAACGGCCGACGTCGACCGCCGCCCGCGTCGGGCAGTGGATCCTGCTCGCGGTGGTCCTCCTCATCGGCCTGGTAGCCCCGCTGATCTGGTTGCCCTACCTCGGTTACTCCTACCACCGTGCGACCCAGGAACTCGGCAAGCGAGCCCGGGCGTACTACCACGGCGACGCCACCACCGCGCCGTCGGAGTCGGACCACGCCACCCGGGCCCGGCCCGCGCTCGTGGGCTCCGGCCTCAGGACAGTGCTCTCGCTGCTGCTGCCGATCGGTGCGGTGATGCTCGTGGTCGCCACCGACGCCAAGCTCGCGGGCAGCCGGTACCCGCTGCTCCTGGTCGCGCTGGTCACGCTGTCCGGTGTAGTCGGTGCGCTCTGGTACCTGCGCCACCGACACGTGCGCCGGCCGGCGGACTGACCCCGCTGCACCGGGGTGGGCGGGGTCCCGTGTGTTCGGGGCAGGCACTCGGCGGGCAGCGTGATCCCGGCTGCTGCCACGCCGACGCGGCGGGCAGCGGTGCTGTCCCGATCTTGGGAGGGTTGTCACGCGTGGCCGGCGGAGGCACCTGGGGCTGTTGGATGCGGTGCGCGGTCACCGTCCGGGCCGGTGTCGAGGAACTCGCGGATGGCGAAGCCGAGCGCCACCAAGAAGCCGATCCACAGAACCACTGCTTACCACCGGCTGCAGACGCGGCTCACCCGCGTGGCGTTTCCACCGCGCCGGATGCCGCCGGCGTCCGCGATGATCGGAGGAACACCTCCCCGCCGGCTGTGGGGCGGCCCTGCGAGTCCCGTCACCCGGCAGGGGCTCGGCGCCGCGTGACCGCAGAAACCGCTGCCGCGCCCGGAGGGCCGACACCGGCAGGACGGTCGGAGCTTCTCGACCCAGGGTCGCCTGACCGGTTCTCCCGGCGGGCCGGACGCCGAGGAGACGGTACGCCATGCCCGCCGAGCCCGCTGCCCCGCAGGACCCCTTCGCGGTCGTCCGCAGCCGCGAGTACGTCGCGCTGCTGGTGATGGCGGCCGTGCTGGGCGTGCCGATCTCGGCCGCTGCGTACGGCTTCCTCGCCCTCGTCTCCGAACTCCAGTCCCTGGTCTACGACGACCTGCCCAAGGGCCTCGGCTTCAGCGGAACGCCGAACTGGTGGGCCGTGCCCGTGCTCGCCGTCTCCGGCGTCCTGGTCGCCCTCACCATCCGGCAGCTTCCCGGGCGAGGCGGGCACGAGCCGGCCGACGGGCTCAAGACCGGCGGCATCCCATCCGTGGCCACGGTGCCCGGGGTCGCCCTCGCCGCGATCGCCTCGCTCAGCCTCGGCGTCGTCCTCGGCCCGGAGGCCCCACTGATCGCGCTCGGCGGCGGCCTGGCCGTCGGCGCGATCCGACTGTTCAAACGCGACGCCCCTCCCAACGCCCTCGCCGTCATCGGCGCGGCGGGCAGCTTCGCGGCGATCAGCGAACTCCTCGGCTCGCCCATCCTCGGCGCGTTCCTGCTGATGGAGGCCTCCGGCCTGGCCGGGCCGATGCTCGGCGTCGTCCTGGTGCCCGGCCTGCTCGCCGCCGGCATCGGCTCGCTGATCTTCACCGGCCTGGACTCCTGGACCGGCCTGGGCACCTACTCCCTGTCGCTGACTCACGTACCACCCGCCGACCGGCCCACCCTCGCCGCGTTCGGCTGGGCGGTCCTCGCAGGCCTCGCCGCCCCGGTCCTCGGCGAGGTGATCCGTCGCTTGGCCCTGCGCCTGAGAACACACGTCGAGCCGCGAAGGGTGCCGATCACCGCGCTGATCGGCGTCCTCATCGGAGTACTCGCCCTGCTCTACACCAGCATCACCGACAAACCGATCTCCGGAGTGCTGTTCTCGGGCGAGAGCACCATCGGCCCCCTCCTGGCCGACCAGGCCGGCTACTCCGTCGGCACACTGCTGCTGCTGGTCGTATTCAAGTCGCTCGCCTACATCGCGTCGCTCAGCGCCTTCCGCGGCGGCCCGGTCTTCCCGTCCCTGTTCGTGGGCGGCGCGGGCGGCCTGGCCATGTCCCACCTTCCCGGCCTCGACACCACCACGGGCTTCGCCATCGGGGTGGGCGCGCTGAGCGTCGCCATGCTCAAACTCCCGATGACCTGCGTCCTGCTGGCCACCCTGCTGCTCGGCTCCCAGGGGCTCACCGTGATGCCACTGGTGATCGTCGCGGTGGTGGTCTCCTACGTAGGGACCCAAAGACTCGCGGGACGGGCGACCGGTGCCACCGTCAAACCCGGGCCCCCGGGGACGCCCGCCCCCTGACACATCCGCGGTCGGTTGACGACGACGCCCACAAAGCGGTCCCGGGCTGCTTACCCCTCGTCATCCCGACGGCCGTGGCCGGCCGGTGCCGTCGTCGGTGTCCGCGCCGCCGGGAGGCGGGGCGAAGTCGGGGAAGACCGGCCGATTACCCCGGTTGAGTCCCACGTTGACGGCGCCCAGGATGACGCGCGCGGCGATGCCGACGAAGACCAGGTCCCCGAGCATCTGCAGGACGACCAGCGCTCTGGCCGCCTCGCTCTTGGGGACGATGTCGCCGAAGCCCACGGTGGAGAGCACGGTGACGGTGAAGTACACGGAGTCCATCCGCGTCAGGGGGTCCGTGAAGGACCCGGATTGGCTCCGCGCCGCGAGGTAGTAGGTCGTCGCGAACAGGAGGATGAACAGCGGGACGCTCGTGGCCAGCGCCTCGATGGCTTTGAGCCGAGGGTAAGGGGACCGGATGATCGACCGTGTCTGCCAGGCGACGAGCGCGGACACCATGAGCAGCCCGGCGATGAGACCCACCGCCGTGGCCGCCCCGAAGGGCTCGTCCAGCGGCAGCAGAAAGTACGCCGCCACCAGGATGGCCGCGGTCAGCACCGACCGCATGAGTACCCACAGGAGGAGAACGCGGCGCTTGCGCTTGGACATATCCTCCGGCCCGGACGGTCGCCTCATGCCGGTTCCCGTGAGCCCCAGGACCGGAATGTCAGTCGGTCGATCCTCATAGAAGCCAGCATGCAGACTCCGCACGGCTTTCCGGGATTGCCGCTGGTGTGTTCCCGGCCGATTCCTCCGACCGGTAGGCCACGACGTTGCTCGATCCCCAGCACAACCTGGTCACCAGCCGCCAGGCCTACCGCCCGCAACGTCGCCGACTTCGCCGCCGGGCGGCGCAGTGAGGACACCCTCCTCCCGGCCGTACGGGACTGACCTAGCCGTCCTGGCCGAGTGCCTCGCGGTACCACGCGGCGGCCTGCGGGAGGCGGGCGAGCGGGCCGGGGCCGGGCGGGCAGGCGGCCAGGCGCCAGATGTCCTCGCTGCGGTACCAGTGGTCGCGGACGATCATGCCGAACTGGCGCTCGGAGACCCGACCGGGCACGGCGGCCAGCAGTCGGCGGCACTCGTCCCACGGGACGTCCGGCACGTCCGGGCCGTCCAGGGCGGGCAGCAGGCCGAGGGCGGCCAGGGCCGCGAGCAGGTCACCGGAGCGGACCGGGTCGGGGTGGGAGGCGTGGTGGACACCGGGCGGGACGGCGTGGTCGTCCAGGGCGAGCGCGGTGACCAGCCGGGCCAGGTCGGTGCGGTCCACCACCGAGAGCCGGGCCGCGCCGCCCGCCCAGCGCACCGGCACCCGGCGGACCAGCTCGGCCAGGGCCGGCACCACCCAGCGGTCCCCCGCCCCGGTCACCAGCCCGGGGCGCAGCACGTACGCGCCGGCGTCCAGGGCGTGGCGCTCGCCGAGCAGCCGGGTACGGCTGGCCTCGGACACCGGGGCGGGCGACACCTCGTCCACCGCGATGCCCGCGTGCGGGCCCTCGCCGTACACCGCGGCCGTCGAGAGGTGGACGATCCGGCGCACCCCGGCGCGGGTGGCGGCCGCCATCAGCGCGGCCGTGCCCCGGACGTTCGCCGCCTCGCACTCCTCGGCGCAGCCGTCGACCCGGGAGGCCAGGTGGACCAGCACTCCGGCGCCCTCGCAGAGCTCCGCCAGGGCCGCCCCGTCGGTGAGGTCGCCCGGCACCCAGGTGGTGCCGGGGGCGGGGGCCTCCGGCACCCGGCGGGCCAGCGCGCGCACCCGCACGCCGCGCGCCGCGAGGGCCGCCAGGACCCCGGAGCCGATGAAACCGGTCGCCCCGGTCAGCGCGACGGTGGTCCCCGCCGCGGCTCCCCGTTCCGTCGCCGCCGTGTCTGCTTCCGTCGCCGTACGTGGCTCCGTCGCCATGTCTGGGCCTCCCTGCCGACCGGCCGGTCAGTCTAGCCAGCGGGCCGTCCGGTGGGCAGACACCCCGTACGGAGGGGGTGGGGGCACGGCCCGAGGTAAGGCCCACCTAGGCTGTAGGCCAAGCAAAAGGGGCGAACCGGACCCGCACCGGGGGCCACGAGGACGGAAAGCAGGACCCGCCGATGGGCGACGGAATGTCAGGCATGCACCACCACGGCGGGATGACCCAGCTAGGACCGTTCACCTTCTCCAACGTCTGGACCTGGTCCCCGGACTGGGTGTTCCTGCTCGGCGGCCTGGTCGCCCTGGGGCTCTACGCGGCGGGCGTGGTCCGGCTGTACCGGCGCGGCGACCGCTGGCCGATCAGCCGGATGGTCGGCTGGGCGGTCGGCGTCGGCACCCTGCTGCTGGTCACCTGCAGCGGGCTGAACGACTACGGCATGGTGCTGTTCAGCGCGCACATGATCCAGCACATGGTGCTCTCCATGCTGACGCCGATCCTGCTGCTGCTGGGCGCCCCGATCACCCTGGCGTTGCGCGCGCTGCGCCCGGCCGGCAAGGGCCGCCCGCGCGGGCCGCGCGAGCTGCTGGTGGCGCTGCTGCACAGCCGGTACGTCCGGATCATCTCGCACCCGGCGTTCACCATCCCGCTGTTCATCGCGAGCCTGTACGGGGTCTACTTCACCCCGCTGTTCGACTTCCTGATGCAGTACCGCCTCGGGCACATCTTCATGATGGTGCACTTCCTGTTCGCCGGTCTGGCCTTCTTCTGGCCGATCATGGGCGTGGACCCGGGCCCGCACCGGCCCGGCCACGTGATGCGGATCATCGAGCTGTTCATGGGGATGCCGTTCCACGCCTTCTTCGGCGTGGCGGTGATGATGGCCAGCCACCCGCTGGTCACCACCTTCACCACGGAGGGGTCGCCGCCCGGGACGAAGCTGCTGGAGGACCAGAAGCTGGCGGGCGGCATCACCTGGGCGTTCGGCGAGATCCCGACCGCGATCGTGCTGATCGCCCTGGTCTACCAGTGGATGGGCTCCGAGCAGCGGCAGGCCCGCCGCCGCGACCGCGCCGAGGACCGGTCCGGCGACGCCGAGCTGGAGGCGTACAACGCCTACCTGGCCTCACTGCACAAGCGCGACCGGCGACCGGGGGCGGGCGCGGCCCCGGGGGCGCCGGGCGCCTCGACGGCTCCCTCGACTACGGCGCCTCCGGCCGCTTCGGCAACTCCGGCGGCCGAGGCGGGCTGAGCACCCGCGCCGCTCCGGAACCCACGCTCCGGAACCCCCGTTCCCGGGAACCCCCGTTCCACCTCCGGAACGGGGGTTCCGCCGTTCCCGGGCCGGGCGCCGGAACGGTGGTTCCGCGGTACGCGTTCGAACGGATATGCACGTCCTGCTGATCGGCGCCGTCCTGCTCTGCGGGTACGTCCTGCTCTGGCTGCTCGGTTTCCTCGGCTTCGCACTGCTGCACCGGCGCCGCCGGCCCGTGCCGGTCGGCTCCGACTTCCTGGTCGTCCTGGGCGCGGCACTGGACGGCTGTGAGCCCGGGCCCACGCTGGCGGCCCGGCTGGACGCCACGCTGGAGCGATTCGCCGCCGAGGAGGCCGCCGGGTACGCCCCGCTGGTCCTGGTGACCGGCGGCAAGGGCCCGCACGAGCAGTGCACCGAGGCCGCCGCGATGGCCCGCTACCTGATCGCCCGGGGCGTCCCGGCCGAGCGGATCCGGCGCGAGGAGCGGGCCGTGAACACCACCGAGAACCTCCGGTTCAGCGCGGCCCTGATGGCCGCCGAGCGCCCCGGCTACCGGTGCACGGTGGTCACCAGCGGCTTCCACGCCGTCCGCTCCGCGCTTGCCGCCCGCCGGGCCGGCGCGACCGCCGAGGTGCTCGGCGCGGACGGACCGCTGGCGCACGGCCCGTACCTGCTGCTGCGGGAGGCCGTCGGTACCGCGCTGACCCTGCTCGGCCGCATCTGAGCCGGACACCGGCCTCCGGGCGAGGGCCGGAGGCCGGTGGAACGCGGGGCCGGGGGAACGCGGGGCCGGGGGAACGCGGGGAGGCCCCCGGGTCCGCTCGCACGGACCCGGGGGCCTCCCGGTGGTTCAGCTCGGCTCGGCTCGGCTCAGTGCAGAGCCCGACCGGGTTCAGCCGAGGCTGGCGAGCGCCTCGTTGAGGGTCTTCGACGGGCGCATCACGGCCGCGGCCTTGGCCGGGTCCGGCTGGTAGTAGCCGCCGAGGTCGACCGCCGAGCCCTGGACGGCGATCAGCTCGTCCACGATGGTCTGCTCCTGCTCGGTCAGCGTCTTGGCCAGGCCCTCGAAGGCCTGGGCGAGCTCGGCGTCGGCGGTCTGCTTGGCCAGCTCCTGAGCCCAGTAGGTGGCCAGGTAGAAGTGGCTGCCGCGGTTGTCGATGCCACCGAGGCGGCGGCTCGGCGACTTGTCCTCGTTGAGGAAGGTGCCGGTGGCGCGGTCCAGGGTGTCGGCCAGCACCTGGGCGCGGGCGTTGCCGGTGGTGGTGGCCAGGTGCTCGAAGCTGGCGGCCAGCGCGAAGAACTCGCCGAGGCTGTCCCAGCGCAGGTAGTTCTCCTTGACCAGCTGCTGGACGTGCTTCGGGGCGGAGCCGCCGGCGCCGGTCTCGAACAGGCCACCGCCCGCCATCAGCGGGACGACCGACAGCATCTTGGCGCTGGTGCCCAGCTCCAGGATCGGGAACAGGTCGGTCAGGTAGTCACGCAGCACGTTGCCGGTCACCGAGATGGTGTTCTCGCCGCGGCGGATGCGCTCCAGCGAGAACTTGGTGGCCTCGACCGGGGACTTGATCTCGATCTGCAGGCCGGTGGTGTCGTGCTCCGGCAGGTAGGTCTTGACCTTCTCGATCAGCACCGCGTCGTGGGCGCGAGTCTCGTCCAGCCAGAACACCGCCGGGTCGCCGGTGGCGCGGGCGCGGGAGACGGCCAGCTTGACCCAGTCCTGGATCGGCAGGTCCTTGGTCTGGCAGGCGCGGAAGATGTCGCCCGGCTGGACGGCCTGCTCCAGCACCACGTTGCCGTCGGCGTCGACCAGGCGGGCAGTGCCGGCGGCCTCGATCTCGAAGGTCTTGTCGTGCGAGCCGTACTCCTCGGCCTTCTGCGCCATCAGGCCGACGTTCGGCACCGAGCCGATGGTGGCCGGGTCGAGGGCGCCGTTGGCGCGGCAGTCGTCGATGACGGCCTGGTACACGCCGGAGTAGCTGCTGTCCGGCAGCACGGCGAGGGTGTCGGCCTCCTGGCCGTCCGGGCCCCACATGTGGCCGGAGGTGCGGATCATGGCCGGCATCGAGGCGTCGACGATGACGTCGCTCGGCACGTGCAGGTTGGTGATGCCCTTGTCGGAGTCGACCATGGCCAGGGCCGGGCCCTCGGCCAGCTCGGTCTCGAAGGAGGCCTTGATCTCCGCGCCGTTCGGCAGCGCGTCCAGGCCTGCCAGGATGCCGCCGAGGCCGTTGTTCGGGTTCAGGCCGGCGGCGGCCAGCGCAGCGCCGTGGGCGGCGAAGGTCTTCGGGAAGAAGACGCGCACGACGTGGCCGAAGATGATCGGGTCGGAGACCTTCATCATGGTGGCCTTGAGGTGCACCGAGAACAGCACGCCCTCGGCCTTGGCACGGGCCACCTGGGCGGCCAGGAACTCGTTGAGGGCGGCGGCGCGCATCACGGAGGCGTCGACGACCTCGCCGGCCAGCACCGGCACCTTCTCGCGCAGCACGGTGGTGGTGCCGTCCTCGCCGACCAGCTCGATGCGCAGGGCACCGTCGGCCGCGACCACGGCGGACTTCTCGGTGGACCGGAAGTCGTTCTCGCCCATGGTGGCGACGTTGGTCTTGGAGTCGCCCGTCCAGGCACCCATGCGGTGCGGGTGGGTCTTGGCGTAGTTCTTGACCGACAGCGGCGCGCGGCGGTCCGAGTTGCCCTCGCGCAGGACCGGGTTGACGGCGCTGCCCTTGATCTTGTCGTAACGGGCGCGGACGTCCTTGTCCTCGTCGGTCTGCGGGTCGTCCGGGTAGTCCGGCAGGGCGTAGCCCTGGGCCTGCAGCTCGGCGACGGCGGCCTTCAGCTGCGGCACGGAGGCCGAGATGTTCGGCAGCTTGATGATGTTGGCGCTCGGGGTCTTGGCCAGCTCACCCAGCTCGGCCAGGGCGTCGCCGATCCGCTGCGCCTCGGTCAGACGCTCCGGGAAGCTCGCGATGATCCGCCCGGCCAGGGAAATGTCGCGGGTCTCCACCCGTACACCCGCGGTCGAGGCATACGCCTGGACCACCGGCAGGAACGAGTAGGTCGCCAGGGCCGGAGCCTCGTCGGTGTGCGTATAGATGATGGTCGAGTCAGTCATCGGTACTCCGCTTCACGTCTCCAACGTCTTGACGTCAAGATATCTCGTCACGGGCCCCTCGCTCCACCGCCCCCCGCCCCGGAGCGCACGCCGGTCTCCCCGAGGGCGCTCCCGCGGCCGTGACCAGGGGCAGAATCCACGGTCGTCCGAGCCGGGACGCACGGCAAACGGAGCACCCTCGGCCGGCGGTGTCGTCCATCCGGGTGAGCCGAACGTCAGGAGTGCGTCAACGCACCACCCCATTCGGTCAACGCTGCGTCAGGACCGGCGACGCCCGGGGCGAACCGCCCTAGCGTCGAGGAAGCAGTTCCGGCAGGAACCACCACCCCACCCGGGAGCATCCGCATGGCCCGCGTCGTCTGGCACGTACCGGTCACCACCTCCGGCACCGGCAGCACCACCGCACTCCGCCTCTTCCGCCTGCGCGACGGCCGCCGCTGCGCGGTCGGATTCTCCAGCCCCGAAGCCCTCGCCGCCCTCCTCGGACCGGACCAGGCCCACACCGAACTCGGCGAACCCGCCCTGCGCGACCTCACCGCCCCGCTCGGGGTGACCACCCTGGTCCTGGACCCGAGGCTGGTCGCCCCGCCCGTCTCCACCCCCGCCGCACCGCCCGCCCCGGCCCCGACCGCTCAGCTCCAGCACCGGTGACGGCCCCGCTCCAGCTCGTCCCGGGCGGCCTGGCCCCCGACAGCCACCTGCGGCCGGCCCGGTCCCTGCACGCGATCGCCCGGGTCAGCCACGGCCCGGTCCCGCTGGACTTCGACCGGCTCGCGGCCGAGTTCCCGGCCGTCCAGAGCGGCCTCGCCCTCGCCGGCGAAGCCGACCTGGAGCTCCGGCTCGCCTGCACCGGCCCGGAGGAGTTACGGACGATCGCCGCCGCCCTGCACCGCGCGGGCGCCGCCAGGGTCCGCATCGACCTGGTCCTGCGCGCCCTCACCCCGACGCCGGTGACCCTGCGGCCGGTGCCGTGAGCAGCGTGCTCACTCCTCGCCGGGGCGCGGGTCCGGGTTGATCGCCTGGCCGTCGACGGGCTGGCCCCAGGCGTCGTCGCCGAGCGCGTCGACGCAGTAGCCGCTGCCCTCGACGTGCCCGCCCGCACCCCGGCACTGCTCGGCGGTGACGTCCCGGAGCCCGGTCGCCGACGCCGGAACAGCGGCGGCGGCGACCGTGGCACCGGCGGCGGTGGTGAGCAGGACGGTGGTGAGCAGGACGGTGGTGGGCAGGACGGTGGTGGGCAGGACGGCGGACGCGGTCGTGACGGCCACCCGGGCCAGGCGTGAGCGGTTCATGCGGACCACCACAGCACGGCCACACGCCCCCGGCGACCACAGGAGCCCGCCCGGGTGGCCGGCCGCGTGGCCGCCGGGGTGGCCGCCGGGTACGGCCACCCCGCCGGGCTACCCGCGGGCCAGCGCCCCGATCGCCGCGAGCAGCAGCGCCGAGCCCAGCAGCAGTCCCGCCGTGACCGGCTCTCCCAGGAACAGCACGCCGATCACCGCCGCCGTCGCCGGCTCCAGCAGCACCAGCACCGCCGCCGTCGTCCCGGGGACGGCGGTCAGCCCGGTGAAGTACCAGCGGTAGGCGAGCAGCGTGGGCACCGTGCCGAGGAAGAGCAGCGCGATCCCGGTCACCGCCGGGTCCCCGGCCGTCGGCAGGAGGCTCCGGGTGGCCGCGAGCGGGAGCAGGCAGAGCAACCCGGTGGTGAAGGCACCGGTACTGGCCCGGGCCGAGCCGCCGCCACGCGCCCAGAGGGTGAGGCCGCTCTGCCCGGCGCCCGCCAGGACGGCCAGCGCGACGCCCAGCGCCGGGCGCGGCCCGGCGGCCGGGGCGGCGACCAGCAGGGCGAGCCCGGCGAGGGCCAGGACGACGACGGCGAGCGCACGGCGGGTGAGGCGCTCGCCGAGCAGCAGGTGTGCGCCGAGGCTGGTGAGCACCGGGCCGGCGCCGATGGTGATCAGGGTGCCCAGCCCCAGGCCCGCGTAGCGCACGGAACCGAAGTAGGCGCACTGGCTGACCGCCAGGCCGAGCCCGGTCAGCACGGCGGCTCCAGGCCGGGCGGCACCCCGCCGGGCGGCTCCGGGCCGGGCGGCTCCCCGCTCGGCTTGGCGTTCGCCGGTCGGCAGCAGGGCCAGGCAGAGCGCCGCGACGCCGAAGCGCCAGCAGGAGACGGCCACCGGGCCGAGGCCGCTGGTGCGCATCAGCAGCGCGGCCACGGCCCCGCCCACGCCCCAGGCGACGGCGGCGGCGGAAATGGACAACAGGCCGTGCCGGAAGGGCACGGCGGTGTACGAGGTCATGCGTCGGTACTCCACGATGAATGGCCGGTTCAGGTCCGCTGGGTGCGCGGGCGGCAGTCATCGCCCCGACTGCGGGCGGAATCCCGCCGAGCCGGGGTGGGTGGAGTGGGCCGCCCGCTAGCGGGCCGGCGGGGGGAGGATCACGTGACGCATGGGGCCAGCGTACGCCGTTGGTGCCCGTGATCTTCCGCCGGTCCGGCCGCGCGACGTACCGTCGGCCGTGAACGGCCGGACGGGATCGGCGGACCCTGCCATCGGGCCGGTCGGCCGGTCGGCTGGCCAGCTGGTCGGCTGGTCGGCTGGTCGGCTGGCGGGCCGGCGGGCCGGCGGGCCGGCGATCCAGGCCCACCGGCCGGCTGTGGTCAGGGAGTTGGGCTACCGGCGAGAGCCGGCCTCGCCCGGCACGGGCCGCCGCTCGCTCGCGCGCGGGCCGGCGGCGGGCTGCCAGGAGTCCGGGATCCGCGGGAACTGGTAGGCCCAGCGGTGGAAGACGAACCGGGCGGCGACGAAGCCCACGCCCAGGCAGACCCCACCGCCGACCGCGTCCAACCAGAGGTGGTTCGCGGTGGCGATGATCACAGTCAGCGTGAACAGCGGGTACAGCAGTCCCAACGCCCGCAGCCAGGCCCGCCTGGCCAGGTAGAACACCGTCAGCCCGCACCAGAGCGCCCAGCCGAAGTGCATCGACGGCATTGCGGCGTACTGGTTGGAGATGCTCGCTCCCGCGCCCGAGGCCAGCGAGCCCCAGGTGTGGTGCGCGGTCACCGTGTCGATGAAGTCGGGCAGCATCCGCGGCGGGGCCATCGGGAAGACGTAGTAGCCGACGAGGGCGATTCCGGTGCCTCCGGCCAGCGCGGTGCGGACCGCCGGGTACCGGCCGGGGTGGCTGCGGTAGAGCCAGACCAGGACGGCGATGGTGATGATGAAGTGCAGTGTGGCGTAGTAGTAGTTCATCCCGACGATCGCCCAGGTCACCGAGTCGATGCCGTGGTTCACCGAGCGCTCGAAGGCCAGGCCGAGGCTCCGCTCCAGGTCCCACACCAGGTTCGCGTGCGCCTTGGCGGTCTCGGCGTGCTGCGGCACCGCGTTGCGCACGAGGTTGTAGACCCAGTAGCTGATCCCGATGAGCGCCAACTCGAACCAGAGGCGCGGCCGGACCGGACGGAGCCGGCGGGCGGCGATCCGGCCGCGCAGCGTGCGCGGACCGTCCGGCGCGGCACCGCCGGCGGCGAGGCCGCCCGTCCCGTCCGTCCCGTCCGTCCCGTTCGCCGCCCCGCCGGGTGACTGCCCCTTGAATTGTGGTGAACTACCGCTGGGGTAAGGCGAGTTGTGCTCGGCACCGGATGCGTGGCTGTCGGTCGGTAACCTCATGGGGAAGAAGTCTGCCAGACGATCCGTGACCGTCCGATCATCCACTCGGCAGGTTTTCGTCACCGGCCGTACGCCCGCAGTGGTACGGGACTTCACCGCCGAGCCGGTCGCACCGATCCCCCGTCCGCTCCGCCCGCGGACCTCATTTCCGCCGTATTGCACAGCATTTCACACCAGGTCACGGCCATCGCGACCGGCTCGCGCACGACTTGACGACGGGAAGGGTCTCCACGCTCCGTTCACGCCTCCCGACAGCAATCCGCACTTCCCCTTTCGGGCCCGGATGAGTAAGACTGGAGTACGGGCCGGGCGGGGGCAGGTCCGTCCGGATCAGGGATCCACCTCCGCCATGTCCGCATTGTCCATCCGGCTTGCCGGTTATGCGAGAAAAGGTGACGCGGTGACGAACCCCTTCGAGGACCCCGAGGCCAACTACCTGGTTCTGGTGAACGACGAGGGCCAGCATTCGCTCTGGCCGGTCTTCACGGAAATTCCGGCCGGGTGGCAGCAGGTGTTCGGCGAGGCCGGACGCCAGGAGTGCCTGGACTACATCGAGAACTCCTGGACCGATATGCGTCCGAAGAGCCTCATCTCGGCCATGGAGCAGTAGTTTCCAGCCCGGCCCGACGAAATTCAGCTTGCAGTACCGGCCACGGCCGGTAGCAACGGGGAGAAAGCCATGGAGCACGGCGGGCACTACACGGTTGTCTGCACTCGATGCGGTTTACGACTCGGGGACGACGGGCTGATCTCGGCCTGCCCCGGGTGCCGTGACAATTCACTGCTGCGGACCGAGTACACCGCCGGCTCACTGGCCGACGCGGTCGCGGCCGCCCCGGCGGCCTCCGGCCTCTTCCGCTACCGCGACTGGCTCCCGGTGATCCGTGAGGTGCCCGGGGCGAGCCTGCCGGCGGTGCACCGATGTCGCGGTCTCGGCGCCGCCCTGGGACTCAGCGACCTCTGGATGGCCTTCAGCGGCTACTGGCCGGAACGCGACTGCCGCATGGACTCCGGAACCTTCAAGGAACTGGAGGCCTTCTCCGTCCTGGGCCGGGTCCCGCAGGACGCGGGCATCATGGTCGTGGCGTCCGCCGGGAACACCGCGGCCGCGTTCGTCCGGGCCACCGAACAGTTCGACTTCCCCTGTGTGCTGGTGGTCCCCGAGCGCGCCCTGCCCGGCCTGGCGCTCGCCGGAACCGGCCCGCAGGTGCGGATCGTCGCCGTCAAGGGCGGCGGCTACAACGACGCCATCACCTACAGCCAGGGCATCCTGGCCACCGGCGCACCCTTCTTCCCCGAGGGTGGAGTCCGCAACGTCGCCCGGCGCGACGGCCTCGGCGTGGTCATGCTGGCCGCGTACGAGCGACTGGGCCGACTGCCCGACTACTACGTCCAGGCCGTCGGCAGCGGCACCGGCGCGATCGCCGCGCACGAGGCGGCCCGGCGGATCGCCGCCACCACGGGCGGCACCCCGCCGCGCACCCTGCTCTGCCAGAACACCGGCTTCGCCCCGCTGCACCGGCTCTGGCTCCAGGAGCGCGCCGGCGCGGCCGAGTCGCTGCCGTCTCCCACTCCGGTTCCTCCCGTTGCTGCGAATCCGGCTCCCACGCCGGTCTCGGCGCCGACTCCGCTCTCGCGTCCGGTCGCGCCGTCGACCGTCGACGTCCACGCCCCCGAACTCGTCAACGCGACACCGCCGTTCGGGGTCCGCGGCGGCGTCCGAGACCTGCTGGCCGACACCTCGGGCGAGGTCCTGCTGGCCGACACCCCGGCCGCGCTCGCCGCGGCCGCGCTGTTCGAGGAGACCGAGGGCATCGACATCGAGCCGGCCGCCGCCGTGGCGGTGGCCTGCCTGCGACGCGCGGTGGCCGAGCGGCGGATCCCGCGTGACGCGCGGATCCTGCTCAACATCACCGGTGGCGGCCGCCGCCGCGCCCGCGCGGAACGCGAAGGCAGCGCCCAGCTCCCGAACGCCTCGCTCGTCGGGGCCGAGGACGACCCGGCGGTCACGGCAGCCATGCTGCTCGACTCGCTGGCCCGGTGACGGCGAGCCCGACCGGGCGCTGACCCCCCATCCAAGCCTCACACCGCCCCAGGCGCCGCCCCGGCGCCGCGAGGGCGGTCACACACGTGCGCCGCCCGACCGCCCGGCCGGGCAGCGTTGGAACCTTCGGGCCGACGGCCCGGGGCGATCCCAGACGAACCGGAGTTCCAGCACATGTCGCCTTCCCAGCCCGAGTACCTGCCCCTGCTTTCCGGCCAGGCCGGAATGTGGTTCGCGCAGCAGCTGGACCCGGCCAGCCCTGCCTACCAGGTCCACGAGTACGTGGAGATCCACGGGCCGGTCGACCCGCAGCTGTTCGAGCGCGCCCTCCACCGGGCCGTCCTCGACTGCCAGACGCTGCGTCTGCGACTGGTGACGAGCGGTCAGGAGCTGCGCCAGTTCGTCGAGCCCGACCCGGCCTGGCGGTTCGTCCCGGTCGACGTCAGCAGTGAGGCCGACCCGTGGGAGGCGGCGCTGAGCTGGATGCGCACCGAGTACCTCCGGCCGTACGACCTGGAGACCGGCCCCGCCTGCGCCTTCGCCCTGATCCGGCTGGCGCCCGACCACTACATCTGGTCGCTGCGGGCCCACCACGCGATGGGCGACGGCCACAGCGGCCCGCTCTTCGCCGCCCGGGTCGCGGAGGTCTACAGCACCTGGGCGGAGGGCCGGACCCTGCCCGAGGAGAGCGGGATCCCGCCGTTCGCACGACTGGTGGAGGTCGAGGCCGAGTACCGCGCCTCCGCCCAGTTCGCGGCGGACCGCCAGTACTGGCAGGACCGGCTCGCCGACCGGCCGACCGCCGTCAACTTCGCCGGCCGGTTCGCCCCCACCTCGCACACCCACCTGCGCCACGCGCGCCGACTGGACTCCGAGTACATGGCCACGCTGCGCACCTCGGCGCGCCGGCTCGGAGTCAGCTGGACCGTCCTGGTGCTCGCCGCCGCGGCCGCCTACACCGCCCGGGTGACCGGCAGCGGCGACGTGGTCCTCGGCTTCCCGGTCGGCGCGCGGTCCGGGGAGGTCGCCCGGACCACCCCGGGCGTGGTCAACAACGTGGTGCCCCTGCGCCTGACCGTCGACCCGCGGGAACCGCTCTCCGCCCTGATCAAGCAGACCAGCCGCGCCGCCCGGGAAGCCCTGCGCCACCAGCGCTACCGCTACGAGGAGATCCGTCGCGACCTCGGGCTGGTCGCCTCCAGCGGGCAACTGTTCGGCCCCACGGTCAACATCCAGTCCTTCGACTACAACCTGGACTTCGGCGGCCACCCGAGCACCACCCACAACCTCAGCAGCGGCCCGGTCGAGGACCTCAACATCCTGATCTACGACCGGCAGACCGGCGACGGCGCCGGGCTCGTCGTCGACGCCAACCCGGCGCTCTACCAGCCGGCGGAGATCGCCGCCCACTGCCGCCGGTTCCAGCACTACCTCGCCGCCCTGGCGGCCGCCGACGGCACCCTGCCGCTGCGCGAGGTCGAACTGCTCGACGCGACGGAGCGGCAGCAGGTCCTGACCGAGTGGAACGACACGGCCGTCGAGCCGCCGTCGGCCACCCTGCCCGCACTGTTCGAGGCCCAGGCCGCCCGCACCCCGGAAGCGGTCGCGCTGGTCTGCGGCGAGCGGGAGCTCTCGTACCGGGAGCTCAACACCCGGGCCAACCGGCTGGCACACCTGCTGATCCGGCGCGGCGTCGGCCCGGAGTCGCTGGTCGCGGTCTGCCTGGAGCGCTCGCCCGAGCTGGTCGTCGCGCTGCTCGCCGTGCTCAAGGCCGGCGGCGCCTACCTGCCCGTCGACCCCGACTACCCCGCCGACCGCATCGCCTACACCCTGGCGGACGCCCGGCCGGTCGTCGTGCTCGCCTCCGAGAACACCGCAGCGACCGTGCCGGCCGGCGGGATCCCCGTCGTGCCACTGGACCGGATCGAGCCGGCCACCGGGGACGACACCGAGCCGGACGCTGCGGGCGCCGACCCGGTCGGTGCCGCCCCGGACGACGCCGACCCGGCCGTGGCCGTGCTGCCGGCCCATCCGGCGTACGTGATCTACACCTCCGGCTCCACCGGACGCCCCAAGGGCGTGGTGGTGCCGGGCGGGGCACTGGTCAACTTCCTGGCCGCGATGCAGCGCCGGTTCGCCCTCGACCCCGCGGACCGGCTGCTCGCGGTGACCACGGTCGCCTTCGACATCGCCGCGCTCGAGCTCTACCTGCCCCTGGTCCACGGCGCCCGGGTGGTGCTGGCCCCGCGCGCGACCGTACGGGACCCGCGCGCGCTGCGGGAGCTGGTGACGGCCGCCGGGGTGACGGCGATGCAGGCCACGCCGAGCCTCTGGCACGCGCTGACCGCCGAGGCCGCGGGCGTCGAGGCTGTCGAGCCGGCCGGCGGCGAGCCGGCCGGTGTTCGGGCGCTGGTCGGCGGCGAGCTGGCCGGTGTTCGGGCGCTGGTCGGCGGTGAGGCGCTGGACAGCGGACTGGCCCGGACCCTGGCGGCCCGCACCGCGGGCGTGACCAACCTCTACGGCCCCACCGAGACCACCATCTGGTCCACCGCCCACGAGGTCGGCGGCAAGCACGGCGAGGTACTGCCGATCGGGCAGCCCATCGACAACACCCGGGCCTACGTGCTCGACGAGGCCCTGCGCCCGGTTCCGGCCGGTGTGACCGGCGAGCTGTACCTCGCGGGCACCGGCCTGGCGCGCGGCTACCTCGGCCGCCCCGGCCTGACCGCCGAACGCTTCGTCGCCTGCCCGTACGGCGCCCCCGGCGAGCGGATGTACCGCACCGGCGACGTGGTCCGCTGGAGCGCCGACGGGGAGCTGGAGTTCCTCGGCCGTGCCGACGACCAGGTGAAGATCCGCGGCTTCCGGATCGAACTCGGCGAGGTGCAGGCCGCCGTGGCGTCCTGCCCCGGTGTCGCGCAGGCCGCCGTGGTCGTGCGCGAGGAGGCCCCCGGCGACCACCGGCTGGTCGGCTACCTGGTGGCGGAGCACGGCGCGGACGCGGCCGCGCTGCCCGCCCTGGCCCGGGCGACGGCCGCCGAGCGGCTGCCGGAGTACATGGTGCCGTCGGCCGTGGTGCTGCTGGAGGCACTCCCGCTGACGGCCAACGGCAAGCTCGACCGCAAGGCCCTGCCCGCCCCGGACTACGCGGCCGCGGGCGGCGGCGCCGGGCGCGCGGCGGAGAACCTGCCGGAGGAGATCCTCTGCGCGCTCTTCGCCGAGGTCCTGGGCCTGCCCTCGGTCGGGGTCGAGGACAGCTTCTTCGACCTCGGCGGCCACTCGCTGCTCGCCACCCGCCTCGGCAGCCGGGTGCGGTCCGCCCTGGGGGCCGAACTCCCGCTCCGCACCCTCTTCGAGGCGCCGACCCCCGCCGCGCTGGCGCGGCAGCTGGACACCGGCACGGTGCTGCGAACGCCCGTGGTGGCCACCGGCGATCGGCCCGAGCGGGTGCCGCTGTCCTACGCCCAGCAACGGCTCTGGTTCCTCGGACAGCTGGCGGGATCGACCGCCGACTACAACATCCCTGCGGCCCTGCGGCTTTCCGGCCCGCTGGAGCAGGAGTCCCTGGCGGCGGCACTGCGTGACGTGATCGAGCGGCACGAGGTGCTCCGGACCGTCTACGCCGCGGTCGACGGCGAACCCGTGCAGCGGGTACTGCCGATCGAGGAGGTCACGTTCGCGCTGACCGTCGAACAGGTCGGCGACGAGGAGGAGTTGGCCGCCGCGGTCCACCGCTCGGCCGAGCAGCCCTTCGACCTGGCGACGGAACCGCCGCTGCGGGCCGCACTCTTCGCGCTGGCGCCCGAGCGGCACGTCCTGGTGCTGACGCTCCATCACATCGCGGGTGACGGCTGGTCATTCGGTCCGCTGGGGCGGGATCTGTCGGCCGCGTACGCGGCGCGGGTGGGCGGCCAGGCGCCCGGATGGGCGCCGCTGCCGGTGCAGTACGCGGACTACACGCTCTGGCAGCGGGAACTGCTGGGGTCGGACGAGGACACCGAAGGCCTGCTGGCACGGCAGTTGGGGTACTGGCGGGAGACGCTGGCCGACCTGCCGGAGGAGCTGGCGCTGCCGTTCGACCGGCCGCGCCCGGCCGTCGCCTCGAACCGGGGGGAGACGGTCGAGCTGACCGTCCCCGCCGAACTGCAGGCGGGGCTGCTGAAGCTGGCCCGAACGGAGGGCGTCACGTCCTTCATGGTGCTGCAGACCGCGCTGGCGGTGCTGCTCTCCCGGCTCGGCGCCGGCGAGGACGTCCCGATCGGCACGCCGATCGCCGGCCGTACCGACGAGGCACTGGACGAGCTGGTCGGCTTCTTCGTCAACACCCTGGTCCTGCGCACCGACCTGAGCGGCGCCCCGACGTTCGCCGAGCTGCTGGGCCGGGTCCGCGAGACCGGTCTCGGTGCCTTCGCCCACCAGGACGTGCCGTTCGAGCGCCTCGTCGAAGAGCTGGCACCCGTGCGCTCGATGGCCCGGCACCCGCTCTTCCAGGTCATCCTCGCAGTTCAGAACACCGTTGAAGCGCGCCTCGAACTCCCGGGCGTGGACGTCGAGTTGTCGACTGCCGGGGAGCCGAAGGCGAACTTCGACCTCGCCTTCGAGGTCCGCGAGCGTTACACGGCCACGGACGCACCGGACGGTCTGGCGGTCCGAATCACGTTCGCGGCGGAGTTGTTCGACCGGGCGTCGGTGGAGGTCCTGGGACGACGCTGGCTGCGGGTCCTGGAGGCCCTCGCCACCGATCCGTCACAGCCCGTCCACGCCGTGCAGCTGCTCGACGCCGAGGAGCGGCACCTGCTGCTGGACACCTGGGCCACCCGCCCAGCCCTCGCCCCCACCGCGCAGGGCACGCTCAGCGAGCACTTCGAGGCCCAGACCGCCCGCACCCCCGACGCCATCGCCCTCACCGACGGCGACCAGCAGATCACCTACCGCCAGTTGAACGAGCGCGCCAACCGCCTCGCCCACCTCCTCACCGAGCACGGCGTCCGCCCCGAAACCCTGGTCGCCGTCCGCCTCGACCGCTCGGCCGAACTGGTCGTCGCCCTGCTCGCGGTGCTCAAGGCCGGCGGCGCCTACCTGCCAATCGACCCCGACTACCCCGCCGACCGCGTCGCCTACATGCTCGACGACGCCCAACCGACGCTTCTACTCACCACCGGCAGCACCGACACCGCCATCCCCACCCTCCTCCTCGACCAGACGGACGTCTCCGCCCGGCCCCGCACCAACCCCGCCACGGCCGTGCTGCCCGCCCACCCCGCCTACGTCATCTACACCTCCGGCTCCACCGGACGCCCCAAGGGCACCCTCATCCCCCACCACAACGTCCTCACCCTCTTCGCCAACACCGACCACCACTTCGGCTTCGGCCCCCACGACGTGTGGAC
>NZ_JBVISA010000036.1:0-82445 GCF_055575755.1 Kitasatospora sp. NPDC034035 | reverse complement strand
GTCTGGGCGCTTGATGCGGACCTGGCAGCGGCGTTCGACCGGATCGACCATGCTCGCCTTCTACAGGCAATTGGCCACTTTCCTGCCAAAAGGATTGTCGCCGACTGGCTGAAGGCGGGAGTATTCGAAACCGGTAAGGGGTTCACTCCCACCGAGGAGGGAACGCCCCAAGGCGGTGTAATTTCTCCTCTGCTGATGAACGTCGCACTGCACGGCCTAGAGGAAGCCGCTGGAGTTCGCTATGTCGTCAACGGCGCTCAAGCCGGTGATACGAAAAAGGACTCCCCGGTATTGGTCCGCTACGCCGACGATATGGTCGTGCTCTGTCACAGCCAGGAACAGGCACTCCAGACCAAGGCGAAACTGGCGGAGTGGCTGGCGCCCCGAGGGCTTGTCTTCAACGAGGACAAGACGAAAATCGTTCACCTGCGAGACGGGTTCGATTTCCTCGGGTTCAACGTCCGCCGCTACCGCCACAAATTGCTGATCAAGCCGAGCAAAGCGACTGTCGGGCGCCTCCGGAAAAGACTCGCGGAGGAGATGCGCACCTTGCGCGGATCGAACGCGATGGCAGTCGTTGCCAAGCTCAACCCCATCATCAGGGGGTGGGCGGCCTATTACCGGGGCGTGGTGTCGTCCAAGATGTTCAGCTCCCTCGACAACTACCTGTGGAGGCTGCAATACAAATGGACAACTTGGACGCATCCCCACAAGCCGAAGAGCTGGATCGTCAATCAGTACTTCGGTAAACGCAACAAGTTCAGGAATGACCGATGGGTGTTCGGTGCCCCTGGCACCCCTGCCTACGTCACGAAGTTCTCCTGGACTGACATTGTCGGCGACGGGTGAAACGAGGACCACGGACGGCGGATCAAAAGCGGGTCACTGCGTGATCTCTTGATCATCCTGACTTCACTGGTACGGGAGTCAGGAGGAAAGAGGTGATCGGCGTGGAGGACTGGGCCGAGATTCGCCGGCTGCACCGGGCCGAGGGTCTGTCGGCACGGGCCGTGGCCCGGCAACTGGGGATCTCCCGGGGCACCGTGGCACGGGCCCTGGCCTCGGACCGGCCGCCGGTCTACCAGCGCCCTCTGAAGGGATCGGCGGTCGACGTCTTCGAGCCGGCCATCCGCGAGCTGCTGAAGCAGACGCCGACGATGCCGGCCACGGTGATCGCCGAGCGGATCGGCTGGACACGCGGGCTGACCATCCTCAAGGAACGCGTCCGCGAGCTGCGGCCCGCCTACCTTCCCGTGGATCCCGTCTCGCGGACCGTCTACCAGCCGGGCGAGCTCGCCCAGTGCGATCTGTGGTTCCCGCCGACGGACATCCCGCTGGGTTACGGGCAGACGGGACGCCCTCCGGTGCTGGTCATGGTGGCGGGCTATTCACGGATGATCACGGCTCGGATGCTGCCGTCCCGGACCACCGCCGACCTGATCGACGGGCACTGGCGGCTGCTGTCCGGCTGGCAGGCCGTCCCGAAGATGTTGGTCTGGGACAACGAGAGCGGCGTCGGCCAGGGAAAGCTGACCTCGGAGTTCGCGGCCTTCGCCGGCCTGCTCGCGATCAGGATCCGCCTCTGCCGGCCCCGCGACCCGGAGGCGAAAGGCCTGGTGGAGCGGGTGAACGGCTATCTGGAGACCAGCTTCCTGCCCGGCCGCACGTTCGCCGGACCGGGCGACTTCAACACCCAGCTCACGGCATGGCTGCAGATCGCCAACCGTCGACACCACCGCACGATCGGCTGCCGGCCCGCCGAACGCTGGGAAGCCGACCGGGGCGCGATGCTCACCCTGCCCCCGGCGAGGGCGAACAGGACCGTTGACCGGGCCTGGCCGGGTTGGATCCCGAGGTTGATCAGCGTTGGCCGAGACGGCCGGCGCTGATGTGTTGGCCAGGGCGTTGCCCTGGGAAGAGCCAGGGCGTCTGGTCGGCGTGTCCGATCACTGTGTAGGGGCGGCGGGTTGCGATCAGGTCGAGGTCGAGTGCGGCGAGTGGTTCGGGCAGGACGGGTCGGGGCGGTCCCCAGTTGGACGCAGACCTGGCCGTTCGCCTCGCTGAGCTGGTCGACGGTGAGGGTGCTGATCGTGCTGAGCCGTTGCGCGTCGAAGAGCGGGAGTAGTCCGGCGACCCGGTCGGCTGTGGGCAGTGTTGCGTCGGGGAGGAGTCTGCGGGCATCGTCCCACCGGCCTTCGGAGTCGTGGGGGCCGACCGGGCCCGGCCAGCGCTCGGCGCCGAAGGTCAGCCGCTTTGCCAGCCGACGGAAGAACCGGCAGGTCCACCTCCAGCACCGTGGCCAGGGCAGGTGATCCGAAACCGCTGCCGCGGGAACGGGGTTTGTGGCGGATCGTGAGCCATCGCCGCATTTCAGAGGAACGCCCACCGCTGTTCTGCCGGCGGCAGAACAGCGGCCCGATCGGACTCGACGATCACTACAGTCCAGTCGCATGGCGACGATTACCACGCGCACGGTCGAGTACCCGGCCGACGGTCTGACGATGATCGGGCACCTCGCACTCCCGGCCGGAGTCGATCGCCGGCCCGCGGTGCTGCTCGGGCCGGAGGGCATGGGGCTCAGCGACGTCGAGCGCCGCCGGGCCGATGCTCTCGCCGAGCTGGGATACGTAGCGCTGGCCTTCGACCTTCACGGCGGGCGCTATTTGGGTGACCCCGAGGAGATGCTGGCCCGTTGCATGCCGCTGCTCGCCAACCCCGACCGGATGCGGGGCATCGGTC
Organism: Kitasatospora sp. NPDC034035; assembly: GCF_055575755.1. Taxonomy (NCBI): domain Bacteria; kingdom Bacillati; phylum Actinomycetota; class Actinomycetes; order Kitasatosporales; family Streptomycetaceae; genus Kitasatospora; species Kitasatospora sp. NPDC034035. Next base: position 79,706 of record NZ_JBVISA010000036.1, on the reverse strand, counting down.
ATGCGGCGCTCGACGTGTTGCGCGCCGAGCCGCGGACCGACCCCGACCGGATCGCCGCCATCGGCTACGGCACCGGGGGCGCCGTCGGGCTGGAACTCGGGCGCGACGGCGTCAACCTGCGCGCGATCGGGACAGTCAACGCGCTGACCACGGGCCGACCGGGCGAGGCGGCGCGCATTCGCTGCCCGGTGTGGGCCGGGGTCGGGTCGGAAGACCCGATCATGCCGCCCGCGCAACGGGGCGCGTTCACCGCCGAGATGCAGGCCGCGGGCGTCGACTGGCGCCTCGTGGTCTACGGCGGCGCCTTGCACGCCTTCCACCACCCGCCGGTCGACCACCCCGTGGTCCCCGGCGTCGGCTACCACCCACGGCACGCGCAGCGAGCCTGGCACGACGTCGTCGACCTGCTCGCCGAGTGCCTGACCGCAACGGAGTGATCCGGTCGACAACCGCGATTCCGGGCCGCGGACCAGGCCCGTCGACGCCACCGGCTCCGGTGGCCTCACCCTCGACACGGTCAGCGGCTGGCGGGATCGGCCTGCCGCCCGGGCCCGTGGGGAGGTGCGGGCAGCCGAACGAGGTCCGGCGTATCGGGAGCAAGGCCGGGGTCTCGGGTTCTGCCACGCCAAGGGCAACGGGCGCCATCGCCACAGGTCACGCGGACCGCTCCCAGCTGCCGACTGCCTGATGCCTGATGCCTGATGCCTGATGCCAACGTTCTCGGCTTCGGCCCCCGTTCGATTCCGAACCGGGGCAAACGCCGGTCGGACTTTTGAGTACAGCCCGGTACAGCACGCTGTACATCGTTCCATTGGGCAGCATCAGCCGGGCACTGCCGCACTGAACGACGTGCTTCCAGCGCAACGCGATCCGCACAGCGGTCCGTTCGGGGACCGTGATGCTGAACTCCTCCGCGAACAGGTGTGTACTGCCGATGGCAACGGACAGGGTCCGCTGCAGCTCGGCTTCGACGGCCGCCTTCGCCGACAGCCATACGAGGGTCGCCCCCACCCCGCCGTTCACGGTCTTGCTACGGCTCTCGTCCAGGGTCACGGTGCGCGTCCACTCGCGGCTGGCCTTCAAACTGCGCGTCACGGGGCAGGGCTTGGTCACGACGGGCAGGGGTCACAACGGGCAGGGGTCACGACGGGCATGGTCACGATACGAATAACCCCCCTGCCCACCGGCGCCCCGGCCCGCCATCATGATCAACCGTGTCCCCCTACCCCGAGCCGCCCGCCGCGGCGTCCGCCGACAGGCCCGTCCACGGTTCGCCGTGCCCGCGCTGCGTCGCCCCCCTGACCGACGACCCGCGCTTCCTCCTCTGGTGCCCGGCCTGCGACTGGAACCTCGTGCCCGGCGAGGACGCCGCCCCCGGGCCCACCCGGCGCGAGCGGGCCGCGGTCGCCCGCGCCGACCGGCTCTACGAGGAGCAGGCCGCCGGGGGCGACTCCCCCACCGCCCGCCGGGACTGGCTGCTGGCCTCCGCCGCGGCCGGGGTGGTCCACCTCGTCACCCTCGGCACCTTCGCCCTGGCGCTCTGGCTGCTGATCACCGGGACCGTCGTGCAGCGCTGTGTCGGCGCGGTGGTGCTGGTGATCGCGGTGACCCTGCGCCCGCGGCTCGGCCGGCTGCCGAAGGACGCGGGCGTGCTCGACCGTGCCGGGGCGCCGGCCCTGTACGGGCTGGCCGACCGGGTGGCCGCCGAGGTCGGCGCCCGCCCGGTGGACGTCATCCAGGTCACCGACGAGTTCAACGCCTCGTACGGGCTGGTCGGGCTGCGCCGCCGGTCGGTGCTGCGGCTTGGCCTGCCGCTGTGGGAGGTACTGGACGACCGCGAGCGGACAGCCCTGCTCGGCCACGAGTTCGGCCACCGGGTCAACGGCGACCGCCGGCGCTCGTTCTGGCTGTACAGCGCCGTCTCGGCGCTCTGGGCCTGGTACGACATGGCCCGCCCGGGCCACGACGGGCCGGGCGTGGGCCGGGACGAGGTCTCGATGCTGGTACGGCTCGGCGCGGTGTTCGGCCGGCTGGTGCTGCGGGGCGTCGCCTGGGTGCTGCACCAGGGGCTGGTGCTGTTCGACCGGCTCACTTCCCGGGCCGGCCAGCAGGCCGAGTACCACTCGGACGTGCTCGCCGCCCGGGTGGCGGGTGGCGAGGCGGCCCGGGGCATGCTCGCGGCGCTGCTGCTGCCCGGCTCGGTGGACACCGCGATCCACCAGATCCGGGCCGAGGAGCGCGGACGGCCCCGGATCGGCCGCGCCCGGAGCCGCCGGACCGAGGACGCGCCCGCGCCGCCCGCGCCGGACCTGCTCTGGGAGCGGGTGCGCGAGCACCTCGCCTCCGTCCCCGCCGTCGAGCGGGAGCGCCTGCTGCGGCTCAGTGCTCGTGACCGGTCCGCCGTGGACGGCTCCCACCCGCCGACCCACCTGCGGATCGCCCTGGCCGCCCGCGCCGGGGACGGGGACGCCGCCGTCACCGTCACCGCCGCCGAGGGCGCCTCGATCGCCGCCGAGCTGGCGCCGCACCGCGCCCGGATCGCCGCCGGGCTGCTGGCCGGCTGACGAGGCGGGCCGGCGGCGGAGCCACCTCCCTGGCCCACCAGGACAACCGTTGCGCACGGCCATAACCGGCCTGGACGGCCCCGACGACTCGGACTGGATCTTCCGTCACGCTATTGAAGCCGGGCGCGAGGACGCCCTGTACGTCGACTACGTGACAGACGAGAACGGGGACGGGTGGTGGACGACACCTGCTACTGGGGACGACCTGGGACCGGTGCTGGTGCATGAAGCCATCGAGGTCGCCCTCGCACTGGACCAGAGTGGAGCGACGTCACGGCGCGGCTTGGACATCGTCGGGGAGGTCTGGGGGCCGATCGAGATCGAGGCCTCCGCCCACTGGGGTGTGATCGAGGAAGCCAACAGGTGCGTCGTCGGCCGCTCGCACGACGCAGGCCTGTGGCGGGGGCGGCACCACAAAACGTCACATTCGGCTAGCACTTCACTCCTGGAACTTCCCGCTCGGGGGACTCGACCTGAAGCGCAACAAGCGTGACGTGGACGACCTGAAGGCCCTTCGTGAAGAGCGCAACGAAGCTGCCCTCGCCCGCGAGGCCGGGTACTGGTAGCGCGGCCGACTCCGGCGGCAACACCGGTTCCGCCGGTCAGTCGGGGGCCGGGAGCGCGGCGAGGGAGCGGTGGGTGCGCGGGTGCGGTCCTACTCAAGGGCCTGGGTCGAGGCGGGTGTTGACGTTGTCGAGGCCGGTGTGGAGACGGTGGACACCGGGCCGATCGCCACCGTCTGGCCGCTGCGGCGGGCCCGGGAGCATGGCGACGAGGCGTTCGGCGGCGGCGGTCTCCGGCTCGGTGTTGAACTCCTTGGCCCACAGTTGGTCGGCCTGCCCGTAGCTGGCGGTGACCGCGTCGGCCAGGGCCCGGCGGGAGGCGTGCTTGAGCTGCGGGCCGTCGGCGATCTCCCCGTCCGGTTCCGGCCGGGTGATGACGGCCAGGGTGCGGCTTGTGCCCGCAGAGGCCGTGTGCGGATGACCCCGTGTGGCTTCGAGGTGGCGGAGTTTCTCATGCGTCGTCGGGGCGGGGCGTCCCTTCGGCAGAGCGTTCTCCATCGGCTACGGCGACGCGGACGTGCTGGTTTGGCGGCGTCGTCCACGTGCAGTCAGATGACTGATGTGCGCAGGCGATGCGGTGCAGGAGGGTGGGAGGGCCGATCGGCTGAGGAACGCCGAGGGCGCGGGACGTGCGACGGCCGCGATGTCGGCGGCCGACCGGAGCACGCCCGTCGAGGATCCGCGTCCACCGACGCGGATCCCCCTTGATCAAGGACTAATGACATGCATTTGACACATTCGCGGCGCCCGGCGTTCGGCCGGAACCTGCGGACCAGGCTCACCGCCCTGCTCATTGCCATCGTCGCCGGCGTGGTGACCCTGGTCTCCGGCGCGGGCGCGGCCCGCGCCAACACCGGCGACTACCACGTCGCCCACTGCTGGGTGAACATGAGCGGCGAGTGGCAGAACCCCGGCCAGATCTCCAAGGACTGGGGCACCTTCCTGCAGAGTCTGCGCAACGCCTCCGGGAGCCGCTGGAACGGCGAGACCTACATGACGCAGGGCTCCAACTCGGTGTCGCTGATCCGGGCCGACCTGAACGCCGTCAACGGCGGTGGCCGCCAGATGACGCTGCGGCTCTGGTTCACTCCGGACAACCTGTACCTGCGCGGCTTCACGACGACCCCCGTCGACGCCCGGCCCGGCGACGGGGACATCACCTACGCGTTCAACGACGAGGGGTTCAACCTCGGCCGGACCATGGACGCCCTGCGCAACGGCCCCGACGGCGGACTGCTCCCGCCGGCCACCTACCGCAGCCTGTCCTACGACGGCAGCTACCCGCAGATGGCACGGCCGCAGGCGCAGGGCGGCCCGGGCGTGAACCGTGACGAAACCGGCATGAGCTACAGCTCACTGATGAACTCCGTCTTCCAGCTGGCCTACCTTGCGCGCGGCACCGAGCAGAACGGCGAAAGCCAGTTCCAGGCCACCGCCAGGTCCCTCCTGCGCTTGATCCAGGTGACGGCCGAGGCCGCCCGGCTCCGCGACGTACAGGGCATCGTGATCCAGATGATGGCGAACCACAACATGGCGTACACCATGCCCGCCCGCCAGCAGGAGCTGGAGAACGGCTGGAGCGCGCTCTCCCGGTACGCGGCCGCAGGCCAGAACGGTGGCGGCCTGAACGTCGGCCCGCACGTGCCCCACGTGGAGAACGTCGCCCGCGCCCTGGCGTACCTGGCGCTGGCGCTCGCCCCGACGGTCAAGGGCCGATAACAGGGCGTAGGAGCTCCGCGAACCCACCCCTGGGAGGAAGTCGGCCCGGGCCGGCTTTCCTCCCAGGGGCTTGTTGCTGAGGAGCTTGAACGAGACCGGGACCGGAGCGGGCAGCACTGGATGAGGGCATCGTTCATGGCGATCATCCTGGCCGACGGCCGCACGGTGCACGGCGCCCTGCTCGTCAGCCCGTAGGCGCCGCGTTGGAGGCTCGGCCACGATCGCCGCACGGCCTTCGCCACGACCGCCGCCGGGTGCGCGGTTGGCCGCGCTGCCTTCCCTCAGTGTTGCGAGGCGCCGCGTTTGGCCAGTTCGAGGAGCAGTTCCAGGTCGTGTGCGGCCTCGGCGGCGCACGCGGCGCTGGCCAGCAGCAGTGCGGGGATGCCGGCGAGTGGCAGTGCGCGGCTGCGCAGCGGTGGGGCGAGGAGAGCGGCGACCCGGCGCGGTACGGGGCCCGGTCCGGCTGGGGAGAAGCGGCCCAGGATGCCCAGGGCGGCGGCGGGGATCCAGCGGCGGGTGCGGGTGCGTCGGGAGGCCAGGGCGGCTTTGCCCACGGTGTGGGCGACCTGGCGGCGGTCGCCGATGGCGGTGGCGGCGCTCTCGTCGGCCCAGCGTTCGATGGTGTAGGTGACGGTGTCGGCGAGGGGCCGTAGCAGCGGGTTGGCGGTGGCGGCCAGTTGGGCGACCGCGACGAAGAGGTAGTGGTGGTGGGCCAGGTGGGCTCGCTCGTGGGCGAGCAGGACGTGGTGCTCGTCGGGGTCGAGGGCCGCCAGCATGCCGGTGGAGACGACGATGCGGCCGGGCAGCCCGGGGATGGCGTACGCCTCGGCGGCCGGGTCGTCGACGACGACCAGCTGATCGCGTCCGGGTAGGCAGGCGGCTTCCGCGGCGGCGGCGGCCAGCGTGCGGACTCGGCGCCACAGCAGCACCGCGGTCGCGGTGGTGGCCGTGGCCAGCAGGGCAGCGGCGAGCAGGCCGACCGACAGTGCGGCCGGGTCGTGGTGCTGGGCCGCCTGTGCCGACCAGTGACCCTGCGCCAGCCGGGCGAGAGCGGGGAAGCGGATCAGTGCGGTGATCGCGAGCATGCCCAGGACCAGGCTGCTCGCGGCTGCCAGGGCCACTGCGCCCACGGTCAGCAGCCAGGTGGCCAGGCGGGGCGGGAGTCGTTCGCCCAGCGGCCTGGCCGCCAGGGCGGCCAGCAGCGGGAAGAGCAGCGGCAGGTAGACGGCGACGTACATCGGGGCGGCCCTACTGTCCCGGGTCCAGCAGCTTGCGCAGCAGTTCCTCGTCGTCGTCGGAGAGGTCGTCGACGAAGCGGGTCAGGACGGCTTCGCGATCCGTTCTGCCCTCCAGGACCTGGCGCATCTGGCGGGCGGCGAGTCCGGAGTCGTCGGCGACGGGGACGTAGGCGAAGGTCCGTCCGCGCCGGGTGCGTTCGAGCAGGCCCTTGGCGTGCAGCCGCGACATGGCGGTGACGACGGTGGTGTGGGCGAGATCGCCGCCGAGCACTTCCCTGACCTCGCCGGGGCTCAGCGCCTCGGGGGCGGCGTGCTGCAACGCGCGGAGGACGTCGGCCTCCAGCTCGCCCCTGGCCCGGCCGCCCTTGGGCGGGGTGGGTTCGTCCATGGTCACGGACCCGGTCACCTCCTGCGCTATCTTCTACGAACTCGTAGAAGTTCTACGTGTTCGTAGAAGCTATCTGCCTGCCCCGAGTCTGCCATGCCCGCAAACGAGTGCGCAGGCCGCGCAGCGAAACCCAGGAGGATGAGCGTGAGCACAGCAACGGCGGTCCCCGCCCCGCACCAGGCCATCGCGGCCCGCGCCGAGAGCCTCACCAAGGCGTACGGCAGCGGGGAGACCTGCGTGGTGGCGTTGGACGCGGTCGAGGTCTCGGTGCAGCGCGGCGAGTTCGTCGCGATCATGGGCCCGTCCGGCTCCGGCAAGTCGACGCTCATGCACTGCCTGGCCGGCCTGGACACCGCGACCGCTGGGCAGATCTGGATCGGCGAGACCGAGGTCACCCGGTTCAAGGACAAGCACCTGACCCAGCTTCGCCGGGACAAGATCGGCTTCATCTTCCAGGCGTTCAACCTGCTCCCGACACTCACCGCACTGGAGAACATCACGCTGCCGATGGACATCGCGAGCCGCAGGCCCGACCCGGCGTGGCTGGACACGGTGATCGACACCGTCGGCCTGCGCGAGCGCCTGGGGCACCGGCCCAGCGAGCTGTCGGGCGGTCAGCAGCAGCGCGTCGCCTGCGCGCGGGCGCTGGCGAGCCGACCGGAGATCATCTTCGCGGACGAGCCGACCGGCAACCTCGACTCCCGCGCCGGCGCCGAGATCCTGGCCTTCCTGCGCCGCAGCGTGGACGACCTCGGGCAGACCATCGTGATGGTCACCCACGACCCGGTCGCCGCCGCCCACGCCGACCGCGTCGTCTTCCTCGCCGACGGCCGGATCGTGGACGAGCTCGCGGAGCCGACGGCCGACTCGGTACTCGACCGGATGCGGCAGTTCGACGGCGCCGGACGCAGGAGCTGACGGACCGTGATCAAGGCAAGTCTGCGCAACTTCCTCGCCCACAAGGGCCGCATGGCCCTGTCCACCCTCGCCGTCCTGCTCGGGGTCGCGTTCGTCTCCGGCACCCTGGTCTTCTCCGACACCATCAACCTCGCATTCACCGGCATCTCCAGCTCCACCGCCGCCGATGTGACGATCAAGCCCAAGCAGGCGTTCACCCCCGAGATCGAGGACCGCGCCCTGTCCGGCGAGATCCCCACCCTGCCCGCATCCGTCGTGGCCAAGGTCGCCGCCGTCCCGGGTGTGCAGGCCGCACACGGCCAGGTCAGCCTGCAGAACCTCACCGTCGTCGGCAAGGACAACAAGCCGGTCGGCCCCACCACCGGCGCACCCACCCTCGGCCAGAACTGGTACGACAACCCGCAGGTCCGCCTCGTCCAGGGCAACGCCCCCACCAAGGCCGGCGAGCTGGTCATCGACCAGGCCAGCGCCCAGCACAAGGGTGTCCACCTCGGGGACGCGCTGCACGTGCTCACCCCGACCGGCTCCACCCCGGCGACCGTCGTCGGCATCGTCACCTTCAGCACCGGCAACCCCGGCGTCACGATGGTCTACGTCGACACCGCCACCGCCCAGCAGGCCCTGCTCGGCAAGCCCGGCCAGTTCACCACCGTCACCGCCGACACCGCCCCCGGCACCACCCACACCACCGCCCAGCAGCGCATCCACGCCGCACTCGGCGACGGCTTCTCCATCGCCACGAAGGAGGAGCAGGCCCAGTCCGCCGCCCAGCAGGTCAGCTCCTTCCTCAGCGTCGTCACCTACGCGCTGCTCGGCTTCGCCGGCCTCGCGGTGCTGGTCGGGATCTTCCTGATCCTCAACACCTTCTCCATGCTGGTCGCCCAGCGCACCCGCGAACTCGGACTGCTCCGCGCGCTCGGGGCCGGGCGCCGCCAGGTCACCCGCTCGGTGCTCACCGAGGCACTCCTGCTCGGCGTCGTCGGCTCGACGCTGGGCCTGGGCGCCGGAATCGGCCTGGCCGCGCTACTGAAGAGCCTGATCAGCAGCTTCGGCGTGGACCTGTCCGGCACCGCACTGGTCATCAACCCGCTCACCCCGGCCGCTGCTTACGGCGTCGGCGTGCTCGTCACGCTGGTCGCCGCCTACCTGCCGGCCCGCCGCGCCGCCCGCATCTCCCCGATGGCCGCCCTGCGCGAGGCCGCCACCCCGCCCGTCGCACCGCTGGGCCGCCGAACGGCCCTGGGCACCGTGCTGTTGCCGGCCGGCCTTGGCCTGCTGTACGGCGCCGCCACCCACCACGCCACACTGATCACAGCCGCCGGCCTGCTCGGCGGCGGCATCGTCGCCTCGCTGGTCGCCCTGGTCGTCCTGGGCCCGGCGCTCTCACGGCTCGTCGTGCACGGCCTCGGCGCCCCGTTCCCGAAGCTGTTCGGCGCGGTCGGCCGCATCAGCCGCCTCAACGCGGTGCGCAACCCGCGCCGCACGGGCGCCACCGCGGGCGCGCTGATGATCAGCCTGTCGCTGGTCGGCGCGATCGCCGTCCTGGCCGCCTCGCTGACCACGTCCATCAACCGCGACGTGGACAACACCTTCGGCGCCGACTACGTGCTGACCGGCAACGGCCAGCAGCCCATCGGCCACGAAGTCACCGCCAAGGTCCACGCGATCCCCGGCGTCCAGGCCGTCACCCGCCGGCGCTACGCCGTCGCCCACCTGGGCGGCTTCCAACTCGTGCTCTCGGGTGTCGATGTCGCCACCGTCGACCGGGCTGTCAAGCCGCAGTACGTCGCCGGTTCCACCGCCGACGTCGCGGCCGGCAAGGTGATGGTCGACGAGACGACCGCGAAGGCCGACGGTCTGCGGATCGGCTCCCCGGTCGAGCTGCACTTCCTCAACGGCAACGTGGGCACCCTCACCGTCGGCGCGATCGCCAAGCCCCCGGCGGGCGCGGGCAAGGACGGCGGCAGCTGGGAAGTCTCCCTGGACACCCTCGGCACGTACGCCCCCGAGGCCCAGGACTTCACCCTTTACCTCAACACCGCACCCGGCGCCGACAAGAAACAGGTTCAGACCGCCCTCGACACCGCCCTGGCCGGCTACCCACAGGTCACCGTGCAGAGCCAGGCCGACTACAAGAACCAGATCACCGGCCAGGTCAACACCGTCCTCTACCTGGTCTACGCGCTGCTGGCGCTGGCCATCCTGATCGCGGTCCTCGGGGTCATCAACACCCTCGCCCTGTCCGTGGTCGAGCGCACCCGCGAGATCGGCCTGCTCCGCGCCGTCGGCACCTCCCGCCGACAGATCGGCCGGATGATCCGACTGGAGTCGGTGCTGATCGCCGTCCACGGCGCGCTGCTCGGCCTCGCACTCGGGCTCGCGTGGGGCATCGCCGGGCAGAAGGTCCTCACCCTGTACGGGGTCACCGCACTCAGCATCCCGTGGACCACCATCCTCGCCGTCCTCGCCGGATCGGCACTCGCCGGCCTGGCAGCGGCGATCCTGCCCGCGATGAAGGCCGCCCGGACCAAGGTCCTGACCGCCATCGCCACCGCATAGACCGGCCCCCGGCCTTCGGCCGGGAGGCACCCCCAGGACGGCGGCGCGGAACCCCCCGGACCCGCGCCGCCGCCCGGCATACCGCCCTTGCGTCCTCCGGTACGGTGCCGAGGACTCGTGCCCCGCCCCGTCCTCCTCGGCGGACTGATCGCCTTCGCCGTCGCCTCGGCCGGACCATGGGCGCCGCCGAACTCCCGCAGCTCCAGCAGCGAGCCCTCCTTCCCGCCGACCGAACCCCTGGCACGACCAGCACAGGCGCAGCGAGGCGTTCGCCGTGCGGGCAGTCGGCTCGGGAAGGAGGCCTTGCGGCCGGCCCCGGACACCTCCGCGCAGTCTGCGGCACCGGAGTTGTCTGTGGGGGTGCGTATCGTCCGGGGCAGCAGGTGTCACAGAAGTGAGAAGGAAGAGGCGGGGATGGACGAGGTCAGGCCGCAGACGCGCGAGTACCTCGACGGACTGTTCACACCGGGCCTGCGGATCGGCGGCGATGCGCACACCCCGTACAGCTGGATCGAGATCGCCGAGGTGCAGGAGGTCGCCGCGATCCGGCTGCCGAGCGGCCGGTTGGTCGTCGACTCGCCCTGGATCGCCGGGCCGCCGCGCGAGCTCGCGTTGCGCGTCCCGCCCGGTGAGTACCCGGTGGACGTCTCCTGGGCCGACTGGCCCCACCTCTCGGACGGCTACTACAACGAGTACCGGGAGTGCGCCGCGACGCGCCTGCGCGTGCGCGACGAGCCGGTGGTCACCTGGGTCCTCGCCCTCGGCGTGGGCGAGGACCCGGCCCTGCGCGCTGCCGGCGCCGGGTTCGCGGCGGAGGAGACCATGGGCTGCTTCGCCGACGCCACCGCCTGGCAACCGCTGACCGAACCCTTCCGCCGCTGCCTGACGGACGTGGCCGACGTCGGCTTCGGCTGCCCGGCACCCGGGCGGGACACCGAATCCCTCTGCGAGGACTACTTCGAACTCGCCCGCGACGAGGAACGCCGGGCCGACCTGCTGACCTTCGGCGTCCCGGAAGGCTGGGGCCAGGTCTGGACGGGCCGTGCCCGCGAGGGCGAGATAGCGGTGATCGTCATACCGGGCCCGGTGCCCACCAGCCCGTGGGACTGAAACCGCCTGACGGGGCTTCTTCTCTTCTCCTGCCGCTGCTCGCAGGCGGCGCGGTCGTCCGGGTCGTCCGGGTCGTCCAGGGCGTCGAGCAGGGAGTACCGACCGGCACGGCGTCAGCGGCCTGCCACGGGTCGCATCCGGCGGCGCAGCGCCCCGTGGTGGCGTGAGCGGGGGCGATCGCCTGCCTCAACGGAAGGCGTCGGCGTTCTCCGAAGCCCACTGCCGAAACGGGCGGGCCGGGGTTCCGGTGACCTCTGAAACCGTGTCGCGCACCATCAGCAGCTCCTCGTTGACGTCTCCACCCGTGACGTCGAGCACCGCGTCCGCGTTGTCGGACCCGAAGACCGCGGCCATCTGTGAGTGGGCCTGCTGACGGCTGATTTCGGCGAAGGGCACCTCCCGGCCCAGTGTTGCGGCGATGGCCTCGACCTGCTGTCGGGCGCTGACCGGCGCTGGACCGGTCATGGCGTATGTGCGTCCGTGATGGCCGTACTCGGTCAGTGCCACCCGTGCCACGGCCGCGATGTCCGCAGGGTGGATGGTCGGCAGTGCGGTCTCCGCGAACGGCGCACGGACGGTTTCGTGGCCACGGATGGTGGCCGCCCACATCAACGCGTTGGAGGCGAACTGTGTCGGCCGCAGGATCGTCCAGGCCATACCGCTTGCCTTGAGCAGTTGCTCGACCGCCAGGTTCTCGGCGGCGGCGCCGAGGTGCGGGTGGGTCTGGACGGTGATGGAGGACACCAGGACGACGTGCTCCACACCCGCCGCGCGGGCGGCGTCGAGGATGTCGGCGTCCGGGCCCAGGCGCGAGACGAGAAACAGCGAGCGCACCCCTTCCAGCGCGGGCTTCAACGACGCCGGCTCCGCGAAGTCGCCCTCCGCGGCCTCGACACCGTCCGGGAAGACGGCTTGTGCGGCATCCCGGGTAAGCCCTCTCAGCGGCCCGACGCCACGTGTGTGCAGCTCCTTCAGCAGGGCACTGCCGATGTTTCCGGTGGCTCCGGTCACGAGGATCACGAGCGGGTTTCCCTTCGTCAGATGATCAAGTGAGTGACACGCTAGAACCTCAAGCTCGCTTGAAGTCAACAGAACGTCTGGCATCCCCAGTTGGGGGCTGGCGGATCGAGCGGGCCGGCCTGATCCAGGGGGACCGCGGGCACGGAACGATCTACGACCCGCTGGGCCCGGAGGGTGAGGGCTTCCCGATGCGGCCCGGCGGCACGCCCGTCTACCTGCTCTCCCGCGAGGACAACCCCAGGGTGCCGGTAGCGGTCCTGGTGCATCCGGGGGAGACCGTCCCGGTCCGGACGGATGACTGCGGCGACAGTATGGGGACCCCGTCCGGACTGGCCGTGATACACGCGAACTCCAGCAGGACCTGGATCGAACCGGGCACCGGGATGCTCAAGCGCGCCTGGGCCGCCCTGCACGCGCGCGCCGCCGAGGGCGACAGCCGGAGGCTGGACAGACTCCGCAAGAAGCTCCAGGACGCGTCGGTGGACCCGGCCGACTGGCCGGTGGAGCCGGTCGAAGGCGACTTCGCCGACGACTGGCTGATGATCCCGGACGAGGACGGCACCGGCACCGTGCTGGGCATCCTGGCCGACCCGGACGGCTCCAACACCACCGGGTGCCTGGACGCCGACGGCAACACCGTGGCAACCCTGCTCATCCTCAGCTAGCCGGCGCCCGGACAGGCACGGCGCGGGCGACCCTGCGGCCGCACCCCATCCGGCGGCGCCATGGTGGAGCGGTCGCTCATCGCACTCCGATCAGGCCGGGACCGGCGGTGGCCGGGCTTCCGTCGTGACCCTGGGTGCCGGGCGCTGCCGCAGGGATGGCGTTCGAACCCAGGGCATGGTTCGCCCACCGCAACCGGTCGGAGGCCCCGCCGCAACCGCCCGCCGCTCGGCCGGAGGTCACCCTGTGTCATGGAGACCCGTCGAGTTGTCAGGTTGTGGCCCGGGTGAAAGCATGAGAAGGGCCCTCTTCCATCGAGGGAGGTCCACGATGACCACCCCAGCCAACAGCGGCGGATCCGACAACGGCCCAGGCGACAAGCCGGACCGGACCCCGGACCGGACCAAGGACATCCACGGTCCGCAGGATCCGCTGGTCGACAGATTCCGCCCGGACCCGGCCCACGCGCCCGTCCGAGGACTCACCCTCAAAGGCTTCCTCGGCGACAGCGACCGCGAAGGACACCGGCGGCTGTACCTGACGAAGAACCTCGACTACTACGTCGAATTCGCCACCGAGGACGTCATCGACAGCACCGGTATTCCGCCGGACCGGCCTCCTTTCGTCGGAACGGAGGCAACCGAGGTCACGCTGAGGGAAGGAGCCCAGGTCAGCTACACCCACAGCGCCCCGGTCCGCCCGTCGGACGACTTCGACCTCGACGTCCGCCGGATGAGCCGGGCGGGCCCGAGGGGCCCACAGCGCGGCCGAGGGCCAACACCACGGGAGTCACCAGCCGCCCTGGCGCGTCGTGCGGCCGGCCGCTTCGCTCCGCAGGAGGGCTGCACGTGCGGCGCCCCCTGTGGCCAGCAGACAATCGAGTTCGTCTCCTGCGCTTCGTGCGAAGACACCTGCGTCTCGTGCGACGGGACCTGCGACCAGACCTGTCCGCAGTCCTGCAACGGCACCTGTGACGACACCTGCCAGTTCACCTGCGCTCCCACGTGCGCTCCCACGTGCGAGACCTGCTTCACCTGCAACACCTGCGGGGAAACCAGCTGCACCGTGTGCTGTGAATTTCTGACCGGCGTGGCCTGCGGCTGACGGTCGCTCGCCCGGCGTGTCACCGCGCCGGCCGCCTCGCCGTTCGTAGCCGGTCCGCTCCGAGGGAGACCACATGCCGCGACGCGAACTCGCCGATGCGACAAACGCTTTCGGCGCGACAGGCCGTTCCGGTTCGCCGACGGCCGACGGGCGCGCCCCGGAGCCGCGCCCCTGGCGCAGCGTGCTCGACGGCGACCAGCGGGCGGCCGCGCTCGCCGCCGCCGATGCCGCCGCCGAGCGCTGCGTGGATCGCGCCCGCATCTGCGAGGCGCTGGCCGGTGCCGCCCGTCAGACCCGCCTCCCCCGGACGATCGGCTGGCTCTCCCCCGGGGTGGCCGGGGGAGACGCCGGAATCGCGCTACTGTGCGCGTACCTCGACCGGTGTCGGCCGGGCCAGGGGTGGGACGAGACCGGCCACCGCTTCCTCGTCACCGGGCTCGACGGCATCGGGCAGGATCCCGCGCGGATCGGCTCCGGCCTCTACAGCGGGCTCGGCGGCACGGCGTTCGCCGTCGCCGCGCTCAGCCGCGACGGCACGCGCTACCGCCGTGCGCTCGGTGCCCTCGACGACGAACTGGTGCCCCGCGCACAGCTCATGGCCGCGCGGCTCGCCGAGGGCCGCCACGGTCGGCCGGTGAGCGACTTCGACCTGGTCTCCGGGGCGAGCGGACTGGCCGCCGGCCTGCTGCCGCGCGATCCGCACGGCGCGCTCGCCGACCTGCTCGGCGCGCTGGTCCACCTGGCCGCGCCGAACGGCGCGACGCCGCGCTGGGCCACGCCGGAGGACCAGCTCGGGGACCCCGCGACGCGGCCCATCTACCCGTACGGCAACCTCAACTGCGGGCTGGCGCACGGGATTCCCGGCCCCCTGGCGATCCTCGCCCTGGCCCTGCGGGCCGGCCGTGAGGCACCCGGCCAGGCGGCGGCGGTCCGCTACCTGGCCGACTGGCTGACCGCGCACCGCCTCGACGACGCGTGGGGCATCAACTGGCCGTCGGCCATCCCGCTGCCGGCGGCGCCCGGACGACCCCCGCCGCCGGACCCCGGCCCGGCGCGCAGCTCCTGGTGCTACGGCAGCCCCGGGATCGCGCGGGCACTCTGGCACGCCGGCGAGGCCTTGGACGACGGACGGCTGCGCGACGTCGCCGTCGAGGCCGTCACCCGCGTGCTGGAGCGGCCCGACACCGCCCGCCAGCTCGCCTCGCCCACGTTCTGCCACGGCGTCGCCGGACTGCTCCAGGTGGTACTGCGCTTCGCCCACGACACCGGCCTGCCGCAGTTCACCGCCGGGGCCGAGCAGTTGGTCGACCAGCTGCTCGATCACTTCGATCCCGACCGTCCGCTCGGGTACGCCGCGGTGGAACCGGCCGGCAACCGGGTGGACTCGCCCGGCCTACTCGACGGAGCCCCCGGCGTGGTCATGGTCCTGCTGGCCGCCGCAACCGACACCGAGCCCACCTGGGACCGGTTCTTCCTGCTGTCATGACGGTCAACGACCCTGAGCACCGCCGCCGCGCGCAGCCGATCTACCGGCCGCTGGACTGGGCGGTGGTGCGGGCACCGCTGCTCCCGGTGGACGCGCTCGCCACCGTCGGCGCGGCCACCGGCGGCGACACCCTGATGCCCGACGCGCCGCAGGTCCGCCTCGCCGTCGAGGTGGCCAGCCGTGACCTCGCCGCCGCCCTGCACCGCACCCGCCCCGACGACCCGGAAGCTCGGCGGGTTCGCCGCAAACTGACGCGCTACCTGATCCGCATGTGCACCAGGCCGACGCCCTTCGGTGTCTTCGCCGGCGTCGGCCTGGCCCGCTGGAGCGACCACACCGATCTGGCGCTCGGGCCGTACCCGCCGCGCACCCGCACCCGGCCGGACATGGCCTGGCTACTCGGGCTCATCCACCGGCTGGAGGAGGAGCCGGAGATCCGCGCCGGCCTGCGGCTGGTCACCAACGAGGCGGTCGTCCTGCGCGGCGAGCGCGCCCTGCTCCGCGACGCCGAAGCCGACGGCGCGGCGGACACCGTCTCGGTCCGGCTGACCCCGGCCGTACAGCAGGTGCTGGAGACGGCGCGACACCCGGTCGCGGCGGACGACCTGGCGGCCGGGCTCGCCGGGCTGGCGGGCGCGACCCCCGACAAGGCGGCCGGGCTGGTCGAACGGCTGCGGGCCCAGGGCTTCCTCCAGACCGATCTCCGACCGCCCCTCACCAACGGCGACCCCGCCACCCACGTCCGCGAGCGGTTGGCCGCCGTCCCCGGTGCGCGGGAGCTGGCCGCCGGGCTCGACCACCTGTCCCGGGACCTCGCCCGGTGGGACGCCCTCCCGCTCGACGCACGGGTCCGACCCTGGGCTGACCTGCTGGAACGCGCCGACGGGCTGCACCCGGCGGCGCCCGGAGACCCCGTCCTCCAGACCGACCTGGCCCTTCCCCTGGCCGGCCGGGGCCTGAACGCCGAGGTGGCGGCGGAGGCGGCCCGCGCCGCCGAGCTGCTGCTCCGGCTGAGTCCCCTCCCGGCCGGTCCGCCCCGCCTGGAGTCCTACCGGCGGGCGTTCCTGAGCCGTTACGGGGCGGAGCGCCGGGTTCCCCTGCTGGACCTGCTGGACCCGGACGTGGGGCTCGGACCCCCGACCGACTCGTCGGCCCACCAGCGCTCGACCCCGCAGCCGCCGCAGCGCAACCGGCTGCTGCTCGGCCTGGCCCTCGCCGCCAACCGGGAGCACCGCCAGAGCGTCGACCTGACCGACGAGCAGATCGAGGCACTCACCGTGTCCCGGCCCGATCCGGCCGCCTGCCCGCTCTCACTGGAGCTCGCGCTGTTCGTCACCGCCGCTTCGCCCGCCGCCCTGGACGCCGGCGAGTTCCGGCTGGTCGTCGGCCCCAACCTCGGCGCCCCGGCCGCCGGCCGTCACCTCGGCCGGTTCGCCGACCTGCTCGGCCCGGAGGCCCGTACCGCCCTCGACGAGATCGCCCGGGCCGAGCAGGAGGCCAGCCCCGACACGCTCTTCGCCGAGGTCGTCTACCTGCCGCGCCGGGCGCGCTTTGCCAACGTCGCGATCCGGCCGGCGGTCCGGACCCACGAGATCGTGCTCGGCACCGGGCCCGGGGTGCCGCACCGGGACGCCATCCCGCTGCGCGAGCTGGTCGTGGGCCTGCACGAGGGCCGGTTCAGCGTCGAGTGGCCCGCCGCCGCCGCCCGGATCACCGGGGTGCAGGGCCACATGCTCAACAGCATGGGCGCACCCGCCCCGGTCCGCTTCCTGCTGGACGCCGCCGCCGACGGGCGCTGCCAGCCCTCGCTGTTCTCCTGGGGCCCGGCGAACGGCTTCCCGTTCCTGCCCCGGGTCCAGTACGGCCGCACCGTGCTCGCCCTCGCGCAGTGGCGGCTCGACGCGGCCGACCTGCCCACCGGCGCGGGCGAGGAGTTCACGGCCGCGCTGTCGGCCTGGCGGCAGCGGTGGGCCGTCCCGCACCTGGTCTACCTGTGCGTCGGCGACAACCGCCTGCTGCTCGACCTCGCCGACCGCGACCAGGTCGAGGTGGCGCGCGAGGAACTGCGGGCCCTGCGCGGCACGCAGGCGCTGCAGTTCCAGGAGGCGTTGCCGCAGCCGCAGGACGCCTGGCTGCCCGGGCCGGACGGCCGCCACATCTGCGAGCTCGTCGTTCCGCTGGTGCGCGCGCGGGCCGCGGCCGTGGATCCGGCAGGGCTCGACGGGCACCCGGCTGGTCACGCGCACGCGGCCGCCGCGGTGACGTCGGCCGCCGACACCGTGGCGGCGGGCACCCGGTTCCGGCCGCCCGGAAGTGACTGGCTGTACCTCAAGCTCTACGGCAGCCCCTGGCAGCAGGACGAGCTGATCGCGGGACCGCTGCGCACCTTCGCCGAGTTCGCCACCGCCGCCGGACTGGCCGACAACTGGTTCTTCATCCGCTACTCGGACACGGACAGCCACCTGCGGATCCGCTTCCACGGCGAGCGGTCCGCCCTGCTCGGCCCGCTGATGGACCAGGCCTGCCGCTGGGCGGAAGACCTGCTGGCGACCGGGGCCGCCACCAGGCTCGCCTTCGACACCTACGAGCGGGAGGTCGAACGCTATGGCGGCAACGACGGGGTACGGGTGGCCGAGGAGGTCTTCGGCGCGGACAGCACCTCGGTCGCCTGGCTGCTCCAGGCGGGCGAGGAGGAGGAAATCCCGCTCGACCGCACGGCGTTGGCGGTGAGCAGCGTCGACGACCTGCTCGACACCCTGGGCCTGTCCGAGCCGGAACGGCTGGCGTTCCTGCGCGGCGCCGCCGAGACCACCCGCGAGGGCGGCGACGAGTACCGGCGCCGCGGCAACGACCTGCGCCTGGCCCTCGCCGGTCCGGACCGGCCCGACACCGAGGTCCTGCGCCTGCTGCTGGCGCAGCGCCGCGCCGCCCTCGCCCCAGCGGCCGCCCTGCTCGCCGCACTGCGCCAGGACGGCAGGCTGCGGCGCAGCCACGGCGCGCTGTGCCGCAGCTACGTCCACATGCACCTCAACCGGCTCGGCCTGGGCCCGGCGGGCGACGGCGAAGGGCTGGTCCTCGAACTGCTGCGCCGCACCCGCGAGGGCCTGGCCAAAGCACCCGTCACTTGACGGCCGGGCGGCCGCCGCGGGTCGGTTCCCGGTGCGTGCCGCGTCGCGCAGCCTGGCTTCCGGCCGTTGGTGCTCGGCTTCGTGTTCGGCCTGATCCCGGGCGTCGAGGCGGGCCCGGGTGCGGGTGCGGTACTCGGTGGTTGGGCCTCATCCGGCAGGACCCGGACACCGGACGGTGGCGGATGCACGACCTCATCCACGCCTACGCCACATCCACGCCTACGCCACCGAGCAGGCCCAGCAGAGCGGCGAAGACCTGCTCGGCAGGGGTGCGGGGCCCGGGACCGCGGGGCCATCGGGTACGGTCACGGTTTCACGTCCGCTCAGTTCCGGTGACGGTCCGTCCGGATCGCCACCGGGGAGCGGTGAGTCCCACCCGAACCGTGTACAACCCCCTAGGGAGCTTCCTCGTGCACCAACTCCTGCGCCGGAGCGTTCCGGCCCTCGCCGCCCTCGGCATAGCCGTCGGCGCTCCGCTGCTCACCGCCGGCACCGCCCAGGCCCAGGCCGAGCACGGGTGCGGCGCCGTCGGCGTCCAGTTCTCCGTCGACGGCGGCAAGGGCTGGATCTCCGACGGCCGGATGTCCCAGCCGCATGGCGTCATCCAGGTCCGCCTGGTCGGCGACGTCGTGGACGGCTGCGACTACCGGGTCTCGCTGGCCTCCTACGACACCGAGGGGCCGACCTGGGCCACCTCGGGCAAGCAGACCTTCCTCGGCTGGGCGACCACCACGCTGCGCAGCGGGAACCGCCAGGCGACCCTGGACGTCTCCGCCCACCTGCCGAAGTGCTACGGCCAGATCGACCTGTACAACGGCGACAAGAAGTTCGACGGCGTCGCCAACCCCGCGCCGAGGTACCCGGACGGTGTCTTCCCGGACAACCTGATCTCGGCCTGGAACGGCGGCAAGGCCTGCGTGCCGACGCCGACCGGCACGCCGACCGTCCCGGTGCCGACCTCCTCGGTGTCGCCCACGGCCACCGCGACCCCGCACCCGACCGGGACGCCCACCGCCACGACGACGCCTTCGGCCACCGCCACCGCGACGGCCACCGCCTCGCCCTCCACCACCGCCAAGCCGTCGGCGCCGGCCACCACCGGGACGCCGTCCAGTGGCACCCCGTCGACCGCCCCGGCGGTGCCGGCGCCGTCCGCCCCGGCGGACACGACCGGCCCGGTCGGCAAGCCGACCGCCAATCCGGTCTCGACCACGCCGGCCAGCACCCTGGCCAGCACGGGTGGCAACAGCAGCCAGATGATCGTCTACGGCGCTGGTGGGGCCGCGCTGCTCGCCGTCGGCGGGGGCGCGCTGGTGATCGCCCGCCGTCGGGGCGCCCGCCGCTGACGCGGCACCGCTGAGGTACCCAGGACGCCCGCGGTCCCCGGACCGCGGGCGTCCGTCGTCCGTTCACCCCGGACGGTCCGGACGGCACGCCAGAGCGGTGGGTGAGGTCGGTGCCGATCTGGCCGAGCGGCCCCGCCCGGCCAGACCCTCGCGGCACTCCGGGTCAGCTCAACAGCCCGTGGCGTTGTAGTTCCAGAACGCGGCCCTGGTTTGCGGTCCGGCGATCCCGTCGGGGGTTCCGGCGTTGTAGCCAGTGGCGTTCAGGAACTTCTGCAGCGCCGTGATCGTGTTGGGTCCGACGGCGCCGTCGACGGTACCGGCGTTGTAGTGCCAGGCGTTGAGCATCCTCTGCGCCGCCGCCCAGCTGTTGGGGCCCAGCTGCCCGTCGGGGGTGCCGGCGTTGAAGCCCCAGGCGTTCAGGCAGCTCTGCCAGTTCATGGCCCTGTCCGTACTCAGGCCGAGGTTGTTCACCGCGAGGATGGAGGCGTCCTGGACGCTCGCCGCAGGCCTGACGGCCGGTCGGGAAGCCGCGAAGCCCGCACTCGCCCCCGCCATGCTGCCGGCGGCTATGCCGACCGCGACGGTGACGCTGACGAGGGTCCTGGCGAAGGCGTTCGATCGCATGCGTTTGCCTCTCTGATGTCCGGTCGGTCGCCTCGGGATCCGGATGGGCGACCACAGGGGCACTGTGTTCCCTGCCCCAACAGCATCGGTCGCGGCCACCGGCGACGTCGTCCTGTTTCAACCTGGCGTGAACAACGACGTATGGGAAGAATCGGCACCCACAGCGGCACACCGGACGGGCGGCGGAGGACGGATGGTCTACCGGTTCCACTTCACCGGCGCCGACCTTGCCCGCACCCGCGTCGCAACGTCGGTCCCGCCGCTGGAAGAACTGAGCATCGCGCTGCGCGTCCTACAGGACCGCAACCAGGCACTGCGCTTCGGCGCGTGGCGCCGCGAAGTCTGGGCCCGCCTGCCGCCCCAGGCGCGCATGGTGCTCGACCTGGCACCCCGCCACGGATGGGCGCCTGCCTTCCTGAGCCCGCGAGGAATCGGCAGCGTCCCCGAGTTGCTGGAGCAAGTCGCCGCCACACCGTCAAAACAACTCCGGGCAAACCTGGCCCGGATCGCCGAGCGGCAACGCATGCCCGGCTGGGCCTCCGGGTTGGGCGACGACCCCGAGGTGCTACGGCAGCTTGTCGACGCCCTCGGCCGGGTCCACGCAACCGTCCTGGCCCCGTACTGGCCCCAGGTCACCGACCAGGTCGCGGCCGACCTGGCCGTCCGGTCCCGTGAGCTCCTGCACGGCGGTGTCGAGCGGCTGCTGACCGGGCTGTGCCCGCCGCGTATCCGGTGGCGGGCACCCGTGCTGGAGGTCGACCTGGTGTCCGGACTGGAAGGTGACGTCCACCTGGGGGGCCGGGGCCTGCTGCTGATGCCGTCCGCGTTCGCCACGCAAGCACCCGTGGTCGATCCGGATGCCGAACCCCAGCCCATCCTGACCTACCCCGCCCACCGCGATGAGAAGGCCGGCCCTCTGACCCTCATGACCCCGAGCGCAACCGACGGCACACCGGCACCACTGGCCGCGCTGCTGGGCCGAACCCGCGCCGCCGTACTGCGCATCATCGCGCAACGCCCCGGCTGCACGACCGGTGAGATCGCCACGGCCCTGGGCGTTGGCCCCTCCAGTGCCAGTCAGCACGCCACCGTGCTGCGCGAGGCCGGCCTGATCACCACACTTCGCCACCACAACACCGCCCTTCACACGCCCACCGCCGCCGGACTCGCACTGCTGGACACCGCGTAGGAGGCACCATTGAAGTGTCTCCGTCTTCAAAACGTGCTGGTCAGCGGGGCTGGCGTGACGGTCCTTGCCCGTGCCCGTGCTCGTGCTCGTGCTGGTGGGCGGGAGTCTGCGGTCTTGATCGTCTGACGGGGCGGTTTCCCCAATTCCCCCGCCACGTGACCCGTGTCCAGGCGCGGCACGGCCGGCTACGCCGGCGCGGCCACCAGCTCCAGCGTGGCCGGGGCGGGCAGCACCAGCGGGCCCAAGTCCTGTGCCGCACGGGCTTTTTCGCAGCCCGGGCAGTCCAGCCGGCCCGGGCCGGCCTTCTCCCGCAGCGCACCTGCGTCGGCCGCCCGGCAGCAGGAAATCGGTCTCGGTCGGCCAGGTCCGGCACAACAGCTGGGGCGGGCGTCGGTCCGCTGGTGGCGGGTCAGCCGCTGGCGTGGGCGGTGTTGTCGATCCAGTGCCGGGCAAGGGCGGTGTCGCCCTCCACGGTGATGCCGGTGGTGTCGTGGCCGGTGAGCGGGAGCCGTCGGGTCAGGGTCAGCAGGAGCGAGCGTGCCGGGCCGGTGACCGTCACGTCGGCGGGCTGAATCCGAGGCTGCCACCTCGCCCCGTCGGCGTGCCGTTCCACGAACCAGGCGCCCGCGTCACCGGGCATGTCGGTGGCGAGCCACTGCAGGGTTTGCCCCGAACCGCTGATCGCTGTGGCGGACTCCGGGCGCTGCAGCTTCCACGTGGGGGAGGCGAGCATGGTGAAGTGGTTGCCGATGAGAGCCGCCGCGATGTCGGCGTCGATGTCGGTCAGTCGGTCGGCTTCGCGGACCGTGTTGGCTGCGGCGGCCGCGTCGAAGCCGTGGACGACGGCCTCGTTGAGGAGGCTGGACATCCAAAAAAGCGCTCCCGGCCGCTCGTCTCCCGCGGCGTTGAACACCGGCGCGTCCAGCGCGTCGTCCGAGCACGCGTTCGCGGCCCGCCGCGCGGACTCCGACAGCCACGTCGGCCACTCGCGGGGGTCAGCGGGGAGTACGGCCAGCTCCGTGGGCAGCTGTGCGGGGTCGTTGATGCGCCGCTCGATGATCTCCGCGACCCAGTGCTGGGTCCGGCCCACGTGCTCGACCAGGTCGGTGACGGTCCACTCCGGAGCAGTCGGAACCGCGGCGTCGGGTCCGGCCAGGACGGCTGAGGCCGCCAGACGCTCCGTGTGCTCGACGATCGTCCGGCGGGCGTGTTCCGCGTTCAGCTCGATCATCTTCTTCGTCCCTTCGGAAGGTGCCGCTCCAGCGGTCACCGGGAAGTCCGTTGTCGCCTTGCACAGGAGAAGACCACGCCCGCGCGGGAAACTCATCGCTCACCCTCCGAAAACTTTTTCCGGCCATCACCGTGCCGGCCCCACAGTCGACCGTCAGCAGCCCCTCCCGTCCGGACAGCGACGACGGCAGCGGACGCGCAGCAGGCGAACCGCGCGACCCGGGACGACCACACGGCCGCCACCAGGCCGCCGCCAGGCCGCCGCCAGGCCGCCACCAGGCCGCCGCCGCGGCGTTCTACCGCGTGATCGACGCCGCCCACGAACGCCGGTCCATGATCGTGACCAGCAACATCCACCCGGCCGGCTTCGACACGATCACGCCCAAGACCATCGCCACCGCGGCGGTCGACCGGCTCCTGCACCACTCGCACATCGTGCTGACCGAGGGCACCAGCCTCCGGCTCGCCCGGGCCACCTACGGCCAGGGCGTCGTCCCGCTCACGTGAGCCGGAGTTGGGGTCCGGCCGGATCCCAACACCGACCGGACCCAATGCCCAACCCGGCCGGTCCACCGCGGCGCTGGGTTGCCAACGGCCTGAGACGGGTGGGTCGGTGAGCATCGCACACCTCACGAGATGCGCGGCCTCGCCCTGCCGATGTCACCCCGTTAGCCCGAGCCCTACCGGTGCTCGGGCAGACACGACCTGATGCCCGGGGCATGGGGCGGACCCGCTCGGCCGGGTTCCCGCCCCCGAGCTCGGGATCAAGCGAGCGCGATCAGCCGGTACACCGGGTCCGGTCGGGGTGTGTCCTGGTCGGGCAGCGCGGCCAGGCCGCGGAGGATCTCGGCGATCTCGTCCGCGGTGGCCTCGCGGCTCCAGGGAGAGCTGCCGGCTGCGATGCGCTCGCTCCACTGGCGCGGGCTGCGTCCCTGGCCGGCCCCGACGAACCTCTCCTCGGCGACCGGTCGGATTCCGCACCCGGCCGCCAGGCGGGCCACCCGATCGAACTGATCCGCAGCCCGCGGAGCGTACTTCCCGCGTACTGCCGCCGCCACGGCGGCTACATCGCTGTCGACGTGGAACGCCGCTTCGTCCTTGTCCACCGTGGTGACCACCGCGCCTTCGCGACGGATCACCCGCGCGGCCTCGGCGACAACCGGCTCCGCGTCGGCAAGCAGGTGGAGCAGCCAGATCAGGACCACCGCGTCCACCCGGGCGGTTGCAATGGGCAGGCGTGCGGCATCCCCGAGCACGAGCGCCCCGGGAAGACGCCCCGTCGCCATACTCGTCATCCCCGGCGAGCGGTCGAGGCCGATGACCGTGCGGGCGGGGTGCGACAGCCTTCTCGTCACGATGCCAGTGCCACAAGCCACGTCCACCACGGTCCGTGCGGCGTCCGGCAGCAGTCGCTCGATCGCTTCCGCAGCCGCGGCGGCACGAGCCTCGCCTCCCCGAGAGGCGTCATACGACTCCGCCTCGACGTTGTAATCGATCACTCGCCTCAACTTAGTGGAGGACACGCCCGGACGAGTGACTCATGGTCATACCGCAGCGGGAGATGACTGTCCGCCTGCGAGGATCACGAACTGTCCGCCTACCCGGACGGACCAGTGGCCGTGGACATCGTCGGGCTCGTCCCCGTCCTGGGCGGTGTCGTGGTCGGCGTCGACCGGGGTTCCGTCCTCGAACGGCGCGTCTCCGCCGTCGCCGCACGAGCAATCGAGAGTCAGGAGTCGGCCTCTGCGTCTCGCGCCCATTCCTCGCGCGGTCGCAGCCGCGCCAGGAGCCGTTGGGCTTCGTCGCGGACGCCGGCGTCCTGGTCCGTTGCCAACTCGCGGTACTGCTTGATCAGCCGGTCTGCGCGTTCGGTCGTCATCCATTCGGGGTTGCCGTCCAGGGCGGCTTGGATCTCATCCGCAGTCCAGGTTTCTGACGCGTAGCTTCTGGCCAGCAGCACGCAGCGGAGTCCGGTGGTGTCATTGCGTTCGAGCAGGGCCACCGCCGTCTCCTGGATGACCGCGGTGTTCTGAACATCCAGGAGGAGGCGGTGAAGGACGTCCGTCACCTCGTCGATCCTGTCCGACATCGCGAGCCGCCGCCCGGCAGCGGCGCGAACGGACCAGGCCGGCGAGTCAGCATTCTGAACCGCCGTGTCCAGCTCTTGATCATCGAAGGGTGCCATGTCCCCAGCCTGCCAGGAACCCCGGCGATCTCCAGATGATTTGGGCTAGCCTCGCTGCTGCTTGGCTTTGGTCTGCGCGAGGCGGGCCGTGCTACGACGAGGGGCCCGACGTCTTCGGCTCGTACACCCAAAGGCGATCGACAAGCGTCGTTGTGCTCTGTCTGGCCGTCAACCCCGATCGGCCGGGCGGCCCTGTCCCGCTCCCCAACTGGCCCGACGAGTACGGTCAGACCGGCTGACGTTTCACAGGTTCCGGCGGACCTGGAGGGGATTCCCGGGGCGCTGCTGCCCGAGGCGCGTGGCGCCAGTACCGGGGCGGCCGCCGTGGAGGCCGTACGAACCTTGAACAGCTCCTAAAGCAACGGTATTGCGGCTCGGCCGCCCCGGACCACCGGCGGCCGAGCCGTCACCACTGCCTGCCGCGCCTGACCAGGACCGCCAGCACCACCACGGTGGGCAGTTTGATCAGCAGGGACACGGCAAGTGCCGCGTACGAAGCGCCCTCGCCCTCCAACGTCACCACTTCGATCAAGGCACCGAGCAGCATCAGGGCCACGCTCACGGCCGCGGCCCACGCGACCGACCGCGAACGCCACACCAGGAGAAACGCGGTGACGATCAGTGCGGCACACTGGAGCAGGTCCTCCGCGCCGATCCACATCTCGGACCAGGTCCCGAGCCACGTTCGCCCTGCCGTATTCGACCCGAGCAGCGCCACCACGACCAGGGCACCGGCCAGCACCCTGCGCCGACGCGCCGACTCCGGATCGTCGGCCCCCAGCCGGTCGAGCAGGTCTCGCAGCGGCCGGTCCTCACGTATCCGACTTCTCATGACCGCACCATATCGCCGCGGTACCGCGGCCCGGGCACCCGGTCCGACTGCACCTCCGCGCAGTGGCGCAGCGTGGCGGCGGCCACGGCAGCGTCGGCGGTGGGCAGTTGGGCGATGCGGTTCGCGTGGGTGCGCCCGGGACCTGGCAGAGGTAGGAGTCCTGCGAGCCGGCTCCCAGCGCACCAGGTGCGGGCACGTTCCAGCGTCGGCAGGTGTCGGCGTACACCTGTATCTGGCTCTGGCAGGATTTTCGTAGGCGGAGATCATTTCGTCCCGGCGGTGGGCAGGAGAGCGGCCGGACCACGTACCCGTGGGAGCTCGCAGGGGCGGCGGCGGTCGAGCGGGCCTGGGCGGAGTCGGTACGGCGCGACAACCCTGGCAGCAGCTCACCCCACGTATAGTGCAGGCGTTTTGGGGAACTGATGTTCACGTCGCCGAGGAGGCCGTTGTATGGAGCCCGTCACGCTGATCACTGGTGGATCGACCGGAATCGGTGCCGCGACCGCCCGCACCCTCCTCGAGCAGGGCCACCGTGTGGCGGTCACCGGACGTGACGCGGGCAAGCTGGCCGCCTTCGCCGCTTCGGCCGGAGCGGGTGAGCGGCTGCTGACGATCACCGGCGACGCCGCCGAGGCGGAGGACGTCGCCGCCGCCGTGCGCCGCGTGGTTCAGGCGTGGGGCCGACTGGACAACGTCATTGCCAACGCCGGTTTCTCGCTGCCCGGCAACCTGGAGAGCCACGCCCCCGAGGACATGCGCGCCATGGTCCTCACCAACGTTCTGGGCCCGGCCCTGCTGGTGCGCGAGACCCTGCCGCAGCTGAGGGCATCCAAGGGCCGGATCGTGTTCATCGGTTCCGTCGCCGGGGTGCGCAACACACCCGGCAACCTGTACTCGGTCACCAAGTGGGCTGCGCACGCGCTGGCCGAGAACACCCGGCTGCTGGTCGGCAAGGACCGCGTCGGCGTGACCGTCATCGCCCCCGGAGTGGTGGACACCGCGTTCTGGGCCGAGCGCGGCGGCACCCCTGAGGAGGCGATGACCCCCGAGCAGATCGCGGCCACGATCGCCTTCGCGCTCAACCAGCCTGCGGGCGTGGACATCAACCAGATCACCATGCGGCCGACCGGGCAGCTCGGCTGACGCGAGTACGGCGATCGAAGCGGAGCTGAAAGCCGTCGTCCGCGATGCCGAGGGCGTCGTGGCGCAGCTGGAGGAGGCGTACGGCCCCGGGGCGCGGCTTCAGTTCCCCGCACCGGTGCCCAGGCGGTGCCAGGCGTGGCCGCACCCGTTGGCGCAGAACCGAGCCCTCCGCCGCTCGTCAGCCACGCCGAGCAGTGCGACCAACAGCCGGAACGCCTTGACGCGCTCGTCCTGCCGCAGATTGACGATCTTTGTGAGCTGCTCGGTGAGGTGCCCGCGCGTGAGCAGCACGGCCGGGGTGTGGGTGGGCCGGATCCCGGCCCTGCGGATGCTCTCCGGTCCGTCCTCGATGACGGCGCGGGCCTGGATGCAGAACCCTGCCAGGTCGCGCAGGACTTCGAACTTCTCGGTGCCGGCCAGACCCTCGAACCACTCGACACCCTGATCAAGCGGACGGACGCCTTGCGCCGGCCCGTTCAGGACCACCGCGCGCTCGTCCATCCCACCCCACCTCCACAACGCCCCGACCCATCAACCTTGCACGGTCGCGGCTCCGACCGCGCCGGCCGGAACCGCCCCCGACGGAGCGCGCACACCCGGTGCTGCGACTCATCGCCCGATACCTGCGGCGCTGCACGCACACGCCCTCGCGCGCACCGGACCGGCCGAGCGGGCCCGCGCCAGTGCGCGTCCTGACCGACGCGCCCCTCCCCCGCGACGCCTCGCTGATCCCGGGCGCCCTGGACCGCTTCAACACCGGCATCGACGACTGCCGCTCCCCGGCCGTTCCGGTCCGTGCCCGGCAGCCGCCGCATACTGCCCGGGACTCACTCAGGCCAGGGCAGTGGTGTCGGTGGTCGCGCCCAGGCCTGACGCATCCCGAAGGCGCTCCCCGGCGCCGGTACGCCTGGTGGTTCCGGACCACCAGGCGTACCGGCTGTCAGGCCGCCGGGCCGTCAGGCGGCCGCCGTGGCCTGGCGGACGGCGGGGCCGACGGGTTCGAAGCCCTTGACGATCAGCCGCAGGGCCAGCGTCACCTCCCAGACGAACACCGGCAGTGCCGCCAGCGACCCCGCGGTCGAGACCTGCTCGTAGCGGCCGAACAGTACGGCGGTCGCCGAGGCGCAGATCAACGGCCCCCCGACCAGCCCGAGCACCGCCACGAAGCGCGGCACCAGCCGTGCGCGGTACAGCAGGCAGGCGAGCACCAGGGTGTTGGCGCCCAGCACGAAGTTGGGCCCGATGAGGAAGGTCCAGTCGTGGACCGCCACCAGGGCCCGGCCCGCCGTCCGCACCGCAGCGGCGTCGGAGCCCGTGGCGCCGGCTGCGAAGTCCTGCCGGAGGGTCACCACCGACAGGACGCCGATGATGCCGACGACGATGACGGCGGCCTCCAGCAGGCGGGCACAGACGTAGCCGAGTGCGGCTCCCTCGTGCTGCCGCCGCAGGACGGGGTACAGCGTGACCCCGGTGCCGACGACCGCCGCCGCGAGCAGCAGTTCGAACAGCGCCCCGAGGAACACCCTGCCGTCGGCGCCGGGGCCGGTCACGTAGTCGGCGCCCTTCAGGACGGGCCCGTACAGCACGAGGCCGCCGACCGCGGTGATCTCGGTGACAAGGAACAGGACACCCGCGACGACCGCGGTTCCTCTGGTTGGGCTCACCTGGACACTCCCCTCGAAAGGTGTACGGCGTACACCTGGCACTCACGGTAGGCGTACGCCGTACACTCGTCAAGCCGGAACACCGGTCCGGCAGTCGAACCGAGGGAGACCGGCAGATGGCCCAGCCGACGGACGCGGCCCGACGGGCCCCCCTGAGCAGGGACCGGGTGCTGCGCGCGGCCGTCGCGCTCGCCGACGGGACGGGGATCGAGGCGCTCAGCATGCGCCGGCTCGCCCAGGAGCTGGGCGTGGTGCCGATGGCGCTCTACAAGCACGTCGCCAACAAGGAGGAGCTGCTGGACGGCATGGTCGACGTGGTGGTCGGCGGGATCGGGTCGCCGGACCTCGGCCCCGACTGGCGCGCCGCCGTCCGCGGGCGGATCCTCGCGGCCCGGGAGGCGCTGCGGAGCCACCCCTGGGCCCTGCAGGTGATCCGGTCCCGGAGCGGCCCCACCCCGGCGCTGCTCGCCCACATGGACGCGGTGATCGGCAGCTTCCGGACCGGCGGGCTCTCGGTCGACCTCACCCATCACGTGATGCACGCCCTGGGCAGTCGCATTCTCGGCTTCACCCAGGAGGTCTTCGACGCTCCGCCCGCCACCGCCACCGCGCCCGGTACTGGGCCCGACCCGCGTGCCGCCGAGCAGGACGCGGCGTTCCGGCAGCTGGCGGAGCGGTACCCCTACGTCGCGGAGCTGGCCGGGGCAAGCGCCCACGACGACGACTCCGTGGTGGGCCATGGCTGCGACGACCAGTTCGAGTTCGAGTTCGCGCTCGACCTGCTGTTGGACGGCTTCGAACGGCTCCGGCAGCAGGGCTGGACCTCGTCCCCCGCCGGCGGACGGGCCGACTGACCAGACGCCCACCAGACCCGGCACGGCGGAAGGCCTGCGGGGCGCGGGACCGGACGCCACGTCCGGCCCTCGCTCAGACTCCTCGCCCGCCACGCCGACCGCTCGACGGTGGGCACGGCGTTCCCGCGGCAGGCCCAGCGCAAGGCCCGCCGCAAGTACGAGAACCGCGTCAGCATCCGCACGCCGGCCGGGCCAGGTGCCGGCCTGCGGGTCCGCGACCGGGCAGCCGGTCGGCCGGAGACGAGGGCGACCCCGTTCCCGAGGTCGTCGCAGACCTCGGTCCAACCAGCCAGGCGGCCGCGCTGTTCGAGAGCCCGGACGCCGGGGGCGGCTGGCCAGGTGAGGTGACCAGGCCGTCACCGAGGGCGGAGTCACGGCGCGCCTCACCCAGGCCGCGATCGGTGGGCTGCGTCCAGCCGGTGGCCTGGCTCAGGCTGGGCACCGGCACCTCGTCGGGAAGCCGCCTGAGCGACCGGAGCGACCGGAGCGACCGAGGCCGCGGATTGGTCGGTGGCGGCGCGGTGGCGGCCGGCCCGGTGGAGCACGACCGGGCCGAGGTCGCCGGTTGTGAAGGTCTGGGGCCGCCGAAGTGGTCGGCGACGAACCGGCCGGGTTTCCCGATGGAGCGGTCTCCCACCACCTTGCGGACGAGCAGCGAGTGACGGAGGCAATGGGCCGGCCGGCTGCCAGAGCTCCCCAGGAACCAGACGCTTCGATAGATCAGCACCCCCGACCGGCATCATGGCGCACGAACATCAAGCCACGTGGGACAACCTCTAAGCCACCTCTAAGCCTTGATTGGCGCGGCCGATCTGGCGACCTGCTCGATCTTCGCGCAGTAGGCCGCACGGGCCTCCTCGTCGATTTGCTTCCCGTGTTCGGGGCGCACCCCGGTCCGGCCGTCGAGGCTCTCGCGCAGGATGTCGGCGTGCCCGGCATGCCGGTTGGACTCGCCGAGGACATGGACCATGACGGCGAACAGGTTCGTGTTGGGACAAGGCTCCGGCCACCACGGCACGTGGCCGGGGGCGTCGAGGGGAAGCTCGTTGATCGTCGCGTCCGAGTGTTCCCACGTGCGCCGGTAGAACCCGATGATCTGATCGCGGGTCTCGTCCTCGGTCGCCCACAGATCGCTGCCGTCATAGTCCTGCCACCGGGGCAGCGGTTCCGGGGAAGGGCGGTCGAAGACCTCGCCGAAGTATCTGGCCTCGACGGTGGCCACGTGTTTGACCAGGCCGAGGAGGTTGGTCCCGGTCGCTGTCAAAGGTCGGCGGGCGTCGTATTCGGACAAGCCGTCGAGTTTCCAGAGCAGCGCGTTGCGGTCCCGCCGCAGTCTCCCGTGCAGGTTGTCTTTCGCGAATTCATCGATCATGCGGCATGAGCCTGCCATGGGCTGCTCGTGGTCTCAAGATCCCGTACGTGGTCCGCAACGACTGGCAGAGCCGAGGCCTGGCCATGGCCACCGCCCTGACCTGCTACAAGAAGCTCTGAAACTTGCCACGTGAGACAACCTCCTAGGCACGGACTGTCCCGGTCCTCGGGCAGTGGTTCCGGATCACCCGTGTCGGGCTTCCGGACCTGCCGATCTGGTGGGTTCTCGCCGTCCTGAAGACCGGCTCGCCTTCAGCCTCCGGCCGCGCCGGGCACCGCGGTCTTCGGCTCGGAAGCCCCGGGCAGTCCGCCGGATGGTTCCGGGGGCGGGCTGCCCGGGGTCGCGCCGGACGGGCCGAGGGAGCCCGCCGGCGCGATGGGGAGGGATCCTGGCTCCCGGGTGGGGCCGCGTGGGCCCGGGCCGCCTGCTCACGCGGCGTCGATGCGGGTCTCCAGGTCACGGAGTCCCGTGCACCACCCGGCCCGGGCGGGGCAGCGGGTGGCGCGGGACGGAGTGGGTCACTTGGCGCAGGTGAGCTGGGGGCCGGCCCAGTCGGCGTGGTCCCAGCCGTTGTTGTCGCCGCCGTTGGTGACGGCCAGGCGCAGGGTGGTACCGCCGGTGAGGTCGGCGGTGAGGTGCTTGGCGGGGGTGGTGCCGCGGATCGAGATCGGGTGGCCGTCGCCGCTGCGCCGTTCACCGTTGCCGGTGTTCTTCTCGACCGGTCCCCAGCCGCCGGTGGCCCTGGTCCAGGGCAGGTCGGTCAGGGAGGTGGTGGGCCGGGTCGGCGTGGGGGTCGGCGTGGGGGTGGGGGTCGGCGTGGGGGTGGGGGTCGGCGTGGGGGTGGGGGTCGGCGTGGGCGTGGGGGTCGGGATGGGCGTGGGGGTCGGGATGGGCGTGGGGGTCGGCGTGGGCGTGGGGGTCGGCGTGGGCGTGGGGGTCGGGATGGGCTGGGCTGAGTACTCGGACGGCGGGAGCGTCCACTTCTGACCGGCCGAGTCGGTGCAGTCCTGGGTGGAGACGCGGTTGCCGGTGGCGGTCAGGCAGCGGCCGGACTGACGGTTCTTGAGGAGGTGCGCGGTCGGGTCGTAGGTCCAGAGCTTGGCGGGGTCGGTGACCAGGCCATCGGGGTCCTGGCCCTGGCACGGGCCGGAGGTCACGGTGGCGTCCTGGCCGGCGAGGCAGTCGTCCCGGGACAGGCGCAGGGTTCCGTCCGCGCCCATGACCCAGGCCTGGTAGTCGCCGCTCGTGCAGGCGGCCAGGTCGACCGCGGGATCGTGGGGGGGCGCGCAGGCAGGTGTCGCCGTTGCGGACGAAGCCGCGGGTGGTGTTGCCTATCGCGCCGCGCTGGACGGCTCCCTGCTTGGTGGTCTCCGCCGACGACTTGCACTTGGTGCTGGCCTGCTGTCCGCTGATCCTGGCGGCGTAGGTGCCGCCGTTCGCCCGGGGCGCGCCGAGCGCGACGGCGGCGGTGGGCTGGTTGTAGCAGTTGGACTTCGGGCTGCTCCACTCGAAGTACTCGGGCGGCCTGGCGTTGATCCAGGCGGCGCGGTCGTCCAGGTTGTCGAGCGCGTCGCTCATGGAGTGCCGTCCGGCGCGGCCGTACCGCCACCACACCGGGCCCGGCGCAGGTCGGGGCCGGCGGCAGGGGCGGCGGCGGGCGCGGCGGCGTAAGGCCTCGGGGCGGGTGTCCGGGAGGGCCGAGAGCAGGCGGATTGAGCCACAGCGGAATCTGGGATCAGGCATTGAAAAACCGGAATCCGGGTTCATACTTGTGGTATGTCGGACGAGCGGGAACCGCGTACGAGCTGGACGTTCCTGACGAACCACGCCCGTGTGCTGTTGATGATCTCGCGTGACGCGGAAGTGCGGTTGCGAGATCTCGCCGCAGTATGCGGAGTGACCGAGCGGGCCGTTCAGGGGATCGTCACCGATCTTGAGAACGCCGGCTACCTGACCCACACCCGGCATGGACGCCGCAACCACTACCGCGTCGTACACGGTACGCACTTCCGCCACCCTGCCGAGGCCCCTCACGAGATCGCCGGTCTGCTGGCCCTGTTCGCCGATGTCGATCCTGGTTCCGGCCCCGGTACCGCCACCGCACCTTCCAGGGGTGATCATCATGACGAGTACGCGTGAGCCCGCCCCCGACCTCCTCCGGCGCAGCGCCGCACCGTGTCCCTGTGGCGGGCGATCGCGGAACCGGGCGTCCGGACACGTCGAGGTCCTCGCCGGCCACCGCGCCGGTGTAGGGCACCCCGCCCCGGGCGCCACCCCCGGCGGTCCGGCCGCCGACGGGCCCGGCTGCTGAGAAGGGCGGTGAGTTCGGTGCTCCAGCCCAGCGAATCCGTTCTGCGGGTCACCACACCGCGCCTGCGAATCACCACGACGCGCTCCGGGACGGCCGTGACCGTCCGTCTCGACGGTGAAGTCGACCAGGGCGACCGCGGCATACTCGAGGACGTCCTCGCGAAGGCGCTCGCGGACAGCCCCGCGCGGCTGATCATCGACCTGGCCGGGCTGACCTTCTGCTACTCCGTGTGTCTCAACGCCCTGCTCACCGTGCGGCTGCAGGCGGAAGCCGCGGGCGTGAGGATGGTGCTGGCCGCGCCGCCGGCCCAGACCCGGCGACTGCTGGAGATCACCGGCGCCGACGAGGTCTTCCCCATCCACGCCACCGTTCCCGTCGCCCTGCTGGCCGGCGCCGGCCGGCAGCCACGCTGAGGGGGCCCGCCGTGGACGCCCCCGCGCGGTACGCGGTGACCCTGCCCGGACTGCCCGGCCGGCACGGCCCGCCGGAAGTCGTCGTCGTCCACGCCACCGGAACGGTGACAGCGGACGGGGTACCGGTATACGCGGACGAAGCCGGCACCTTCCGGGTGGAGATCACCGGGGAGGTGGCACGGCCCCTCACGGAACCGGCCGGGCCCGGCCGGCACACCTGCCTGCACGCCGTGCCACTGCCCTGACGCCCCCTCGGACGGCGCGCCAGGCTCCGCCGATGGGCTTCCCGCCGATGGGCTTCCCGCCGATGGGCTTCCCGCCGTGGGCATGGTCAGGGCGGTCGAGCAGGTCGTCCATGAGGCGGAACTCCAGCTCACCGACGGGCCGTGGGAACTCGCCGCGACCGACTCCGCGCTCGGCCGCCGGACGGCCGCGGCTCTCCACCGTTGCGGGGAGGTGGGGTGGGGTGAGGTGGCGGTGGTGCCGCCCCGGGTCAAGCCGCGGTGGTGAGGTCGGCGCGGCCGAACAGGAGGGCGTAGCCGCGGGGCAGGCCGGCGAGGAGACGGTCAGTGAGGTGCTCCCCGGCGAGGTCGCTCAGGGCCGCCAGGACAGAGGAGACGTCCCAACGGGCGCCGGTAAGGCTGGTGTTCAGGGCGCGGGCGACGGCTTCGACGAAAGCGGGTGCGGCGACCGGCTGGGGCAGCGGGATCTGCGAGACGAGGACGGCGCGGGCCCGCTGGGGCAGGGCTTGGGCGAGGTCGCAGCGTTCCTCGCCGGTGAGCTGGGAGCCGAGGACGGAAAGGACCGCGTGCAGGACGCGTTCGGCTTCCTCGTCGCAGGTGTAGCGGCCGAGGTTGCGGACCTGCTGGAGAAGGAGGCGGTACCGGGTCATGAGACGGTGGCCTTCCGGGGCGGTGGCCGGCCGGGCAGTTGCGGCGGCACGGGGCGGATTTCAGGGGCGGTGGCCGGCCGGGCAGTTGCGGCGGCACGGGGCGGATTTCAGGGGCGGTGGCCGGGCTGGGGCCGGCCGAACAGGAGGTCGTAGCCGGGCGGCAGTTGGAGCAGGACACGCTCGGTGAGGTCGTCTCCGGCCGCGTCGGCCACGGTGGACAGAACGGCGCCGATGTCCCACAGGGCCGTGGCTTCGGTGGCGCCCTCGATCCAGGCCGCGGTCGCGCGCACGAACCGCTCGGACGTGAGCGGCTCGGCGGCCTCCAGCGGGTTGAGCAGGATCAGGGCGAGGGTCTCGGGCAGCCGGGCCGCGAGGTCGGCGCGGACCTGGCCGACGAGGTGGGCGCCGAGCAGGGCCAGGACGACACGCGCCGCCCGCTCGGCCTCCCGAGGGGTGTCGTACTCACCGCGTTCCTGAACCGTGTCCAGGAACGCTTCCCATCGAAGAGTCACCGCAGTTCTCCCTCCGTCCCACGGCCCGGGCCGACGCGAGGCGGCGCCCCGGTCAGGGCTCCACGGCCAGGCGCCGGTGCAGACCGGTGAGCTTGAGCAGCCGCACCACGCGGCGGCCGGCCCCGCGCAGGGCCAGACGAGCGCCGCGCCGGTCGGCCTCGTTGCGGGCGTGGACGAGGGCGCCCAGGCCCGCGCAGTCCATGAACGTCACCTCCGACAGATCGAGTACCACCTCCCGGTGTGACTCGAGCGCGGCGGCCAGCGCACGGCGCAGCGAGGGGGCGGTGTCGAGGTCGATCTCGCCGTTCGCCCGTACCACGATGGGTTCGTGCCGCTGGTCGCGCATGGTGGTCTCTTGCTGGGGGCCCGGCCGGACACCGTAGTGCCGGAACGTGCTGGGCCGGGTGGGTCGTCCGGCCGGGCGGGGGCCGTCCCACAGGGCCCGGGGGGGGTCGGTGCGGGACGGCGGTCCGGTGGGAGGGGTCAGGCCTGGATCTGCTTGCGGCTTCCGCTGTGGCTGATCTCGATCTTGCGGGGCTTGGCCTTCTCCGCGACCGGGATCTTCAGCGTGAGCACGCCGGCGTCGTAGTCGGCGCTGATCCCCGCGGGGTCGAGGATGTCGGAGAGCATGACCTGGCGGGAGAAGACACCGAGCGGGCGCTCGGACAGCTCCCACTTCACGCCCTCGCCCTCGTGGCGGGGACGGCGCTCGGCCTTGACGGTCAGCGTGTTCCGCTCGACGTCGATGTCGATCGCCTGCGGGTCCACCCCGGGCAGGTCGAAGCAGATCACGTACTCGTCGCCGGTGCGGTACGCGTCCAGCGGCATCGGGGCCGGCCGCGACCAGGTGCCGTTCGTGCCCAGGAACTGCTGGGTCAGCCGGTCCAGCTCGCGGAACGGGTCAGTGCGCATCAGCATCGCGAAACACCTCCACTGATCGAATGGGTGCCAGTGCGCTTCACCTGAATCTGTTCTAGCATGTCATCCATCCGATGACAAACACCTGGGTCGCCAAAGGAGTGACAGCTATGGGACAGCAGCCCGACACCTCCGCCACCGGCAGCGGCCCGCCCACAGGACCGGCGTCCTTCCTCGCCGCCGCCGCCGCGCTCGCCGCCATCGACGACGCCGTCCGCAGCGCCCAGAACACCACCCCGCCCACCCGGTCCGGCGCCGGTGCACCCGGCGAGGGCCCCGAGCCCGCCCTGGCCGCCCTGGTCCTGCTGCGCGAACTGCGCACCGAACTCGCCGGCTGGGAAGCCGGCCTCGTCGAGAACGCCCGCGACGCCGGCGCCACCTGGGCCGACCTCGCCCAGCCCATGGGCGTCGCCAGCCGCCAGGCCGCCGAGAACCGCTACCTGCGCCTGCGGCCCGCCGGGCGGACCCGCGCCGCCACCGGAACCGGGGCCGAACGCGTCAAGGCGGTCCGCGACCGCCGGGCCGCCGACCGCGCCGTCACCGCCTGGGCCCGCGACAACGCCGCCGACCTGCGCGTCCTCGCCGCGCAGATCACCGCCGCGCCCGGCCTGGCCCCCCGGGCCGGTACCGCACTGGCCGCGCTCACCGCGGCCCTCGGCACCCCCGACCCGGCCGACCTGATAACACCCCTCGCCGACATGCGGCCCCACCTCACCGCCACCCACCCGGACCTCGCCACCCGTCTCGACGACCTCACCGACCGCACCGAACGCCTCCGCCATGACAGCGACCAACGACGCACCTGACCCCCTCACCACCCGGGACCGCTGGCAGCACATCGAAGACCGGCTCACCGCCATCGAACGCCGCATCCGCGAGCACAGCAGCGCCGCCATCGCCACCATCGACACCTGCCTGGCCGGACTCGACGCCCTCCGCCACGACCTCGCCCACTGGCCCCGGCCCCCACAAGCCGCCCCCGCACCCCCGGCCGTCCCGCCGCAAGGTCCTCCGGGCAGCCCGCCCGCACCGGCCGGCCATCAACGCACCCCGACCGCCCCAGGCGGCCCGCCGGACAGCCCGGCCCAAGGCCAGGCGATCGTCCGGGAACCCGCATGACCGCAGCACACCGCCGGACGCCGACCGTCCGGGCGCTGCGGAGGGGCCGGCCGTTCCGCAGCGCCGGTTCGGCGGTGCACGGGCTCAGTGCTGTGCCGGCTGGAACAGCGTGTCGTCGTAGTCCGGGAAGACGGCCGGCATCGCGCGGCGGAACGCGGTGACCTCCGCACTGTCCTCCAGACCCCGGCAGAGGGTCTGGGGCCAGTACCAGAAACCACGGGAGGCGATCAGCCGTTCCAGGTACGCGTCGAACGAGTACCCGGTGTCGTACAGCTCCTCGCCGAGGTAGTGGTAGTGGACGGTGTCGAGGGGGGGAACGAAGGCCGTGCAGGCTTCGGGGACGAACCTGTCGAAGGGTTTGACGGCGCGGAATTCCTGGTCCTTCGCCGAGTGCCAGGTGACGCCCTTCCAGTCGCCGAAGACTTCACGCAACGGCAGCAGGTCGATCACGCCCTGATCCGAGAGGTCGTTGTTCAGGAACTCGGGAACGGTGTGCCGCCACGTCAGGCGGACCGCGCCGACCTCGCGGTAGAAGGCCTCGACACCGCCCGGGAGACGGCCGTCGGCCAGGCGGGTGGCGAGCTCGATGTCGTCCGGTGAGGTCGGTGGCTCGACGGTGGCCTCCAGGAGCTGCACGCGGGGGTTGCGGTCCAGGTCGGCGATCATCGCGGTCAGCCGGGCACGGGGGTTGATCACGTACGTACGTCTCCTTCGGCGCTTTCAGCGACGACAGCGGGTGCGGTCGGTTCTACATCCGGTTGTTCTCGATCTCCCACGCGTCGCCGCGCAGCTCCTTGCCGGTGGTGTCGTAGACCGTGTACTCGGCGTGGACCTTGCCCGCGAGTTTGTCGGCGTAGTTGGTGTCGATGTCGGTGTCCACACCGGGGTCGCCCGTTTTGAAGTCCTTCGCGGCGGGGTGCTTGCTGTAGTCGGCCTCCACGTAGTACTCGACCACGTTGCCCTTGTTCAGCACCTCGTCCTTGACGTCCTTCTCGACCTTGGCGTGGTGCGCCGAGTTCGCGGACGCGGTGATCGGCGTCATGTTCTTCATGACGCCGGGGCCACCGACGTTGTGGTTGAGCAGGTGCCCTTGCACCATGTAGTTCTTGAACCAGGTGCCGGTCGTGCCGGTCTTGGGCCACCAGGACGGCTGCTCCTTGGGCACGGAGCCCGTTCCGAGCTGCCCGGGCCAGAGTTCGGCGTGCATCGTGGTGCCGACGCCGTTTGCGTTCACTCCGCCGTAGCTGACGTACGCAGCGCCGGTGAACGCCCGCTGTACCGACAGCTCCTGTGCCGGGGACGGAGACCCGACGGCGGCCCGTTGGACGGCATCGGGCACGGGCCCGCTCAGCACCCGGACGGCGTTCGCCTCGGCGGCGCGCTCGAAACGGTCGCCGGGGTCGCTGACGGACAGTCCGCCGCCGTGGTCGGTGCCGGCCACCGGGCCCGACCGCTGCTGGATGACATGGGTCAACTCGTGTGCCAGCGTGTGCCTGTCGGTGCCGCCGCGGCCGAGCACGACGTGCTCGCCGGAGGTGTAGGCGCGGGCGCTGATCTCGGCCGCCGAGTGGGCCGCGGCAGGGCCGTCGTGGACCCGCACGCTGCTGAAGTCGGCGCCCAGACGGGCCTCCATCTCCTCCCGCACGCCGTCGGCCAGCGGACGGCCCGGCGACCGCAGCACCTGGTGGACCGTCGAACGCTGGACCGGTGCTTCTTCCGACTCCTGCTGCTGCCTGAGCAGTTGGACAACGGCAGCATTGCCGATGGTGCGCTGCAGCGCACCGATCGAGCGGGGCTCCAGCGGCGCGGACTGCCGCTGTGCGGTCGGCCGGCTGCGGTCACGGCGCTCGGACTCGCCCCGCGGTTTCTGGTCATGCGCGTGCACATGCACCTCCTGGACAGGCGGTTCAAGCCGCGGTCGCTCTGTGTCCATTCCGGTCTATAACGGGCTCCGCGGCTCGCACAAGGGCCCGAGGGGCAGTGTCGGGGGCAGCGTCCGGGGAACCTGGAGGTCGTCGTGCGCCGTTCGGCCGGCCCGCCGGGTCAGGAGAGGGTGGGGCAGCCTGGCTGGTAGGGTCCGCGGTTCAGGGGCCGCCCGGCGAACGGTGCCGGTTCCCCTCTTCCCCGTGGAGAACAGCGAGGTTCGGCACCGCATACGCAGGTCGAACCCCTACACGGTCCGGACCGGCCCGATGGCCGGCCCGGGGCAACTGCTCGGTGCCGAGCTCGGCGGGCGGCCCGTGGTCATCCAGCCGGGCTCGACCCGGGGACGGGGCTTCTCGGCATTCGACGCCGAAGACGGTTACCTGGTACGGGAGTTCGCGCTCGGCGCGGGCTTTTTCGGCGGCCCGCTCTGCCGGATGCACGTCGACGCCGGCGGCGAACGGCCGGTGCTGGTGGTCCTGGACCAGTTCCGGGGACTGCGCGGGACGGTGTTCCAGGTGGCCAGCGTGCCGGCGTCCAGGGAGGGGAGCTCGGTTGCCGGCCGCCAGGTGCCGGTGATGGTGACCCACGTGTCGGCGGCGGGGGCGGGGATGCCGTGGATCTCGACGTTCACCGCGCGGGCGTCGGCGGCACAACAGCTGACGATGATGCGGCTGAGCTGCCAGGTGGTGCCGTTCACGCGAGTGGCGAAGCCGGTGAGGCGGACCGTGCGGCCCTTGAGCGACTCCTTTCGGTCCCAGACGGCGCGGCTCGTGAACTCGGTCAGGGACAGGGCCACGGGATCCTGCGGCGGCAGCGGCGGGAAGGAGGCCTGCTTGGCGATCGTGCCGGAGCCGTCGCGGGCGACGGTGTAGGCTCCGAGCGCGGGCGGGGCGAAGAGCAGCAGCATGACGGCGGGCAGGGCGAGGAGCCAGGCCGGCCGCGGACCGGCTGCGGAATGCCCGTGGCCATGGTCGCCGTCGTGCTCCTCGCCGGTAGGGCGGACGTCACGTACGGCGGCGACGAGCCCGAACAGGAGCAGGACCACGCCGGTGAGGATCAGTGCCGGTCGGAGGCTCTCCTTGACATAGCGCAGATAGAGGTCGCTCTCCGTCATCGGCCCGCGGCGGGGCAACCCCGCCGGTCGCGGACCGGCACCGGGAGTGGCACGTGCGGCAGGTGTTCCACGGTGAGCCGCGCCAGTCGGTGGACTGACTCAGGCGGCCAGAGGCAGTGCCGTCGCTGCGCGCGCCTCGTCGTAGCGGTGGAGGATCAGGCGGGCCGCTGCCTCGTGGGCGGCCAGGGGGGCGCTCGTCCACGTCGCTGTCGTTGTGGCGGCTCGGCGGGCGAAGAAGCCCGGGGCCAGGAGGTAGGTGGCGACGGCTACTTCCCGGTGGCCGGCATCGTGGAGGGCGGCTACTGCCTCGTGGGGGGTGGGGGTTGCCGCTGACAGGTGGGCGGGGGTGACTGGGCGGCCCAGGTGGCGTGCCAGGAGGTGCGCCATCCGTGTCGTGTCGGCGAGGGCCGTCGGGTCGGAGGAGCCGGCCCCGGCCAGTACGACAGGGGCCTCGGGGGTGGCGCCGGTTTCGGCCAGTCTCGCCGCCAGGGCTTCGGCCAGCAGGGGGTGTGGGCCGAGCGCGCGGGCGACCTGGGACGTGGGGAGGCCGGCGGCGGCCAGGGCGGCCGGGATGTCGACGCGTAGGTGGTAGCCGGTGCTCAGGAGCAACGGGACCAGGATGGGGCTCTCGCCGCGCAGTTGGGATAGGGCCTGTTCGAGGGACGGCAGGTTCAGGTCCAGGAAGCAGCATCGGACGGTCAGTTCGGGGCGGAGTAGCCGAACGCGCCGCAGCAGAGCTCGAATTGTCGCGGACGAGGCCGCGTACCGGCTTCCGTGGGCTACGGCCAGCAGCATCAGCCGGCCGCCAGCCGGTAGCCCCGCTTCGGGACGGTCCGGATCAGCCCCGCGTGCGACCCCAGTGCCGCCCGCAACCGCCCGACCGCCGCCTCCACCGCGTGTTCGTCCGCGCTCGCGTCCGTCCAGGCCGCGCGCAGGAGTTCGGCGCGGCTCAGCACACGCCCCGGTCGCTCCGCGAGCGCCCGTAGGACGGCGGCGCCGCGCGGGCTGAGGAGGTGGCTCTCGCCGTCGACCAGTGCCGCGTTGCCCTGGAGCGTCAACACCACGTCGGACAACGGGATTTCGCGCCGACCGAGGGTGGGCAGGGTCTCTGCGAGCAGCCGGACGAGCGAGCCGAGCCGGCCGCGTTCCGGGTAGACCGTCGGCAGGCCGAGGTCCGCGAACGGCCGCGCGCACAGGGCGCCGACGCACACGGGCAGGACGTCCCCGCGCAGCGCGTCGAGTACCTGCGAGCGCAGGCCCTCGGCCTCCGCCGTGGCGAGGAAGGCGGCGACGGCGGGCGCGCTGGTGAAGGTGAGCGCGTGCACCTGGCGTCGGACGGTCTGCTCGACCAGCCGCCGTACCGGGGCCATGTCGTCCGGCGGGGCCCAGCGGTAGACAGGGACGGAGATCACCTCGGCGCCGCGCTCGCGCAGGGCCGCCGCGAAGGCGTCGAGCCGTACGCCGTGTTCCTGGACGGCGATCCGGCAGCCGTCGAGGGGGCGGGCGAGCAGCCAGGTGAGGAGTTCGTCGGTGGCTTCGGTGCCGGGGGAGAAGCCCTCGCCGAGGCCGCTGGCCCGTACCGCGCCGGTGGCCTTGGGGCCCCGGCTGAGC
This sequence comes from Kitasatospora sp. NPDC034035, assembly GCF_055575755.1. Classification (NCBI taxonomy): domain Bacteria; kingdom Bacillati; phylum Actinomycetota; class Actinomycetes; order Kitasatosporales; family Streptomycetaceae; genus Kitasatospora; species Kitasatospora sp. NPDC034035. The sequence goes on along the minus strand of NZ_JBVISA010000036.1, from coordinate 37,991 downwards.
ACGACCGAACCCCGGCAGGCCTCGGCGAGGGCGGCACCGCGGCCCCACCCTTCGGCGGCGCTCATCCAGCCGCGCCAGCCGACGCCCGTGGTGGCGACCACGTAGTCGAGCGGGGCGGCCAGGCACCGTTCGGTGGCCTCGCGCAGGGCGAGGTCGTCGGCGAGCGGCAGGATGCGCAGCACGGGCGCCTCGACCACCTGGGCGCCGCGCCGGCTGAGGAGGGCGACGAGCTCCTCGCGGCGGCGCGCCGCGGTGACCCCGATGGTGAAGCCGGTAAGGGGACCGGGCTGGGTGGTGGGGGTTGCCATGCAGGTCAGCGTGCGGCGCGCACGTTACGGGGGCGTTGCCCGCCCGTCACCTCCAGGTGACCGAAACGGATGCTCCGGTTACGGCTGGTGTCCCCTACTGCGCACCCTGGGGCCCGAAGGCCGTGAGTGAGGTGTACCGCGCGCGCAACACGGGTGACGCGGTCGCGAAACAGCGGAGGCGGACATTCCTCGGCATGAACCTCACCCGCCCGTCGGCCCCGCCGCCGACCACCGACACCCACTGCCCGTACTGCTCGCTGCAGTGCGGCATGCGGCTGGGCGGTGTCGACGTCGCGCCCGAGGTGCTGGAGCGGCCGGAGTTCCCGGTGAACCGGGGCGCGCTGTGCGGCAAGGGCCGTTCGGCGGCGGCCGTGCTCGCCCGGGACGTCCGCCTGACCGGCCCGCTGCTGCGCGACCGGCCCGGCGGGCCGCTGCGTTCCGCCTCCTGGCCGGAGGCGCTGGACCGCGTGGCGGACGGGCTCACCCGCACGAGGGAGGAGCACGGTCCGGACGCGGTGGGAGTGTTCGGCGGGGGCGGGCTGACGAACGAGAAGGCGTACCTGCTGGGCAAGTTCGCCCGGGTGGTGCTGCGCACCGCGAACATCGACTACAACGGCCGGTTCTGCATGTCCTCGGCGGCGGCCGCGCACCGCAGGGCCTTCGGCCTGGACCGGGGCCTGCCGTTCCCGCTGGAGGACATCCCGCACACCGGCTGCCTGATCCTGGTCGGCGGCAACCCGGCCGAGACGATGCCGCCGGCCATGCGCTACTTCCGCGAACTGCGCGAGAACGGCGGCACGTTGATCGTCGTCGACCCGCGCCGCACCCGCACCGCCGAGCTCGCCGACCTGCACCTCCAGCCCCGCCCCGGCGGAGACCTGGCGCTCGCGCTGGGCCTGCTGCACCTGGTGATCGCCGACGGCCTGGTGGACAAGGGCTTCGTCGCCGAGCGGACGACCGGCTTCGAGGCGGCCCGCGAGGCCGCGATGGCGCACTGGCCGGACCGGGTCGAGCGGATCACCGGCGTGCCCGCCCACCAACTGCGCGAGGCCGCCCGGCTGTTCGCAACCGCGGCCACCGGCATGGTGCTCACCGCGCGCGGTCCGGAGCAGCAGAGCAAGGGCACCGACACCGTCGGCGCGTGGATCAACCTGTGCCTGGCGACCGGCCACTCCGGCCGCCCGTTCAGCGGCTACGGCTGCCTGACCGGCCAGGGCAACGGGCAGGGCGGGCGCGAGCACGGCCAGAAGGCCGACCAACTGCCCGGCTACCGCTCGATCGAGGACCCGGCCGCTCGCGCGCACGTCGCCGGGGTGTGGGGCGTGCCGGCCGGGAGCATCCCCGGCCCGGGCAAGTCGGCGTACGAGCTGCTGGACGGCCTCGGCCGGCCGGACGGCGTCCGGGCGCTGCTGCTGGCCGGCTCCAACCCGGCGGTGTCCGCGCCGAACGCCGGGCATGTCACCGAGCGGCTGCGCGCGCTGGACCTGCTGGTCGTCGCCGACCTGGTGCTGTCCGAGACGGCGCGCCTCGCGGACGTCGTCCTGCCCGTGACGCAGTGGGCGGAGGAGGACGGCACCACCACGAACCTGGAGGGCCGGGTCATCCTGCGCCGCCGCGCGTTCGACCCGCCGGAGGGCGTCCGCAGCGAACTGTGGGTGCTGCGCGAACTCGCCGCCCGCCTGGGCGTCGCGACCGGCTTCCCGACGGAGGCCGAGGAGGCCTTCGACGAGCTGCGCCGCGCCTCGGCCGGCGGCGACGCCGACTACGCGGGCATCAGCTACCGGCGGATCGCAGCGGAGGACGGCGTGTTCTGGCCCTGCCCGGCCGAGGACCACCCGGGCACCAGGCGGCTCTTCCTCGACCGGTACGCGACGCCGGACGGACGGGCCCGCTTCGTGGCCGTCACCCACCGCCCGGCCGGCGAGGAGCCGGACGAGGAGTACCCGCTGTACCTGACCACCGGCCGGGTGCTCGCCCAGTACCAGAGCGGCGCGCAGACCCGGCGGGTGGCCGAGCTCACCAAGGCCGCGCCCGGCCCGTTCGTCGAGCTGCACCCGCGGCTCGCCGAGCGGCTCGGGGTGGCCGACGGGGAGCCGGTGGCGGTGACGAGCCGGCGCGGACGGGCGGTGGCCCCGGCGCGGATCACCGACGCGATCCGGGCGGACACCGTGTTCATGCCCTTCCACTGGCCGGGCGCGGGCCGGGCGAACAGCCTGACCAACCCGGCGCTCGACCCGGTGTCCCGAATGCCGGAGTTCAAGCTGTGCGCCGTCCGGGTGGAACGCGTCGAGCAGGAGGTGGCCCCGTGACCCCCGTGACCCCGAGGATCGCCGTCGTCGGCGGCGGAATGGCCGGCGCCCGCTTCGCCGAGCGCTACGGCGCGCTCGGCGGGCCGGGCACCGTCACCGTTTACGGCGCCGAGCCGCGCGCGCCCTACAACCGGGTGCTGCTCGCCGACGTCCTGACCGGGCGCTACGACGCCGAGTCGATCGCGCTGCCACTCGGCGGCGCCGAAGCACGGCCCGGCTGTGAGGTGGTGGCCCTCGACCCGGCCGCCCGCACGCTGACCCTGGCCGACGGCACGGCCGAGCCGTGGGACGAGCTCGTCCTCGCGACCGGCTCCAACCCGGTGCTGCCGCCCGTGCGCGGGCTGCGCCGCCCCGACGGGCTGGCCCTCGCCGAGGGCGTGCACACCCTGCGCACGCTGGAGGACTGCGGTCGGCTCGCCGAGGAGGCCGTCACCGCGAAGCGCGCGGTCGTGATCGGTGGCGGGGTGCTCGGCGTGAGCGCCGCGCGGGCGCTCTCCGCGCTCGGTGTCCGCACCGAAATCGTTCACCAGGGACCATATCTGATCGAGCGTCAACTCGACCAGGAGGCGGCCGAGGTGCTGCGGGAGCGCCTGCTCGCGCTCGGCGTCGACACCTACGCCCGCAACCGCGCCCGCGCCGTCCACGGCGGGGAGAAGGTCGGCGCGGTGGAACTGGCCAACGGCTACCGGCTCGACTGCGACCTGGTCGTGCTCGCCTGTGGCACCCGCCCCCGCACCGCCCTCGCGTACGGCGCCGGGCTGCCCGTCGGCACCGGGATCCTGGTGGACGACCGGCTCGCCACCGCCGCCCCGCACGTGTCCGCGATCGGCGACTGCGCCGAGCACCGCGGCACCGTCCACGGCCTGGCCGGCCCCGCCTGGGAACAGGCCGACGCGCTCGCCCGGCGGCTGTCCGGCGCCGACCCGGACGCCCGCTACACCGGCAGCCTCCCGCGTGCCCGGCTCAGCACCGGCGACCTGGAGTACGCGGCCTTCGGCGCCGTCGACGAGACCCTCGACCCCGGCCTCGACGTCCTGCGGATCGCCGACGCGACCCGCGGCAGCTACAAGAAGCTCGTCCTGCGCGGCGACCGCCTGGTCGGCGCGATCCTGCTCGGCGACCTGGCCACCGTGGACGCGCTGGCCAGCGCCTTCGAGAGCGACGGACCGCTCGGCGGCCACCCCCTGCACCTGCTCACCCGAGGAGTACCGCGATGACCACAGACCACCGCAGCGCGAACGGCACTGTCCGCGACCTCGTCCTGGTCGGCCACGGCATGGTCGGCCAGCGCTTCCTGGAGGCCTTCACCGCGCAGCCCGCCGCGGCCGGCTGGCGGGTCACCGTGCTCGCCGAGGAGCCCCGGCCCGCGTACGACCGGGTCCACCTGAGCGCGCTGTTCGACGGCAGCACCGCCGAGGACCTCTCGCTGTGCCCGCCCGGCTTCCTCGCCGAGCACGGCATCGACCTGCGCCTCGGCGACCCGGTCACCACGATCGACCGGGCCGGGCGGACCGTCACCACCCGGTCCGGTTCCGAACTCCACTACGACGCACTCGTGCTGGCCACCGGCTCGGTCCCGTTCGTCCCGCCGGTGCCCGGCAAGGACGCCCCCGGCTGCCACGTCTACCGCACCATCGAGGACGTGGACGCCATACGCGCGGCCGCCAAAACGGCCCGCACCGGCGTCGTCGTCGGCGGCGGGCTGCTCGGCCTGGAGGCCGCCGGAGCGCTGCGGGCGGGCGGACTCACCACCCACGTCGTCGAGTTCGCGTCCCGCCTGATGGCCGTCCAGGTCGACGACGGCGGCGGCGCCGTGCTCCGCCGCAAGATCGAGGACCTCGGCGTGACGGTGCACACCAGCGCCGGCGCGAGCGGTGTCGTCACCGGCGAGGACGGCCGGGTCACCGGGCTCGCGCTCTCCGACGGTCGCGAATTCGCCGCCGACCTCGTGGTGTTCTCGGCCGGCGTGCGCGCCCGCGACCAGCTCGCCCGCGACTGCGACCTGCCGGTCGGCGCCCGCGGCGGCGTCGTCGTCGACGAGCACTGCCGCACCGCCGACCCGGCGATCCTCGCCATCGGCGAGTGCGCCCAGGCCGCCGACGGCCGCGTCTACGGCCTCGTCGCCCCCGGCTACCAGATGGCCGAGACCGCCGCCCGCACCCTCGCGGAGCTGCCGGGAGAGGGCTTCACCGGCGCCGACACCTCCACCAAGCTCAAGCTCCTCGGCGTCGACGTGGCCAGCTTCGGCGACCCGCACGGCACCGCCGAGGGTGCGCTCGACGTGCTCTACAGCGACAGCCGCGGCGGCGTCTACCGCAAGCTCGTCATCGGGCAGGACGGCGCCCTGCTCGGCGGCGTCCTGGTCGGCGACACCGACGCCTACGGCACGCTGCGCCCGCTCGCGGTGGCCGGGAAGCCGCTCACCGTCCCGGCCGAACAGCTCGTGCTGCCCGCCGGGTTCGCGAACGCCGGGCCGGTCGCACTGCCCGACGACGCCGTGCTCTGCTCCTGCCACAACGTCACCCAGGGCGCCGTCCGCGCCGCCGTCCGCGACCAGGGCTGCGACAGCGTCGCCGCCGTCAAGAAGTGCACCCGGGCCGGCACCGGCTGCGGCAGCTGCATCAAGCTGCTCGGCACCGTCGTCACCGATGAGCTGGAGGCGGCCGGCGTCAGCACCGACAAGGGCCTGTGCGAGCACTTCGCCCACACCCGCGCCGAGCTGTACGAGATCGTCCGCGTCACCGGCATCACCGCCTTCTCAGACCTGCTCGACCGGCACGGCAGCGGCGAGGGCTGCGAGGTCTGCAAGCCCACCGTAGCCTCCATCCTGGCCAGCCTTGGCAACGGCCACATCCTCGACGGCGAACAGGGCGCCCTCCAGGACTCCAACGACCACTTCCTCGCCAACCTCCAGCGCAACGGCTCCTATTCGGTCGTCCCGCGCGTGCCCGGCGGCGAGATCACCCCCGAGGGCCTCATCGCGATCGGCGAGATCGCCCGCGACCACGGCCTCTACACCAAGCTCACCGGCGGCCAGCGGATCGACATGTTCGGCGCCACCGTCGACCAGCTCCCGGTGATCTGGCGCAAGCTGGTCGACGCCGGCTTCGAGTCCGGGCACGCCTACGGCAAGTCGCTGCGCACCGTGAAGTCCTGCGTCGGCGAGACCTGGTGCCGCTTCGGCGTCCAGGACTCCACCACCCTCGCCATCGAACTGGAGCTCCGCTACCGGGGGTTGCGCTCCCCGCACAAGCTCAAGGCCGCCGTTTCCGGCTGCGCCCGCGAGTGCGCCGAGGCGCAGAGCAAGGACTTCGGCATCATCGCCACCTCGGCCGGCTGGAACCTCTACGTCGGCGGCAACGGCGGCATGACGCCCCGGCACGCCGACCTGCTCGCCGCCGACCTCGACCGCGAGACACTCATCCGCACCATCGACCGCTTCCTGATGTTCTACATCCGCACCGCCGACCGCCTCGAACGCACCTCGGTCTGGCTGGAGCGCCTGGAGGGCGGCCTCGACCACCTGCGGGCCGTCGTCCTCGACGACTCGCTCGGCATCGCCGCCGAGCTCGATGAACTGATGGTCCGTCACATCAGCGGCTACCAGGACGAATGGGCCGAGACCCTGGCCGACCCCGACCGGATGCGGCGCTTCTCCTCCTTCGTCAACGCCCCCGGAACCCCCGACCCGGCCGTGACCTTCGTCCCCGAACGCGGCCAGATCCGCCCCGCCCGCCCGGGCGAGGACGGACAGTCCCTCACCGCCCTCACCGGCCTCAACGCCCTCAACGCTCCGGTGCTCGTCGCCGGAGCCCGACTGGAGGTGCTCACCCCGTGACCGTTCAGATCCACGACGGCACCCGCTGGCACGCCGTCTGCACCCTCGACGACCTGCAGCCCGGCCGCGGCGTCGCCGCGCTGATCGGCGACGCGCACCAGGTCGCGCTGTTCGTCGACCGCACCGGGACGCTGTACGCCGTCGACAACCTCGACCCGTTCAGCGGCGCCCAGGTGCTCTCCCGCGGCCTGCTCGGCAGCCGCGGCGACCGCCCGACCCTCGCCTCGCCGATGTACAAGCACGTCTTCGACCTCACCGACGGCCGCTGCCTCGACGAGGACACCGCCCCCGACGGTAGCCCGGCAGTCCTGAAGATCTGGCCGGTCCGGGTGTCCGGGGGTGCGCAGTGACCACCGCCGTCGACGCCAGACCGGCCGAACTGCGCGCCTGGGACCCGGAGGACGAGGAGTTCTGGCAGCGCTCCGGCGCCCGGATCGCCCGGCGCAACCTCGTCTTCTCCGTCCTCTCCGAGCACATCGGCTTCTCGGTGTGGAGCCTGTGGTCGGTGCTCGTGCTCTTCCTCGGGCCCCAGTACCACATCGACACGGCGGGCAAGTTCACGCTCACCGCGCTCCCCACCGCGCTCGGCGCGCTGCTGCGCCTGCCGTACACCTTCGCCGTCGGGCGGTTCGGCGGGCGGAACTGGACGGTGATCAGCGCCCTGCTGCTGCTCGCGCCGACCGTGCTCGCTGCCCTCGTCCTGCGGCCCGGCGTCTCGTACGGGACGCTGCTCGCGGTGGCCTGCGTGGCCGGTGTCGGCGGCGGCAACTTCGCCTCGTCCATGGCCAACATCAACGCCTTCTACCCGCACCGGCTCAAGGGCTGGGCGCTCGGCATCAACGCGGGCGGCGGCAACCTCGGAGTGCCGGCCGTGCAACTGCTCGGGCTGCTCGTCCTCGCCACGGCGGGCGTGGCCCACCCGCGGCTGCTGCCGCTGGTCTACCTGCCGCTGATCGTGCTCGCGGCGGCGGGGGCCTGGTGGAAGATGGACAACCTGGCGGTTTCCTCGACCGGCGAGGGACGGGCGCTCAGGGAGGTGGCCCGGGACCCGTACGGCTGGGCCGTGTCGGCGCTGTACATCGGCACGTTCGGCTCGTTCATCGGGTTCGGCTTCGCCTTCGGGCAGGTGCTCCAGGTGCAGTTCCACGACCGCTTCGACACCCCGGTCAAGGCCGCCGCGCTCACCTTCCTCGGGCCGCTGCTCGGCTCGCTCCTGCGGCCCGTCGGCGGACGGCTCGCCGACCGCTGGGGCGGCGCGCGCGTCACGCTCGCGACGTTCGCGGCCATGGGCGCCGGGACGGCCGTCGTGCTCGCCGCCTCCCGGGCGGGTTCGCTGCCGCTGTTCCTGGGCGGGTTCGTCGCGCTGTTCGTGCTCAGCGGGATCGGCAACGGCTCGACGTACAAAATGATCCCCGCGCACTACCAGGGCCGGGCCCGGGCCGCCGTCGCAGCGGGCGCCGACCCGGCGACGGCGGAGGCCGACGCACGGCGGCGCTCAGCCGCGCTCATCGGGCTCGCGGGCGCGATCGGGGCGTTCGGCGGGGTGATCGTCAACCTCGCCTTCCGGCAGTCGTTCCAGGCCAGCCACAACGGGGACGCCGCGTACCTCGGCTTCCTGGCGGCGTACCTGGCGTGCTCGGCGCTCACGTGGCTCGTCTGGCTGCGGCCGGGCGCGCGGACGGGGCTGGTGCTGGACCGCGCTGCGCGCCCGTAAGGACTGTTCCTCCGGGCCCCTGCGCGGGGGGATCACGCAGGAGTTCGGGCCGAACGAGATGCAAAGGTGGTTCATCCCTCACGACGTCCTCCCCGGACTCGGTGAAGTGCTCATCGGTCCAGATAGCAGCCTGGACGGCTCTGCACAGCTGATCCTGGGAGCGGCGTCACTACCCCCGCTCGTCTGGCCCCGCGCTGACCAATGACGGGCGCCGCCTCCGCCTGGACGCAACCGGCAGGCTCGTCGTGCGCGTCACGTGCCGCTTCGCTCGACAACAGCCAAGGACGACGCCGTCATGACACAGCTCCTTGCGTCATCAACGTCCGGAACCGACGCCATCCTTGCGTGAGGGGAGCGGGGAGGGCAAGCAGGCGACAACACGGGCTGCCAAGGCAGACACCTCCCCGAACGACCTCAGCGCTGCTTGGCCTGAGCCTCCTTGGCGGACGCCTCCAGTCGGTTCCAGTGACCCTGGTACCACGCCTCGTCGCCGCCATCCATGTTGCTGTTGTCCTCCCGTATACCGACCTTGCCGTCGATCAGCTCGCGGACGATGTCGGCGTGGCCGGCGTGCCGGTTCGTCTCGGCCGTCATGTGCAGCATGATCCGCTGAAGCGTCACGTCTCCGCTGTCGCCCCACCACGCGACGTGGCCCATCGCGTCGAGCGGTAGCGCCTCGATCGTCGCGTCCGCGTGCGCCCAGGCGCGGTGGTAGAGGCTGAGAACATCCTCGCGCGACTCGTCGGCGGGCGCCCACATGTCCGCGTTGGGCTCGGCGCCCTCCTCGTGCCAGGGGAGGGATTCGTTGTGCGGGCGGCCGAAGGTCGGACCGAAGTACCCGAGTTCGACGCTGGCGAGGTGCTTGACGAGGCCGAGGAGGTTGGTGCCGGTCGGCGTCAGGGGGCGGCGGATGTCGTACTCGGACAGTCCGTCCAGCTTCCAGACGAGGGCTGCGCGGGCTGCTTTGAGGTAGCGGTGCAGGTCGTCTTTGGGGTCATTGGGCTTCATGGGACCGAGTCTCGCATCACCTACCGACAGCGGTCGCGTGAGTTCGCCGGCCGCCCAGGATGCACCAGCCGGCGACAAGGCCTCGAAGTAGCCACCGGGTGCTCCGGGCATGGGGCGTTCGTCGCCCCGGGGCCGGGCCGACCCGTCATCAACCCGGGGATGACGCGCACCCCGGAAGCCCTGGAGCCGCTCCGAAATCCGATGGATCCTCAGCCGCGAGCGAGGGTGGCGGCGACCGAGAACCACCCGGTGGCACTCCCCGCCGGCCCCGTCGCCGAGTTGCTCGGCCACGCCGCCGCCCGTTACCTCCCGCCCGGGCCCGACCCCCGGTCGGTGGGGTTGGCCGGCCCGGGCATCCCCGAGCCCCGGCCCCGCCCCGACGTCCTCCTTGTCCCCCGTCACCCCGACACGGGTGAGCCGTGGCGCCCACCCGGCGGCGATGCGACGGTGGTGCCGCTGGACAGCGGAGTCTGGGCGTACCTCGCCAGTCCCGCGGAGGAGACCTCGCCGACGCCCGCCACCGGGGTGCTCCCGGCGGGTGTCCTGCGTGACGACTACCCGCTGCCGCCGCGTCCCTGGTACCCCCTGGAACCCCACAACGGCGCCTTCAGCGCCACCCTGGTCCGGCTGCCCGCGATCCGTGGCCCCCGGCTGCGCAGATACCACGACGCCGCGTACCGATCGTGAACGCCGGACGGACGATGGCGGGGACGCTTCGAACCGTCCCAGCGTCCGTGACCGTCCCCTCCCCCGACCTCGCTCCGCCACGAGTACCCGAGGCCCGCCGTCCGCGCCGCCGCGATGGCCTCGCCCCGGCTGCCCGCCCCCTGCACCCGTTCCCCTTCCTGCGAGCCATGGAGGCAAAGACTCGGCGGTCGATGCGGCTGGACGGGTGCAGTTCGGCACCTGGCTTCGGCGGCCTCCGCCCGAAGCGGCGCGCCGGCGGGTTACATGGGCCTGCGTCTCGCCGCGGGGCGTGCCGGCGTCCTTCACGGACCCGGACCCGACGGATGAAAGAGCACCATGGCAGAGCGCGACCCTCGCGACCGCACCAGCCGCAGCCCTCTCCTGCGCGGGCTCGCCGCTGCCGTGCTCACGGCCGCCGTGCTGGCGGCCTCAGCGGGACCCGGATACGGGACCGGCGCGGCCGCCCTGGCACCCGGCACGCATTTCACGCCGTTGACGGCGGCGGTGCTGACCGAACCGACGCCGTTCGACGCCACGGACGGCAGGACGCATCTCTCGTACGAACTGCTGACCACGAGCGCACTGTCCGGCAGCACGCCGATGCGGCTCGACCGTGTCGAGGTCCGAGACGCCCGGACCCACCAGGTCATCGGCTCGCTGAGCGGGCAGGCGCTGAGCGAGGCCGCCAATCCGGTGGGCGACCCCCTGCCGGGTGCGGACGGGTACACCCCACCGCCGCCCGCGCCGACGCCGACCGTCATCCAGGGATCCCAGCAGTGGATCATCTGGCTCGACCTGACCCTCGACCGCGGTCAGCCGGCGCCCGACGTCCTCGAACACCATCTCTCGGGTGCCATCCTGACCGCCTCCGGCCCCTCCGCGTTCGAGGAGACTGTGCAGGCCACCCCGATCGCCCGCACCGCGCCGTTGAACCTGAACCCGCCGGTCCTGCCCGGCACCTGGTACGCCAGCGAGTCGTGCTGCGGCAACACCCACCACCGGCGCGGCCTCGCCCCGATCAACGGCCGCTTCGGCGTGCCGCAGCGCTTCGCGATCGACTGGTACCGGGTCGGCGAGCAGGGGCAGGCCTGGGAAGGCGACCCTGCCCAGCTCACCAGCTACCTGAGCTACCGTCAGCCGGTCGTGGCGGCGGCCGGCGGCCGGGTGGTGGAGGTCCAGGACGGAATCCCGGACAACCCGCCGCCCGTCACGCCGCCCGTCCCGCCGATCGAGGACACCGTCGGCAACCACGTCACCGTGGAGGTCGCGCCGGGCCGCTATCTGCTCTACGCCCACCTGCAAGCCGGCTCGCTCGGCGTCCGGGAGGGCGACTGCGTCGAACCCGGCCAGGTCCTCGGGCTGATCGGCAACAGCGGCAACTCCACCACGCCGCACCTGCACTTCCAGGTGACGACCACAGCCGAGTTCTTCCCGACCGACAGCCCGCCGTTCACCTTCCAGCGGTTCCGCGTCCTCGGACAGGTCGAACCCCGGATCTGGGACGACAACCTGGGCCTGCAGCCGACCGGCGTCCTGCCGATCACGCCCTCGCCGTACGAAGGCCTCCACCGTGCGCAGTATCCGCTCGACCGCGAGGTCCTGGACTTCTGACCGGGCTCCGGCCGCATCCCGCTCCGGCCTGGGGACGCATCAGGCGGCTCAGACGGTGTCGCTCGCCGCGAACTCCCCTGTCAGGCCCGCGCGGGCCAGCGCCCGGACGATGGCCGGCCGGTCCAGCGGGTCGTCGTTGCCGTTGGTCTGCCCCAGGCGTTCCAGCAGCCTCTGCGGTTCCAGCCGGTACGCCTCCGCGTCGGCCAGGAGGCTGTCCGCGCTCTGCCCGTCGACCGTGTCGTCCAGGTGGTTCGTCAGATCGCCCAGCACCTCGCTTCGGTCGATGAAGGAGCTCATACCGCAGTCCAGGCCGTCGTCGTCAAGGCCGTCCGGGTACGGCGCCCGGGCCCAGGCGCCGTTCTCGTACCAGTAGACGCAGCCGATCTCGTGCCCTGCGAGCCGGTCCCGCAGTGCCTCGTAGGGCAGCCAGTCCGGGCCGCCCGCCAGCACGTCGATCGCCGGCTCGTACCACTTGACGTCGCTCGCCTCGTCCTCGCCGTAGAGCACGAACCGGCCCTCGCCCCCCTTGGACATGACCCACCAGGTGCAACCGCAGTCGTCCCAGTGCAGACCCTCGTCATCGATCCACCGGCCGGTCCGGTAGCGCGGCGGGCGCTCCTCGTCCTCGGTGGTCGCCTCAAGGGCGGCGAGCAGCGCCCAGCGTGCCCACAGCTCCTCGGCCGGCGGAAGGTCCTCCGGCAGCCCCGGCCGGTGAACGGTCATGTGTGCCCCCGCGTGCGTTCGGATGGTGATCTCCGCCAACGATACGGTCCGCCGCCGACAGGACCGCCCACGAGGTCGACCGACTCCGACAAGCACGGCGACCTGCCCCGGCCCGCGCGCCGCTCGGCCGCCGGGCTTCGATCAGTGCGTCCGTTGGCTCCGGACATCGAGGCGGGGTCGACCTCGGTCGCGGCCGTCACACGGTCCAGCCCCCGGCCTTCTTCGTACGCCGCGGCGAAGGAGTCCGCGCCCAGCGCGTTCGACCGGCTCACGTGGCGAGTTCTCAAAAGGACCGGAAGATACCGGCGGGGTCGATCCGCGCGGCTTCGACGACGTCCGCGAAATCCAGATTGGCGATCGACAGGTTCGCGTGGATGTCGCCGATACCAGCGGGTACGGTCCGAACGGCTCCGCCGTGTGCCTCGAACTCCTCGTCGCTCGCGTACTCCTCCCGGGTCGGCACGGACACCGCCAGCAAGGTGTGCTCGTGGTCCTTCATCGTGACGCGGTCTGCCAGGTACACGATGCTCAGTTCCCGGTCGCCGGAGAGTGCGGCGACCACGTCATCGGGCGTCGCTCCCGACCAGGCCGGATCGTCCAGGATGTGGAGGTAGGGATCGACATCGTCACTACCGTCGAACTCCCACGGCTTCGAGAGCTCCACCAGCACGGCCTGCCAGGCCTCGTCGTCACCGAAGTCGGTTCTGATGACCAGTGCGGCGAACTCGTCGCGGTCGGCAATGGCGGGCAGCATTCTCGGGCTCCGATCTCCACGGGAGTGTACGTACGCACACAGCATTCCAGCCGCCGCCGACAGTGGGCCACACTCCGACCTCCCCCCGTTCCGCGACCCGACCGGCGGCGACGGCGACTGCGACTGCGTCAGGGGGTGCCGGTCCGTCACCGGACGGCACCGGCACCGTAAGGTCCTCTCCGAGGACACGAGGCCCGCCCGCCCGGTCGGACCGGGGCGCCGGAGGGGCGCCGGGCTACGGGAAGACGAGACGAAGGGCTGGCACGTCACATGCAACAGCGCAGTCTGCGGGACCTCCAGGTGTCGGCCATCGGCCTCGGCTGCATGGGGATGTCCGCCTTCTACGGCACGGCCGACCAGGACGAGGCCACCGCGACCATCCGGCGCGCCCTGGATCTCGGCATCACCTTCCTCGACACGGCGCAGGTCTACGGACCGCTCACCAACGAGTCCCTGGTCGGCGAGGCCATCCGGGGACACCGTGACGAGTACGTGATCGCCACGAAGTTCAACTACCGGATGGACGGCGCCGTTCCGGGCGACATGTCGACGGTGGGCCGCCAGGACGGCTCCGCCGAGCACGTCCGCAGTTCCGTCCACGGTTCGCTCGCGCGGCTCGGGACCGACCGCATCGACCTGTACTACCAGCACCGGGTCGACCCGGCCGTGCCCATCGAGGAGACCGTCGGCGCGCTCGGCGAACTGGTCGCCGAGGGAAAGGTGCGCCACATCGGGCTGAGCGAAGCGAGCGCGGAGACCATCCGCCGCGCCCACGCCGTCCACCCGGTCACCGCCGTCCAGACCGAGTACTCGCTCTGGACCCGGGACGTGGAAGCCGAGGTGCTCCCCACCTGCCGGGAACTCGGAATCGGCTTCGTGCCGTACTCCCCGCTCGGCCGCGGTTTCCTCGCGGGCCGCTTCAGCTCCCCCGACGAGCTCGACCGGGACGACTTCCGCCGCAGCAACCCGCGCTTCACCGAGGCCAACCTGGCGGCCAACCTCCGGCTCGCCGACAAGGTGAAGGAGATCGCCGCGGAAAAGGACATCACCCCCGCCCAGCTGGCCATCGCCTGGGTCCTGGCCCGCGGTGAGGACCTCGTCCCGATCCCGGGCACCAAGCGCCGCACCTACCTGGAGCAGAACGCGGGCGCCGTCGACGTCGAGCTGACCGACGAGGACCTGGCCCGCATCGACGCCGAGCTGCCCCGGGCGGCGGGCGAACGCTACGACGAGAACGGGATGCGGGCGGTGAACCGCTGAGCAGCCGCCGCTGACCGGCTGCGCCCGCACCCGGGCCCTGGGAACGCAGGGCAGCCGGGAGGGACCGAGCGACTGAAGCGACCCGGGCGGGCAGTTGCGGCGTCGGCGCCCGACTGCGCCTGTCCGCGATATCGACCGGCGCACGTCGAAAAGCATCGGTCCCCGCGCGGTCGTCACTTCTGGAAGGGGCTCGGCTCCCAGGCCTTCCCGCCGATCGGGTAGCTGTACAGCGGCCGACCCTTGACCGCGCTGGTGCGGAACGGCGTGCCGTCGCCGAGGCCGATGGGCAGCGTGCCCTTGCGGTTGCCGCTGGACCACTCCAGTTCCAGGTACCAGCTGACGTCGTGGGAGGTGGTCTCGGCACTGACCTCGATGACCTCCGGGTCCCGCTCGCTCACCTTGACCGGCAGGCCGGTTCTGCCCTCGCTCACGACCGGACGGGGGCGGGCCGCGTCCAGGTCGAGGTCGAACGAGTGGACGCCGACTCCGCCGCCGCAGCCGTCGGCCATGGAGTAGGCGTTCCAGGCCAGCGGGGCCGCGATCCGGGCGATGCGGACGTTGAGCGCGGTCAGCACCACGGTCTCGCTGCCGGTGCCCTGCACCGTGAGCTCGATGGACTGGTAGTGGCCGGGGACCGCCCCGACCTTGGAGACCCAGGCGGGGACGTCCACCACCGCAGGCGGCCGGGGGACTTGCGACGGCGGGCGGTCGACGAGGTACCGGTTGCACTCGGCGTCCCAGCGGGACGGGCGGACCGCGACGGTGATCGGGGCACTCGCACTCTGGTCGGCGGCGCCGGTCGGCCCCGACGGGGTCGCGCCGGCGGCGACCGGCGTGGCGCCGGGGGTCGGGAGCGGGGCCGACGATCCGGCGGACGGCCCGGCGGACGGCCCGGCGGACGGCCCGGCGTGCGCCGCCGGGGCGGGAGCCGAGGCGGGGTCACCGCCCGTGTGGCTCTTGAGACCGGTGGCGACGGCCCCGATGGTGGCGAGCACCGCGGCAGCCGTCACGGCGGCGAGTACACCCCGGCGCACTCGCCGCTGCGGCGGAACGGCGGGGGTGCGCGTCGGGGCGGCCGTCCCGTCCTCCGCGGCGCCTCCCGCGGCCGGTCGCGGTTCCGGTACCGCCTCCGGTTCCGGCGCCGCTTCCGCCTCCGGTTCCGGTTCCGCAGGGGTCTCCGGTGCCGCAGGCCCGGGAGCCGCAGAACCCCCCTCAGCCGTCGCAGCCACCGCAGCCGTCGCAGTCAGCGCAGCCGCTGACGGAGCCTTCGCCGCGGGGGCGGGTGCGGACGCCTGCCGGTTCCCCCGTGCCGCGTGGGCGGTGACCCACAGCCGATAGAGCTCGGTGCGCTCCTCCGGTGTCGCCCGGCACAGCCGCGCGAGGCGCTCCAGCGGGGCGAACTCCACCGGCATCACATCGCCGTTGCAGTAGCGGTGCAGGGCCGACGTGCTCACGTGCAGCCGCTTCGCCAGCGCGCCGTAACTGAGCCCCGACCGGCTCTTCAGCTCCTGAAGCAGCCGCGCAACCTCGTCCGACTCCCTCAACTCCCCGATCCCCTCTGACACTGATCCTCCACCCGCGCGTGAACCTCCCGGTGATCGCGCCCCCGGCTCCGGTCGTCGCCGACAGCCGGATCACCGGGACGCGGGCCGACGTGAGCTCCGGCAGACAAGCACGCCGCAGACCGTCCCACGGTTCCCCCGAGACCGCCGCCGGCACCGGCCGTGCCGTCCCAGCGCCCCGCGAGCGCGTCCCAGGAAGGTTACGTCCTCCCAGCTCAAACCGGGTAAAGGCGTCCCCGCGTCCCTGATCGCCGGCCCACCGTTGCGGCTGGGACGAACGGGCGCACAAGCTGACGTCGAACACCGAGAGGGAGCAACTGTGAGCACTGTTCGAGCGGCCCGGGCCGCGATACGCACCAACGACCGATTCCACCGCGGTGCGGTGGCACTGGCGATGGGCGGGGTCCTGCTGATGTCCGCGGCCTGCGGCGACGGCCAGGGCAAGGGCACTGACGCCGCCGCCTCCGGCACCCCCGGCGGGGCGGCCGCGGCGGCTGCCCCGACGACGCCGAGGACGTCGACCGCGGTGCTGGACATGGAGCCGAAGGACGGGGCCCAGGGAGTGGCACCGACCGCGCTCCAGGTGTCCGTCTCCCACGGCAAGCTCACCGCCGTCGACGTGACCGACAAGGACGGCAAGCCCGTCCAGGGCTCGATCACCCCGGACGGCACCGGCTGGAAGCCCGCCGCCGCGCTCGCCCCCGGCACGACGTACACGGTCAACGCCCAGGCGAAGGACGCCGACGGTCTGGTCTCCGCGGCCACCAGTGCCTTCACCACCGTCTCGCCCGGCAAGCAGGTGTCCACCAACGACAACATCGCCGACGGCCAGACCTACGGCGTGGGCATGATCGTCAAGGTGGACTTCAGCAGCAAGATCGTGAACAAGGACGCCGTCGCCAAGGGCATCACCTTCGAGACGGACAACGGCACCGAGGTGAAGGGCCACTGGTTCGGCGACAACCGGATCGACTTCCGCCCGGCGGAGTACTGGAAGCCGAACACCAAGGTCACCATCCACTACCGGCTGAAGAACGTCGAAGTCGCCCCCGGCGTCTGGGGCGACATCGACAAGGACGAACCGTTCACCATCGGCCGCTCCCAGGTCTCCACCGCGGACGCCGCCACGCACCTGATGACGATCAAGCGGGACGGCAAGTCCACCACCGTGCCCGCCACCCTCGGCGACGAGCAGTACCCCTCCTGGGGCGGAACCATGGTCATCATGTCCAAGGAGAACGTCACCCACATGAACTCCCAGACCGTCGGCCTGGGCAATGAGTACAACATCCCTGACGTCCCGCACGCGATGCGGCTGACGAGGAGCGGCACCTACCTCCACGGGAACTACTGGTACAAGGGCGATCCGTTCGGCACGGCCAACACCAGCCACGGCTGCGTCGCGCTCAAGGACGTGGAGGGCGGCAGCGACACCTCCCCCGCGGGGTCGTTCTTCAACAGCTCGCTGATCGGCGACGTCGTCACGGTCGTGAACACCAAGGAGAAGACCGTCGCCCCCGACAACGGCCTCGGCGGCTGGAACCTCCTCTGGGCCAACTGGTAGCACCCGCCCGCCGAGGAGCCGTCCGCCGCCGCCGAGCAGCCGGTCCTCGTCGTCGAGAACCTCGACCGGCCCGCCGACACCGGAGTCGTCGCGGCGTGACACGGTTCATCGGATTCAAGCGCCACCTGCACGCCGGGGTGGTCGCGGGCGAGGCCACCTACCTGCTCTCCGAGCGGGAGGTGCTGGCGCTCCAGGGCGCGCACCTGGCGAGGGTCGCGCGGACCTCAACCCCATCCCGCTCTTCGTCCGAACCGGTCATGCCCGCAGGGGCGACCGGGGAAGTCGGCCGTGTCAGAAGTTTGGCTTGCGCCCAGGACCTCCAGGACAATGACGGTCGGCGGCACAGCGAGCGGGGGATCCATGAGCGATCGGCGCGACGGGCAGCGCTACTTCAAGGCGCCGATCCGGTTCCGGCGGACGGGCCGGAGGACCTTGGTCCTCTTCCCGACCGCTCTGGCCTGCGCCCTTGCCTTCGTCCTCGCCGCAGCGGCCAAGGGCCGGGATCCTACGATGATCGCACTCTTCACGGCCGGCCTGATCGTCGCCTACGTCATCGCCGCCTCCTTCGTGGGCCCCCTCTGCGGCAGTACCACGGTGAGTACCACGGGCCTCACCACGCGGACCCTGCTGAGGACACGTGTGGTCCCCTGGCCGCAGGTGCGGTCGTTCGGGTTCTCACCGGAGGTCAACCGGGGCATCGATCACTGCCTCCTCGAGGTGCGCCGGCACAAGGGGCGGCCGGTCGTCCTGCCAGGCCTGGTCGCATCGAGCGCCGACGACCCGGAAATCCGGTCGCGCCTCTCGGAGCTGCGGGCCGCGTGGGCCGCAGCCCAACCCGGTGCCACGACCGAGTAGTTCGGCCCGACCCCACCGTCACACTCGAACTCGTGCTCAGCGTGGTCGGTACGACAACGGCTCCTCACACCGCCGGCATCGACGACGAACGTGAACGGCTCGGCCGATTCCTCCAGGATCAGCGCGGAGGACCACGCGCCGACGTCCGCCGACGCTCGCATGCTCCGACCCCTCACCACCCGCGGGGCGGTCCGTCAGGACGGTCGGTCAGGACGGCCCGTCAGGGCCGGTCACCGGTACCGCCGCTGGTGGGGGGCGGAGTCTGCCTGCCGCTGCCCTGCGGCTCTCGCGCCCGGGTGGGAGCGCCGCCACAGGGTGGCGGCAGGCATCACCCGGTAGGTGAAGACCAGGTGGACGGCGATGACGATCACGGCGGGAATGGCGCCGATCATGACCACGAGAGTCGGCATGACGTTGGCGAGGACGGCGAGGACGGGGCGGGCGTCCAGGCCTCGCGCCGCCCATGGCGCCACCATGAACAGCGCGACGACGACGGAGCCGCCGAACAGCAGGGCGGCCAGGCTGATGTATTCGAGCCCCTCCAGCAGCAGTGACTCCGACGTCCAGGTGCCGCCGAGGGCCGCGGTGAAGGCCAGCGAGGCCAGTGCGAGGAGCAGGACGAGCGGGGCCAGGAAGCAGGCGACGTAGTACGCCACGGCGCGCCCGAACCAGCGCAGGGCTGCCCGCCGGTGGCCGGCCGAGGTACGGGTACCGATGGCGAACGGGAGGAGTAGGAGCGGCAGCACGAGCAGGAGGTACATCGCCGGGTCTGCGCCGGGGTAGCCGTCGGACAGCTCGAACACGGTCAGGTAGGCCGCGGGCAGCAGGACGAGCAGGGCGACGGTGAAGGAGTGGACGGTGGCGTAGCAGAGACCGCGCCGCCTCCTCCTGTCCGGCTGGCTCCTCACGCCCGGCTGCGGCCGACGCCGCCCGCTGCCGCCGCTGCCGCCACCGGCGCGCATCGTCGCCGGGGACGCGGCGGATGCTCCCCCGACCGGTCCTGCGCCTTCCGCAGCCGCCCCAGGCCCGACGTGCTGAAGCATGTCCATGCCCCCCTCCATAAGATTGAACGCGTTCAAAATATGGTGTGGCGGCCCCCCGGTCAATCCTGTTGCCGGCATACACACCTGACGCCGCCCCGGCCCGGACGCGAAGCCGGCAGGCCGGCCACCCACGGGAGCAGCGAGCAGCAGGACAGCCGGCGGGGGCAACAGACCCGGGGAGACCCCCAGCACGGACCCGGTCTCCCCCACCGTTCACGAGCTCCCCCTTCTCCCTGCGGCATCGCACCGGTCGCTGACACCACGGAACACGCGGTCGAGAATCCGCATCGACGCCCACGGCATCGCCGCCGGGTCGCGTCCGAGGGCAGCGAAGCAGGCCCGCTCCCTCACGGGAGTCGGTCCGGCTCGTGCGCTCCCGCGCCGTTCTCAGCCTCGCGTCACGGCCGCCGGGCCGGGAGCCGTCCTCGTCGTCGCGCCTCGTGCGTGGTGGGGGTGCGGGCCTCCTGCCGGGCCATCAGCTCGGCGGCAATGGCCAGTGCCCCGCCGGGGGCGATCTCCTCCAGGTCTTCGAG
This sequence comes from Kitasatospora sp. NPDC034035, assembly GCF_055575755.1. Taxonomy (NCBI): domain Bacteria; kingdom Bacillati; phylum Actinomycetota; class Actinomycetes; order Kitasatosporales; family Streptomycetaceae; genus Kitasatospora; species Kitasatospora sp. NPDC034035. Next base: position 18,222 of record NZ_JBVISA010000036.1, on the reverse strand, counting down.
GACCATCGCCCAGCCGCCGAGGAACACGGCCCGGGCGGCCAGCCTGCGGGCGCGGGCGGGCTCCGACACCTCCACCAGAGCGGCCAGTGCACGGGCCCGCGTCCGGCCGTGGCGGATCGTGTGGGCGACGTCCTCGGCCCGCTCCGGCTCGCCCTGGCGGGCCAACGCGCCGACGACGTCGATGAGCGCCTCGTCCCGCCCCCAGCGGTCGGGGATCGCGGGGACGAGGGCCTCGGCCCGGGCCGTCTCGCCGCGCCGGGCCAGCTCGCCGACGACGGCCATCAAGGCCCGGCTCCGCGCCCAGCGGTCCGCGAAGGCGCGGGCGAGGTCCTCGGCCTGGTCCGTGTCCCCGGACCAGGCCAGCACCTCGACGATCTCGGCCTTGCGCGCCGCGCGCAGATCGGGCTCGACGATCCGGTCGGCGATCGCCATGGCCCGCTCGACCTGCCCGTGCCGGGCCAGCAGCAAGGTCACGGCCTCCCGCAGCCCGAGGCTGTCGAGGCCCGCGTCGGAGCGGAGCAGTGCCTCGGCCCGGCCCGCCAAGGCGAGGGCCACCTCCCGGTCGGCGGTCTCGGCGACCGCCTCCAGCAGCTCGGGCACGATCCGGGCGTCGAAGGGCGGGCGGGGCCGGGCGAGGATCGTGAGACACAGGGCATCCGAGTCGGCGTCGCTCTCCGGCGACCCTGCCGCCGCTGCCTCGGCAGCCGCCGCCTCGGCAGCCTTCGCGGCGGCGGCACGGACCAGGCTGCGCAGCACGGCGTCGAGCCGGTCCAGGTCACCGCTACAGGCCTCCAAAGCCAGCACCGCGACGAGGAACGAGCGCTGTCCGACACCATTGCGGCTCTCGCACCGCACGAGGTCCTCCACGCGGTCGGCGAACGTGCCGGCCAGGACGCGGTCCCCGGCGGCGAGTGCGATCTCCATGCCCGTGACGAGCACCCGCCCCATCTCCGCGCCGCCCGCGCACTCGGCGGCTCTGGCGGCGTACCCGAGCGCCGCGGGGAAGTCGCCGCTGTCGGCCACCGCCTTCGCCAACCCGGCCCACGCCCGCGGCCAGTTGTGCGGATAGCGGACCGTCTCCACCAGGCCGACGGCGCGCCCGCGTTCACCGGCGCGCGCCACCGCCGGGATGTGGGCGACCAGGGCGCAGTCCCGCAGCGAGCGGTCGGTCAACGACTCGGCGAGCGCCCGCGCACCGTCCAGGTCTCCGGCCTCGCCCGCCGTCCGCACCAGACGGACGAGGTCCTTCTCCGGACCGGACCGGCCCGCGCCCGTCCGAACCAGCTCGACCGCCCGGGCGAGATGACCGGCACGCACCAGCGCCACCGCCAGGCCCATGCCGGCGCCCCTGTCCGCTTCCTGGTGCGCCGCCACCCGCAGGACCGTCAGCAGGCAGGGAACGGACCCGCTGCGCAGCAGGCCCCGGTCGCCGCTGCTCGGCGGAGCCGGGCCCAGGCGCTGGTCCCCAGCCCTCGTCACGTAGAGCGCTGGGCCCAACTGGGCCAGCCCCTTCGGCATGCGCGATCCCCCTCGCCGGCGACTGCTCCTCGCACCGCGCGAGACGACCGCCGCCTGGACCGACACGATAGTCCGACGGCCGGACCGCCGCTCCGTCCTCGGTGGGGGCGGGGGCGGCGCGCGGAGCCGGCCGGGTCAGTACCCCTCCCGCACCTCGAACACGCCGCTGTCCCAGTACACGGACGGCTCGTCGGCCTCGCTCGGCCAGTCGCTCTGCAGGTGGCGGCGACCGCGCCCGAGGGCCCCGACCCGGTACGGGCTCAACCGCCCAGCCGTCAGATCGCCCGCCTCGGCGTCCGTGATCGGCAGCACGGTCCGGTACTGCGCGTCCCGCGAGGCGACCCAGTCGACGTACTCGGTGAAGACGCTCACGAAGGCCTGCGCACAGAGGCCACAGCGCTGGACGGAGACGATGAAGTGCGAGTCGTCCTGGATCATCTTCTCGACCCGGACCCCGGTGTAACTCTGGTGGTGCGCCCGCGCCACCGAGGCGTCCTCGGCACAGCACGCCGCACACCCGAAACCTGCGGACTCCGTCACGCCGCCCCCCGTGGTCGCGCCCCTCTTCGGCCGTGGGGCCAGATTCTAGACGGCGTCCGGGCCGAGGCGGCCTCGCGGCCGGCCGGACGTCCGGTGCCTCTCGGCGCGCCGCGCCCGCACATGATCACCGCCACGCCGGGCCGACGTTAGTGTCGTCCAGTGTCGGGCACGACGTCATAAGGAGAGCCACCCATGGAGTTCCTGGTCGACATGGTGACCAGTGTGCCGGAGGGCACTTCCGAGGAGGCCGTGGCGGAGATCCGAGCCAGAGAGGCGGCACGGGCGCGGGAACTGGCCGCTCAGGGAAGCCTGCTGCGGCTGTGGCGTCCGCCGCTCGCCCCCGGCGAATGGCGCACCTGGGGCCTGTTCAGCGCGGACGACGCGGAGCACTTGGAGCAGGTGCTTGCGTCGATGCCGCTGCGAGCGTGGCGGCACGACACGGTAACTGCGCTGTCCCCGCACCCGAGTGACCCCGGGCTCCAGGAGTAGCGGTCCCGGTTGCGCGGATCGGTGGTGGGCAGCCGGGCGGTGTCGCACCCAGACGTTCGGGAGCCTCGAGCGTGCACATCTGCGGGCCCTGGCAGCTCTGATCCCCGATCGCACCCGAGGAGAATCCCGATGAACGGCACGACAGAAGCCGAAGCGATCCTGCGCGGCGTCCTCGACCAGTGGAAGGCGGCCGTCGACGCGCACGAACCGCAGCTGGTCGCCTCCCGCTTCACCCAGGACGCGATCTTCCAGGGACTGCACCCGTACAGCGTCGGCCGGCAGGGCGTCGCCGACTACTACGATTCCCAGCCCCTCGGGATGACGGCCGCATATCGCATTCTCGAAACCAGGCAGCTCGCCGACGACCTCGTGCTCGGTTACCTGAGTGTCGACTTCTCGTTCACCGACCGGCCGACACTGGGCGTCAATCTCAGCGTGCTGGTACAGCGCGCGCACGACGACTGGTACATCAGCCACTACCAGGTCTCCCGCATCGACTGAGGTCCGCGACCCACCTGCGCCGACGTCGGATCACGGCCGTGATCCCGGAGAAGACCGACCGGGCCGCGAACCGCAGGAGGAAGGGCAGCAAGGGCGGCCGCCCCCTCTCCCACGACGCGGACCTCGACCGCAACACCGTGGAACGCTGCATCAACAAGATCAAGGAACGGCGGGGCCTCGCCACCCGATACGGCCCTGGTTCGCCGTGGACGCACTGCCTGAGCAGGGCGCACTTCCGTTACCGAGCAGTCTGTCGACGAGGAGCTCGGGGTAGCCGCCGGCCGGCGGGTCGATGCCGAAGATCACCCGGATGTAGAACGGCGCGATGAGCTGGTCGAGGATCTGTTCCAGGGTCGGTGGGTTCTCGCCTCGGGCCGTGGCCCGTCGGCGGATCTGCTCGATGGAGTGCATCCGGCGCTGGAAGTGCTGCGCACGCTCGGCCTTGGCGTGGGCGCTGTTCGGCATGGACAGGACGACGGCGCGCACGAGGGCGCGGCCTTCGGGTGTGCGCATGCTCGCGACGGTGGCTTCGGCCCAGGCGAGGAGGTCGCCGCGCAGGGTGCCGGTGTCGTTCAGCGGTGAGTCGCGTTCGAGGCGGGTGGTGACCATGTCGGCCAGGAGTGCGTCGAGGCTGCCCCAGCGCCGGTAGACGCTGGTGTGGTTGACGCCGGCGCGTTGCGCGATCGCGGGGATGTTGATCTCCTCGCCCTCCGGGTCGGAGAGCAGGTCGACGACCGCCTGGTGGACGGCCGCGCGGACCTGTTCGGGGCTCCTGCGGACTCGGGCGGACGCTTCTTTCTGGGTCATACCCCCATCGTAAGCACAAATATTTGCTTCTGAGGACCCGAAGGGTCTACAGTCTCACTCGCAAGCACACATCTGTGCTTGCCGATGAAGGAGAGTGCGCGATGAAGCAGCTGCTGTTCCCGAACAACATCCAGTTCTGGTACGAGACCCTGCGGTCGATGAGCCACATCGCCTACGGCGGCGCGGACTTCGGCGAGGTCGTCTCGACCGGTGAGCGGATCACCGAGGGCGACTACACCAGCTGGTACACCGAGTGGCTGGCCACCGCCGACCGGGTGGCCGGCGAGGCCGAGAAGGCGCTGGCGGCCGGTCACCGGGTGAGTGCCCGGGACGGGTTCCTGCGGGCGTCGAACTACTACCGGTCGGCCGAGTTCTTCCTGCACGGCCACCCCTGCGACCCCCGCCACGACCACGCCTACGACCGCAGCGTGGCCTGCTTCCGGGCGGCGGCGCCGCTGTTCACCCCGGTCATCGAGCCGGTCGCCATCCCGTACGAGGACACCACCCTGCCGGGCTACCTGTACCGGGTCGACGACTCCGGGACACCGCGGCCGACGCTGATCATGCACAACGGCTTCGACGGCACCGCCGAGGAGATGCACTTCTTCGGGGCGATGGCCGGTGTCGAGCGCGGCTACACCGTGCTGGTCTTCGACGGCCCCGGCATGCCCGGGCCGCGCCACCACGAGGGTCTGGTCTTCCGCCCCGACTGGGAGAACGTCATCACCCCCGTCGTGGATTTCGCCGAGACCCTCCCGGACGTCGACAACAGCCGTATCGCGCTCCTCGGCCTCAGCATGGGCGGCGTCCTCGCCCCCAGGGCCGCGGCGTTCGAGCACCGCCTGGCCGCGCTGATAGCCGTCGACGGCCTCTACGACCTCGGCCAGACCTCCGTCCGCAACATCCCCGGCACCCGCGAGGAGGCCGAGCGGCTCCTGCGTGCACAGTCCGCTCCCGAACTCGACGCCGCCCTCGAGCAGATCATGACCAAGGACCCGATCGCCCGCTGGGCGTTCAACCACGGCATGTACGTCATGGGTGTCGACACCCCCCGGGCCTTCAACGCCTCCTACCTCGACTACACCCTTGCCGGCGGCATCGCCGAACGGATCCAGTGCCCCACCCTCGTCTGCGACGCCGAAGACGACATGTTCTTCAAGGGCCAGCCCGAACAGCTCTACGACCACCTCACCTGCCCCAAGACCCTGATGGTCTTCACCGCCGAGGAAGGCGCCGGCGCCCACTGCCACCCCGGCGCCATGCGCCTGACCCAGGCCCGCATCTACGACTGGCTCGACGACGCCCTCAAGGCGACCGCCTGAAGAGCTGACGACCCGACACCGCGACGGAGCCCTGCCCGCGACGAGACCCTGCCCGCGACGCCCCCGCGTGCCGTCGGTGAGCAGGAGACGGCGGGCGCGGGCAGCGGGACCGTCGCGGTGCGGGGCCGGCGCAGGGCCCGTGAACAGCCGGAAACGGCCTCGGGTTTGGCCGTTGTCCCGCCAAGGAAGAAGTCACCCGTGCAGGTAACACGAGGCGGGCGGCGATCGCCCAGCTCGACCGGGCGGCGCGGCCAGACCATCGCGGCCACCGTCCGGGTCCTGGCCGAGAGCGGGTACGGACGGACTGCCTTCGAGGAATTCCGGGAGTTCGACACCACCCTGACGGCACTCCCCCTGAAGTCCGCGATCGACGCCGCCATCGTGCGGATGACGCAGCCGCCCCACCTGAGCGTGGACGACCGCGTCCGTGAGATCACCACCCCGGCCCTTCTCGCGACCCGAAGGACACCATGACCACGCCCGGTGTGCCGGCGGTGACGACCCCCGAGGCGCCGCCGCCGCGGCCGAGCGGGCGACGCCTGCTGCTCGGTCTCGTGTGGGACATCGCGGTCCCGATCGCGGTGTACTACGGCCTGCGCGCCGCCGGCGTCAGCGTCTTCGTCGCGCTGCTGGCGGGCGCCTTCCTGCCGGCGCTCACCACAGCGGTGCAGTGGCTGCGCACCCGCAGCCTGGAGGGCATGGCGGGATTCATCGCCGGGACCATGCTGCTGGGCGTCGCAGCCGCACTGGTCAGCGGCAGCCCCCGGTTCCTGCTGGCCAAGGACGGTTGGCTGACCGGCGTCGCCGGGCTCTGGTTCCTGATCTCGATCAGGGCCAGGCGCCCGCTGCTCTTCCACGGCGGCCGACCCCTGCTGGAGGGGCGGTTCCGCTCCGACGGCACCTCCTGGGACGTGCTGTGGGACCGCGAGCCGGCCTTCCGGCGGATCTGGCGGGTCTCGACCGCGATCTGGGGCGTGGCGATGCTGCTCGACGCCGCCGCACGGGTCGTGATGGCCTACACCCTGCCGGTGGACCTGGTGCCCGGCCTCGGCGCGCTGCTCTGGCCGGTCACCCTGGTGCTGTTGCAGGTGGTGAACGGCATCTACTACGAAGTGGCCGGGCTCTGGCGGCTGACCGCCGGCACGACCACGCGCTCGCCGGGCACCTGAGCGACCGACGCGGGGCCACGAAGACCAGGCGGCGGAACCAACCGCGTGCCTCGCCGGGGCGCCGGGCACCGAGCCGCCGGGCAGGGTCCGCGTCGCCGGGCGCCGCGCGTCCTGGCCGGTGGACAGGTCGGCGGTTCCACCCGCGGTTGCCGTACATCCAGGTGCACCGCTCTCCTCGGAGACCCCCTGGTCACGAGCCTTCCGGCTGTTCCTGGGATGATCTGCGCCGTGACGACCGACATCCGCCGCTCAGCGGGAACCAGAACGCTCTCCGACACCCTGCTTTCGATGTTCGGCATCCGGCGGCTGAGCACGGAGAAGGACCTTGCCGACCTTCGAGCGGGCACCACCTTGCAGGTGTTCTGCTCGAGCCCGACGCTGGGCACGGTCAAGATGCTGTCGGTCGGCAAGGGACGCACCATCCCGCACGCGTCGTCCGGCCACCTCCACCTCGCGGCCGGCACGGTGACCTGGCGCAACCAGCGCACCCGCGAGAACGTCGTCCTCCGGGGTCCGTTCCGTCTGTCGCCGTCAGAGCAGAAGACCCCGCACCCGAAGATGGCCCGCTTCGACCTGGCGGCGAGCGACGAGCAGCACGTGATCGTGATACCCAAGGCCGACGTCTCCCTGGTCACGCAGGTGCTGGAAGCGGCTGACCGGTAGCACGCCCTGCGACGGGCAACCCCGGCAGACGCCCGGGGCCTGGCGCGGAAGCGGCGCCGGCGATCCTTACCGGCAGTGCCGTGCCGGACGTACCGGCCGGGCGTGCCGTGACCCGGGCGTGCCGTGACCCGGGCGGCGAGCGTGGCAGCGGGTGAGAGCTCCGGGCTGCTGCCGGGCCGGCGCCGCGGCCGCCGCACCGGGTGCGCGTGCGGCGGCCGTGGGTGGGCCCGGTGCGTGGTTCGGGTCAGTCGGCCCGGCGCAGGGTGGGCAGTTCGGCGGTGTCGATGAGGCGGGCCCGTGCGGGGAGGACGTGACGGAGCAGGGCGTGGTGCGCCTCGGGGTCCGGGTCGGCGACGCCGTCGGACAGGACGTAGAGCTGGTAGTCACGGTCGGCCGCGTCGATGACGGTGGACAGGACGGCGCCGCTGGTGCTGATGCCGGAGAGGACCAGAGTGGTGATGCCGCGTTCGCGCAGCTGCCGGTCGAGGTCGGTGGTGGACATGCCGCCGTAGCGGGTCTTGCGCACGCTGATGTCGCCGTCCTGGGGAACCAGGCGCTGGTGGACGGCGGTGGCGGGGTCCTCGTGGTGCAGGGCACGGTGCCGGGCCAGCGGGCCGAAGGACTTGTTGACGGCCGGGATCGCGTCCCAGTCGGCCTCGGTGAAGCCGACGCGTACGTAGGCGATGGTGCCGCCCATCGCCCGGACGTCGGCGATGGCCCCTGCCAGGCGGCCGAGCAGGGCCTCGCGGTCCCGGTCTTCGGGGAGGGCGGCCAGGACCGCGGGCTGGCAGTCCAGGACGAGGAGAGCGGTGTGCGCGGGGTCGAGTGCGGGCGCGGCGGGGGCGGTGCTCATGCGGGTGTCCTCCTGGCTGGCGGTGTGCCCGGTCGGCGCGGTCGGCCCGGTCCGCCCGGACACGCACAGGCGGTCCAGCTGCGGCCTGGCGTACCGGATGTGGCCTGATGCGGCCGCGGGCCTGGGTGTCGGGTTGTCGCGGTGTGTCATGTGCGGCTGAGGGACGCTTCCGGCTCGTGCTGCGGCGTCTGGTCGCGGCGGGGTAGCAGGAGCGGGGTGGCCAGGATGAGCAGTCCCGCGGCCGCGAGGGCGGTGCGTGGGCCGGTGACGTCGGCGAGCAGCCCGCCGAGCGCTGTGCAGACGGCGATGGACGCCTGCTGGCCGATCGACCAGGCCGTCAGGGTGCGGGCGACGAGGTGTCCGGGCGTGCGTTCGAGCCGGTAGGTGGCGAGCACCGGGGTGTACAGGCTCATGTTGATGATGATCGCCAGCTCGACGGCCATCACGGTGACGAGGCCGACGACGCCGGGACGGACGAAGACCAGGCCGATCAGCCAGACTGCGCGCAGGGTCCCGATGACCCGGAAGACCCGGTGCCGTCCGTAGCGGGCCACGACCCGCTGCGCCAGCCGGGAGCCGACGAGTCCGCCGAGGCAGGGGGCGGCGAAGGCGAGGGCATACTGCCAGGGCGGGAAGCCGAGCCGGCCCAGGAGGAGCACCGCGAGCAACGGCTCGGTGGCCATGATCAGGCCGGAGACGAGCATGTTGTTCAGGTAGAGCGCCCGCAGACCGGGATCGCCCATGATGTGCCGCCAGCCGTCGAGCAGTGCGCCCGCCCGGACCGGGCTCTTGCCGCTTGCCTGCGGCGCTTCCTCCCGGCCGCGGATCGCGGTGATGCCCAGCGCCGAGAGCAGGTAGCTGAGCGCGTCGGCCACCACGGTGGTGACCGGCCCGAACAGGCCGATCGCCGCCCCGCCCAGCGGTGGCCCGACCGCGATGGAACTCCAGTTCGTGGACTCGAACCGCGCGTTGGCCACGAGCAGGTCCTCCGGCCGGACCAGGGCCTTGAGGTAGGCGCCACTGGCCGCGTTGAACGCGATCTTGGCTGCGGCGACCACGGCCGACACCACGAGCAGTTGGACGAAACCGAGCCGGTCGAAGGCGTAGGCGACCGGGATCGTCGCCATGGCCGCGAACCGGGTCAGGTCCATCGCGATCATGACCGGGCGCTTGCGCCGGAACTCCACCCACGGCGCGAGCGGCACCGCGATCAGCGCGCCCACCGCAGGCCCCACCGCGGACAGTGCGGACACCTCGGCGGGGCCGGCGTGCAACACCAGCACGGCGACCAGTGGCAGTGCCCCGAACCCCAGCCCGGACCCGTACGCGCTCACCGCGTACGCCGCCCACAGCCAGCCGAACTGCCGGCCCAACGCTCTCCTGCCCATCATGCCCAGCGCACCCCTCGACGACCCACTCGAACAAACCGACGTTGACCGGTGAGAGCTAAGCGAGCCACACAAGCACAGGTCAAACAACTGCCCTGCCGTCTCTCCACAACCATCCGTTGTTCACTAAGGTGGGTCGGCATGGACCTCGAAGCCGTACGCACCTTCGCCGCCATCGCAGAAGCCGGCCAGTTCCAGAAAGCCGCCGCCGACCTGTCGATCACCCAGCAGGCCGTCTCCAAGCGCATCGCGGCGCTGGAGCGCGAGCTCGGCGTGCGGCTGTTCACCCGCACGCCGCGCGGCGCCGAGCTCACCATCGACGGGCAGGCGTTCCTGCCCCACGCGCGCGAGCTGCTGCGCGCCGCCGAGCGCGCGGTCGCGTCCGTGCGCGCCGGCCGCCGCCCACTGCGCGTCGACGTGATCAACTCGCGCGGCGCGGCCTCGGGCCTGATGCGCGGCTTCCACCACGCGCACCCCGAGATCGACCTCGACGTGCTGATGCTGCTCGACATCGAGACGGCTGTCTCCTCCATCCGGTCCGGTGCGATCGACGCGTCCTTCCGCGCCGTCGCCGCGCCCGGCCGGCCCCTTCCCGAGGACATCGAGTCCGTCCGGGTGCTCGACGAACCGCTCCAGCTCCTCACCGGCCCCGCCCACGCGCTGGCCGCCGCCCAGTCCGTGACACTCGCCCAGCTCGCCGGACACCGGATCTGGATGCCCGGCATCCTCCCCGGCAGCGAGTGGGCCGCCTACTACGACGACCTCGTCGCCGCGTTCGGCCTCACCATCGAGGCGACCGGCCCCAACTTCGGCTCCGACGCGCTCCTCGACACCATCGCCGACACCCCGGCCCTGGCCACCTTCATGAGCGAGCACACCCGCCTCGTCTGGCCCGCCGGCCACGGCCTGCGCCGCATCCCGGTGACCGACCCGACACCCGTCTACCCGCACTCGCTCCTGTGGCACCGCGACAACCCCCACCCGGCGCTGACCACCCTCCGCACCCACCTCGCCGCCACAGCGGCCGGCCACGACGCCGGGAGCTGGGCGCCGGACTGGGTGATTCCGCCGGTCTGACGCCGAGTGGACCCGCCCGGGCTGCTCGCCGACCACCTTCGGCCACTGACAAAGGCGTTGAGGCCGGAGGCGGCCCTCGACGGGAAGTGAGCTCGCGCGGACGGCGGCGGGGATCGGTGGTCGGACCGGGAAGCGGGAGTCGGGAAGCAGGAGTCGGGCATCGGGAGTCGGGCAACGGCAACCGCCTTCGGCGACGCGCGTCGGGCGATGCGCGTCCGGCCCTGGTACCCGGCGGTGTTGTTCGACAGGATGCTCCGATGGCGAACTTGACCCGGATCCTGACGATGACCCGCACCAACTTCCGCGCGGCCGACCGGGTCGAGCGGTGGACCGCGCGCGCGGCGTGGGCGGTGTTGACCGCGACGGCCTGGCTGGCGGTGATGTTCACGACCGTCTGGGGAGCCGAGGTCGCCGGGGTTCCCATGGGCACCGTGGGGTGGTTGGCGGTCGTCCTCTCGCTGGCGGTCCCCCTCGTCTCGTGGATCGCCGTCACCTCCGAACCCGGCGGGCGCCCCGGTGCGCCGGTGTTGACGGTTGTCCTCCTGCTGGCGGCCGTCGTGCTCGTCCTCGCCTTCACCTGAGTCGAGGCGTGCGGCCTCCGGCCAAGCGAGCTGACGGGACCGGCCGGGTGGAGGCCGAAAGCGGGCGCAGCGGTGCCGGCGCCCCCTGACGGCGGACGGACGGCGTCGCGTATCTGAGTACGCGTACTCAGGTGCGGGGCCGGACAGTTGGGCGAGCATGGGCGGATGAGCCAGGGGCGCCGCAGGACGGCGAAGGTGAAGCAGTTCCTGGGCGGCGTCGGCGTCATCGCGATCGTCGCTCTGCAAACGTTCCGCTCCGGCGTGCCCGCCACCTGGCGGCTGCGGCGGCTCGCCCGCTCCAAGCCTGTCCGGCAGGCCTGCGAGGACGCCGAGGAGCAGCTGCGGGCGCGGCTGGCGGCGATCGCGCGGACGTACGGGCTGCGGCCCGTCTTCAGTCAGACGATCGACGACTGCTGGCGGGCCTCACGGGTCGACCTCCTCCCCGGCCACTCCCTGGTCGGGCCCGCAATGACGGGGCACCTGCAGATCGTCGCCTACTTCGCGCCGTCGGCACCCGTGGAACGGGCGATTCCCGAGCTGATCGAGCGCCTGCCGCCCCGGCTGCAGTACGCGGACTGCCTCGCTCCCAAGCCGGAGCCCGACAGCCCCGGCCCGCACTCCACCCTCGACGGGCGGGACCACGTCACGGTGGACTGGGACATTCCGGGCGACCGTCTGATGACCGCGTGGGGACTGCCCCGGAAGGACCGGCACATGCTGCGCCGGCAAGTCTCGGCCGACCCGGACGGCCTGACCCTGGAACAGGTGCGAGAGGCACACGGCCCCCTCATCGCCTGGACCCTCACCGCCACGTACTACGAGAAGCCGAAGACCCGGTAGCTCCAGGCAGGCGGGTCCCCCGGTGGTGGCGCGGGGGGCCTTCGCGGTGCCAGCGGCGACGCCGGCGACGGCGGCGGTGCGCTTGCCGGGACCGGCCTGCGCGTCAGGCGCGCCCGGCCGCTTCGAGCAGGCGGGGCGGGAGGTAGGGCGAGCGGACGTGGACGGTCCAGCCGCGGCTGCGGCGGGCGTGGCAGGCGAGGGCGAGGATGTCGAGGCTGAGTGCGGCGTCGGTGTCGGTGGCGCGGTCGGCGACGCAGTAGTGGTCGCGGTGGGCTTCCAGGGCGTCCAGCAGGGCCAGGTTGAAGGTGGTCTCGTCGCCCTCGACGAGCTGGGAGAAGAGGACGACCGGGGGCGGGAGGAAGCCCTGGTCCCTGGTGCGTTCCACCTCCTTCAGGGCCCGCTCGGTGGCCGGCCGCGGGTCGGCGCCGCGGAGGTGGTCGTGCAGGGCGGTGCGGTAGGAGGCGAACGGGGAGCGGTCCTCGGCGGCGATCGTGGGGCCGGCCAGGACGAGCGGCTCGAGGTCCTCCGAGTCGCCGGTGATCAGGGCGTAGGAGAGGGCCGTCTCCCAGAAGGCCGGGCCGAAGTCCGTGTCCCGGCAGGCGGGGAAGCGCAGGCTCCGGCCGTCGATCGTCACCTCGGCCTCGGTACCCGGCTCGGCGAGGGCGACCCGGAACACGGCGGCCCCCAGCCGGGAGGCGAGCCGCAGGTTGTCGAGCTGGGCGTCGGTGGCGTCGCAGGACTGCGAGGCGCGCGCCGCGAGGAGGTAGCTCTGGTAGCGCAGGGCGCGCGTGAGCTCCCACGCGTCCAGCGGCTCGCCGTCCTTGGGCGTGACGGCCTCCAGGGTGCGCCGCTCGAACCGGGCCTCGCTGTCCGGGCTGAGGGGGCGGGCCGGGCTCGGCCGGTCGAGGTCGACGGGTCCGGCGGCGAGGTGGGCGACGGCGTCGGGACGTGGGTCGCGGCCGAGGCCGTGGACGCGCGGGCCTGGGGTCTCGAAGCCGGTGACCAGGGCGTGGGGGAGGTAGTCGGTGTCGACCGCCGGCGTCCAGCCGTAGGTGCGGTACGCGAGGGCGGCGAGGGCGATCGGGACCAGCGGCAGGAGGCCGGCCGGTCCGGTGCCGTGCGGGCCGTCCTGGAGGAGGGCGAGCAGAGCGGCGTCGAAGGCCTCGCGGTCCCCGTCGACGAGGGCGCGCAGAGCGCGCAGGCCGGGCTGCGGCTCGGCGGGGGTGGGGAGGTCGACCTCCTCGAAGAAGTGGGCCGAGAAGCCGTCGACCAGCTCCAGGGTGGGCGTGACCGGCTCGTCGGGCATCAACTGCCGGGCCCAGCAGAAGGCCTCGCCGTGGGCGGAGACCTTGTCGGAGACGATCGCGAGGCAGAAGGCGTCGAGCCACTCCCGGGCGGTGACCCGGTGGCGGGGGTCGCGGTCCTGCCCGTCCTCGCGGTCGTAGCGCATCCCGAAGTTGGGGTAGTCGAGGAAGACGTGGAAGCCGTCGTGCGGGTAGTAGGCGGCGAAGGAGACGGCGCCGACCGCGGCCTCGGTGGCGTCCTTGAGGACGGCCTCGGCCTCGGGGGTGTCGAGGTCGGGCCGAGTGGTGGAGAGGGCGCCGAGGTAGTCGAGGAAGGAGTCGGCGATCAGCTGCCACTCGGTGGTGGTCATCAGGCCGGCGCGGGAGTAGGAGTGGACCTGCCTCCCGATCCGGTTCACGAAGTCCTCGCGGGCCTTCGTCACCCGCGCCCCGTCCACCTGGTGACGTTCGATCCGCACGGTCCTGCCCCCTTGATCATCGACTTGACCCCGGCCAGCCTAGTGCAGCGCCGCGTTGATCCTTCGGGGGTTGCCGGTCAGCTGGCGGGGTCGCCGGGGTAGAGAGGCCGACGGCGCAGTCGAGGGCGTCTTCGGGGCTCCCGAAGGACAGGCCCGTGGGCAGGATGTTGTCCTCGTAGCATTCGTTGCCGTAGGTGAACAGAGCGAAGCCCCACATCTCGGGGTGGCCGGTGTCCTTGAGCCTGCACAGTTACAGCGTTCACGATCGAACTGACCCAGGCCGAGCGTGAGGTGCTTGAACGCCTGGCAGACTCGCGCACCGCGCCGTTCGGGCAGGTGCAGCGGGCTTCGGTGGTCCTGGCACTGGCCGAGGGAAGGTCGAACGCCGCCACGGCCCGCGCGGCCGGGCGGCATGTGGACACCGTCCCCCGAACACGCCAGCCGGCTCGACCAAGTCGAGCTGTTCTTCTCCACCCTGACCCGACGTCTACTACGCCGCGGCCAGTTCGCCTCCCGCGACGAACTGGCCGCGGCCATCGCCACCTTCGTCTTGGCCTACGACGAACACGACGCCAAGCCCTACCGCTGGACCTACGATGGCAGGCCACTCAAAGCCGCTTGAACCCCCGAAGGATCAACGCGGCGCTGCACTAGTGCTGGAAGAGTACTTCCGGATTGTTCGGCGAGGGGCCGTCCAGCAGCGGACTGCGGATCCCCTTCAGCGTCTGGTCGAAGAACGCCGTCACGTACTCACGCGTGATCACGATTCCACGTTCGGGGTCGAGGGGCGGCGTCGGGAACCCGGCCTGCTCCTCGAGCAGGTCCGCGTCGGTGAAGCTGGGGTGGTTGGCGCCGGTGACCGCCAGCCACTTCTTGTAGCCGCCTAGGGCGGCCCAGGCCTGCCCCCAGTTGTCGCCACCGCCGGCCGAGTGGTAGGCGGCCGCACCCAGCATGAGGAACGGCCGGTTGATCCGGCCGGGCAACGGGGCCGGGAAAAAGGTGCCGTCCATGTTCACCCCGGCCCGTACTCGCGGGTCGGCGATCATCGTGGCGGCGGCCGACGCTCCGCCGATGGAGTGTCCGGCCATGCCGATCTCGTGCTTGTCGATGAGGTGTGCCAGGCGCCACGCGGTATTGCCATGCGTCAACTGCTCGATCACGAAGGACACGTCCAGCGCGCGGCTGGCGGTGACCGTGTCCATGTCGAGGTTCGGGTCATCGCAGATCGCGCACGGCGGCGTCTGGCCGTTCGCCAGCGTCTCGCCGCTGTCCTCGTGGGTGTGGCCGACGAGCGCGACGACGTAGCCGTGACTGGCCAGGTCGGTCGCGAGCGCGGTGAGCACCATGCGCGGGTCCCCGAACCCGGGTGAGAGGACCACCAGCGGATACTTGCCCCTCTGCGGCCGCGCGCCGTCGAAGGCGTGAGTGGTGACGCCGGCAAGGGTCTGCGGGGTGACGCCGGAGCTCGCCGGTATCTTCGCGCGCTGGATGTGTCCGGCTGCCTCGGCGAGGGTCATGTAAGGGGCCGGCGTCCCGGTCCCGGGGACGGCCGGGTAGACCATCGTGACGGTCAGTTGGCGGGGGCCGGATGACGGCACCCACGGGTCGGGACGGTTCGCGTCGGTGAGGTGGATGACGTCCTCGCCGGCGGCGTAGGGGCCGGTCGGCGCGGGGAGCGTGCCTTGGAAGGACCGCGTGGGCGCGGTGGCCGTGGCCGTGGCCGTGGCCGGTGCGGTGTCGAACGCGTGCGTGGCCACCGGTGTGGCCGACGGTGTGGTCGTGGCGGCGAACCCGGCGCCGGTTCCGGTGACGAGGGCGGCGAGCGCCAGCGCCGCGACAGCGCTGATACGGCGATTGCGTTTCATGGGATCGACGCTAGGTTCCGCAGCTCCTCTGTCGCGTCGGCCGGTGGATGCAAACACTCTGATGTCGTTCGTAGCCCCCGCGAGGTACCGGAGTAATCCGCCGGGAGTATGTCGTGCGGCGCGGGGTTCCCTTCGCCGACCTCGTCGAGCGCCACCTTCGTCCTGGCCTACGACGAGCGGCCTTGTTGTGCCCGCGGACGTAGGTGTCCATCGTGTCGATCAGGTCGTCGCGGTTGGCGAAGTCTCCGTGGCGGAGCACGCGGCGGGTCAGCGCGGAGAAGAACAGCTCGACTTGGTTGAGCCAGGAGGCGTGCGCCGGCGCCCAGGGGACGTGCCAGCGCGGATGGGAGGCGAACCATGCCTTGGCGTGTTTGGCGGTGTGTGAGGAGCCGTTGTCGAGCACCACGTGGATCTCCTTGTCAGAGGCGATCACCGCGTTGAGTCGGTCGAGGAAGGCGGTGAAGGTGGCCGCGTTGTTGCGGGCGATGGGGTCGGTGAGCACCTCGCCGGCCCGCACGTCGAGGGCGGCGACGATCGAGGCGGTGCCGTGCCGGCGGAAGAGGAGATCTGCACGGTGGATCTTTAGGCCTGAAAGTCGCTATCCGAAACCGGTGATCAGACCATAGGAATGGCTCCACGGCCTGACGGGCCACCCCCGATCGAAGGAGCCATCACCCATGATTCGCCTCCGCACCACCTGTATGGCCATCGCCGGCACCGCTGCCATGTTCGCCCTGACCGCGGCGCCCGCCCAGGCCGCCCCGGGCGACGTCACGACCGTGTGCGGAAGCACGCTCACTCCGACCGGCTACGTCGACGTGAGTTGGGGTTACAGCAGCAGTTGCGGTACGCAGAGCTTCAGCCCGAACATCAAGCAGATAAAGCAGCTCACCGGACTTCCCGTCGGCACCGTGGTCCAGGCCTGCGGCACCACCTACCCGCCCGCGGGCTGGGTCCAGACCGGCTCGTACTACAGCAGCAGCTGCGTCGCCTGGTCGAACCCGAGCTTCAACGACAACGCCTGGCAGCTGAAGCGCGTCTCCTGATCCGGCGACTCCGGCTGCGGCCCAGCCGCCCTGCCCCTCTGCTTGTTGATCTAGTGCTGCTCCGTGCAAGTTCGTGGAGCGGTCAGGCCGCCGGGCTGTCGAGGTAGAGGCCGCAGGCGCAGTTCAGGCATTCTTCGGGGGCGCCGACGGGTAGGCCGCTGGGGAGCACGTTGTCCTCGTAGCCGCCTTGGCTGGCGGGGTAGAGCGCGAAGCCCCAGGTGTGCAGGACTCCGGCGAAGCGGAGGAGACATAGCGGCAGGCGTTCGCCGTTCCTCAACTCACCTTCCACGTAGGCGAATCCTGCGCGAAAGCGGACGTGGACCCGGGCCAGCTGCGGCCAGCGCTCGGCGGCGCGGGTGTTCAGCCGCTGGCGCAGGTGGTGCTGCATGGACTCTGGCGGGTTCTTCGGCACGGCGCCATCCTGCCGTCCCGGCCCACCCCTCCGCCATGATCACTGTTCATGGCGGAGGGTTCGGGGCGGGACGCGGCGGCCGTGGTCGTGGACGAAGAGACGCGCGGCGTGCTGCAGCGGATCGCGTCGTCAGCGAAGGCGCAGGTCAGACAGGTACTCCGGGCCCGGATCGTGCTGGCTGCAGCCGACGGGGCGGGCAACGCGGGGATCGCCCGCCGACTGGCGGTGAGCGTGAACACGGTCCGCAAGTGGCGTGGCCGGTTCACCGAGCGTGGGCTGGAGGGCTTGAAAGACGCCGCACGCTCGGGGCGGCCGCGCCGCTACGACGACCTGGTACGCGTCGCGGTGGTCGCCGCGGCCACCGGCATCCCGATCGGCCCCGCCGCGACCTGGACCCACGCGGCGATCGCCGACCAGGTCGCGGACACGGTGTTCGCGCCGATCTCCTCCTCCCAAGTCGGCCGGATCCTGGCTGACTTGGACCTGAAACCGCACAAGGTCCGCGGCTGGCTCACCCGCCACGGCACCGCCTCGATCGTCGCCGCGCTCGACGTCTCCACCGGGCAGACCCTGACCGACACCATCCAGCGCAACGACGCCGCGACCTTCACCGCCTTCCTTGGCCGGCTCGACCGGCTCATGCCCCGCGACAAGGACATCCACGTGATCCTCGACAACGCCCACACACACCGCCAAGCACCTGGCTCGCCGCTCACCCGCGCTGGCACGTCCGCTGGACCCCGCCACATGCCTCCTGGCTCAACCAGGTCGAACTCGTCTTCTCCGCGCTGACCCGCGGGCATCCGCTGGGGCCGACGCCCCCTCAACACCGCAGGGCAAGTTCAGGAGTAGGACAGCGACAGAAGGATGACTCAGGAGGCGGACGGCCCGATCTCCCCCGCGAAGACGATGAACTGGTCGATGAGGCTCCGTCGCAGATGGACGACGTCCGTTCCCGCCAGGCGGGGGCCTCCATCAGGCGTGGTGAAGACCCACTGGTACCGGGCCCATTCGTCAGGCATGTCCACCGCTGAGCAGCGCACCATCGTGCCGGGCCCCGCCGGGTGGCGCCGGATGTCCAGCACGAACCGCTCGACCGCCGCGATTCCTTCGCTGCGGCCCAACGGTCCCCAGAAGACCACGTCTGAGGTCAGGGCCTGGGAGAGCAGGGCAGTCACATAGCTGTCCTCCGTGGCGTTGAACGCGGAGATGAACGTGTCGATCGCGGAGCGTGCGGTCTCTTCCTGCATGCCCCAGTAATACCAGCCGTTTTGCGTGCGCTCGACCCCACGGGCTAGTACTCCAGTGTGACTTCGCGATCATGTCGGTCTCGCGGTCTACTCTGGCTCGCTATGGGCTACGACGTGCACATCACGCGGCGTGAGAACT